>CAZEPK010000060.1:0-17624 GCA_964514085.1 uncultured Nocardioides sp.
CCAGCGGGGAGCCGATCGCCATCACACACTGGCCCACGGCCAGGTCGCCCGAGGTGCCGATCGTGGCCGGGCTGAGCCCGGAGACGTCCTTGGCCTGGATGAGCGCGGTATCGGTCAGCGGGTCGGTGCCGAGGATCGTGGCGTCGGCGTGGCTGCCGTCGTTGAACGTCACCCGCAGGGTCCCGCCGTCACCGGCCAGCTCGACCACGTGGTTGTTGGTGAGGATCTGGCCGTCGGAGCTGAGGATGATGCCCGAGCCGGAGCCGGCACCCTGGGCGCCGCTCACGTCGATCTTGACGACCGAGGGGAGCACCTTGGCGGCGACCGCCTGGACGCTGCCGTCGGGAGCCGGGCTGCTGGGGGTGTTCACCACTTGGGAGGTCGTGGGCGCCGCTGCACCGGTGGCACTCGACGCCGAGCTGTCGTCGTGCCACGCGGTCCAGGCGGCTGCCCCGCCCACCCCGGCGCCCCCACCGAACAACAGGGACGCGGCGACGACCGTCCCCGCGAAGGCCGTCCGTCGGCCGCGGCTGTGGCGGAGCGGCGTCGAGGAGGCTGCGGGGATCGGAGAGGTCGGTGCCGCGGAGTCGGTGTAGGGGCGCCAGGACGGGGGGTTCGTGGGCTGCGGCTGGCCGGGAGGCGGCGGCAGCGGGTTGGTCGGGTCCGAGTCGTTCACGAGTACGACGATGGCCGCCGCGGCTGTGACCATCCTGAGACCTGGCTGGGTGTCCCAGAAGAAGTCGTGACCCGTGTCCCTCCCGTCCGGGACCAATCCGCTGGCACGATGCCGCCATGTCGAAGCTCGCTGCCGCCGTCCTCACCTCCGTGCTGGTCCTGGCCGGAGGCGCGGCCTCCGCCGTCGTCAAGGACGGCGGAGCCGGTCCCGACACAATCAACGGCACCCACGGCCAGGACACGCTGCGCGGCCGCGGGGGCGACGACCGGCTCACCGGGTTCCAGGGTGACGACCTCCTCGTCGGGGGCGGTGGCGACGACATCATCAAGGGAGGTCCGGGGCTCGACGACCTCGGCGGCGGCGCCGGCGACGACCTCGTGGTGGGCGCCTTCGACCAGGACGACGACCGGCTCTACGGCGGCCCGGGTGAGGACATTGTCTCGGGCTACCGCGACGACCAGCTCTCCGGCGGCCGGGGCGACGACCGCATGGTCATCATCGACCCGGGCAAGGGAGCGTTCGTCCTCTGCGGAGCGGGCGAGGACACCGTCGTGGCCGAGGGCCGGCCGCCGGCCGGCACCATCGCCGACGACTGCGAGCACCTCGACGTGCGGTAGCGGGTCGCCCTTGTGAGCGGGGTGTGGCCCCGGCCACAATCCAGCATGACCGACGCCCCCGCACCGACCTTCGTCGACGACCGCGTCTCCCACTGGGCCGAGCACCTGCCCGACGGGCTGGCGTTCACCTACGGCGAGCGCAGCTGGACCTGGCGGGAGTGGGAGGACCGGGTCCGTCGCTGCGCCGGGGGCCTCCGGGCGCTCGGTGTGGGCCGCGGCGACGTGGTCGGGTTCCTCGACAAGAACCACCCCGCCTGCGTCGAGCTGTCGCTGGCGGCGGCCTCGCTCGGCGCGGCCAACGCCATCGTGAACTGGCGCTCGGCCGGGGACGAGGTGGACTACGCCGTCAACGACTCCGGCGCCAAGGTGCTCGTCGTGGGGTCCGAGCTGATGCCGACGATCGAGAAGATCCGCGACCGCCTGGTCCACGTCGAGAAGGTCATCGAGGTCACCCCGGACGGCGCGGAGGGGGACGAGTACGAAGCGTTCCTCCAGGCCTCGGAGCGGGTCCCGCGCGCCGACGACGTCTCGCCCGACGACGTCTGCCTGGTGATGTACTCCTCGGGCACCACCGGCCGGCCCAAGGGCGTCATGCTCACCCAGGCCAACATGGTGGCCCACACGCAGAACGCCCACGACGGCTGGGCCTTCGAGCCCGGCGACCGGTGCATGGTGGCGATGCCGCTGTTCCACGTCGGCGGCTCGTCGTACGTCCTGTTCCCGATCAACGACGGCGTGCCGAGCGTCATGACCCGCGACCCCGACGGCGCGTCACTGGCGGGAGCCATCCTCAACGGCGCCAATCGCACCTTCCTGGTCCCGGCCGTGCTGGCTCAGGTGCTCCAGGCCGGGCCCGACGCCGTCAAGCTGTTCGGTGCGCTCAAGACCTACACCTACGGCGCCGCGCCGATGCCGCCTCCGCTGCTCCGGGCCGCGATGGAGGCCTGGCCGGACACCGACTTCCTCCAGGTCTACGGCCTCACCGAGGTGGCCGGGGTGGCCACCCAGCTCTCGGCCGAGGACCACCGCACCGCCGTCGCCAGCGGGCACCGGGAGCGCCTCGTCTCTGCCGGTCGGCCCATCCCGGGCGTCGAGGTGCGGGTGGTCGACCCGGCCACGCTCGAGGACCTGCCCACCGGCGAGCACGGCGAGATCTGGCTGCGGACCCCGCAGCTGTTCAAGGGCTACCTCGGCAAGCCGGAGGACACCGCGCAGGTCATCACGGCGGACGGCTGGTTCCGCACCGGCGACATGGGCAAGGTCGACGCCGACGGCTTCGTCTTCGTGGAGGACCGGCTCAAGGACATGATCATCACGGGCGGGGAGAACGTGTACTCGCCCGAGGTGGAGCGGGTGCTGGCCGAGCACCCGTCGGTGATGGAGGTCGCGATCATCGGGGTCCCCGACGACACGTGGGGGGAGTCGGTCAAGGCCGTGGTCTCGCTCAAGCCCGCCACGACGGCGACCGAGGAGGAGCTGATCGCCTTCTGCGCGGAGTCGCTGGCCAGGTTCAAGTGCCCGAGGTCGGTGGACGTCGTCGAGCTGCTGCCGCGCAACCCGACGGGCAAGATCCTCAAGCGCGAGCTGCGCAAGCCGTACTGGGAGGGTCGCGACCGCGCGGTGAACTGACCCCGCCCGGCCGGGCGGCCCTACCGTGAGGCCCGTGCGACGCCCCCTGCCCCGGTTCGACTGGAGCCTGCGCTCCTGCGGTGCCCGCGGGCACGTGACCTACCGGCCCGACGAGCCCGACCTGGCCGAGCGGCTGGGCACCCGGACCGCGGTGGGGGAGGCGTGGCGCTGCCTGCGCTGCGAGGACTTCGTCGTGGGCCCGCCCGACGGGTCCGGCCCGGCCGACGAGGCGCCGATCGTCCTGCGCGGCAAGGCGCTCAAGGACGCGGTCGTCCTGCGCCTGCTCGCCACCGAGCGGCTCGTGCGCGGGCTGCTGCTGGTGGCCCTGTCGTACGGCGTCTACCGCTTCGACGGTGCCCGGAACTCCCTCCAGCGCGTCTTCGAGGAGGACCTGCCGCTGCTCGAGCCGCTGGCCGACAAGCTGGGGATCGACCTGGAGGACACGGGGCCGGTCAAGCTGATCGAGAAGGCCCTCGACGCCCAGCACTCCACGCTGCTGCTCGTGGCCGCCGGCGTGCTGGCCTACGGCGTCCTGCAGCTGGTGGAGGGCGTCGGGCTGTGGCTGCTCAAGCGCTGGGGCGAGTACGTCGCGGTGGTGGGCACGTCGGTGTTCATCCCGCTTGAGGTCTACGAGCTGGTCGAGAGCGTCACCTGGCTGCGCGTGGCCGCGCTGCTGGTCAACCTGTTCGCCGTCGGCTACCTGCTCTGGACCAAGCGGCTCTTCGGGCTCCGGGGCGGGCACCGCGCCTTCGAGGCCGAGCGGCACGGGGAGAGCCTGCTGGAGGTGCAGCGGGCGGCCCTGGACGGTCCTCGGCGCCCGCCGCGCACCGCACCGGCGCCCGGCTGACGCCGGCCGCCGGGCGATCGCTGCTGGCGATCGCTACTGGGTGATCACCAGCATCCTCATCGTGCCGCTCGGGATGGCGGCGGTGGTCCCGCTGAAGTTGCAGACGAAGAAGTTGTACTGCCGGATCGAGGTCCCGCCGACGAGGGGGCCGACGCGCCCGCTCGTGATGACGCCCGACGGCATGGCCGGCTCGGAGGTCGTCAGCGCGAAGTCGCCCACCGCTCCGGGCCCGTCGGTCACGAAGGAGTTGACGCCGGCACACAGGCCGTGGGGGAGGTTGCCCGCCGGGATCGAGGCGGTCTGCACGAAGCCCAGGTCCGCCGCGGTGATGGAGTCGTCGGCGATCTGCGCGCCGGTGACGCCGCCGTCGGCCAGGGAGAGCTCACCGCCGCTCAGCTGCAGGCCGGCTCCCGCCGTGTAGGTGGTGTCGGCGTCCGGCGCGCAGTCGTAGCCAGCGCCGTTGGACTTCAGGACCTGGGTGGCGGGGCAGCCGGCCAGGCGGACGGTGCCGCTCCTGGTGATGGTGCCGCCCTCGAGCCCGGCGCCCGCCGTCACCGAGGTGACCGTGCCGCCGGCGCCCGCGGGGAGGGTCAGCGTCGACTCGTCGACCTGCTTGCCGGTGAGGGCGTCGTCCTTGACATCGACCCCTTTGACCTGGCCGTTCTTGATCGAGGACGAGACGACCGAGTCCTTGGGCGCCTGGGTCACCGCGTAGGCGCTGGCCGAGAGGGCGATGGTGATGGCGAGGAGGCCGAGGACGTTGTCCCGGAGCAGGCGGAGGGTGCGTGACATGGACGCATCCTGACGCGCTCAGGGCAGGTCGGGAAGGGCCCAGCGGTGCCACGGAGAGGTCCGGTCACCGGTCAACGTCGTGACCAGCTGGGCGTGGACCCAGGGCATCCCGCTCAGGGTCGGCGCCAGGGCGTCGCGCGGCCAGGCCAGCGGGGTCAGGCCGCTCTGGAAGACCGGCATCATCAGGCGGGTCCACCACTGGTACCACCGCACGTGGGCCCGGCGGCCCGCGGCGTACTGCTCGAGCGCGGCCGGCAGCGTCCGTGCGGTGGCCAGCGCGTGGTGCAGGGTCCAGGCGTCAGCCAGGGCCAGCGACGTGCCGGTGCCGAGCTGGGGGCTCATCGCGTGGGCGGCGTCGCCGACCAGCACGGCGGCGCCCCGGTCCGCGACGCGGTACGGCGTCCGCACGACCACGTCGCGGTAGGCGGCCGGCAAGAGGTGGTCGACCCGGTCGAGCAGGGGCGCGAGCTCCAGGGCGAGGGGCCGGGCCCGCTCGCGCCACGCCTCCAGCCCTCGCTCCCGCACCGCGCCCACGTCCTGGCCCCGGACGGACCAGAACAGGGAGGTGCGGCCCCGTCCGGTGGGCAGCACGCCGAGGTACTCGCGGGTCCCGCGGAGGCACTGGAACAGGCACTCGGAGGCGAGCTCGTCCGGGTCGTCGACGATCGCCCACAGGGCGCCGTAGTCGTAGGAGTGGTCGCGCACGGCGACCTGCATGCTGTGCCGGACCGGGGAGCGGCTGCCGTCGCAGCCCACGACGAGGTCGAAGGTGCCGTGGTCGCCGGCCGGGGTCTCGACGGCGAGCCCGCCGGCCACCGGCCGCACCCCGCTCACCCGCACGCCGAGCTCGACGGGCACCTGCCGGCGGCGGACCTCGGACAGCAGCAGCGAGAACAGGTCGCCGCGGTGCACCCCGAGGGCCGGCACGGAGCCGGGCACGTCGGCGTACGACGCCTGGACGAGCCGGCGCCCCGACGAGGTGCGGATGTCGACCCGTGAGACCTCGCGCGACCGCGCCCGCAGGGCCTCGAGCAGCCCCAGCCGGTCCAGCACCTGCTGGCCCATGTCCTGGAGCCAGATGCCGGCGCCCACGGGACGCGGGTCGACCTCCTGCTCGAGCACCACGACGTCGACCCCGCGGTCGGCGAGCAGGCAGGCCAGCGTGGACCCGGCCATCCCGAGCCCCACGACCGCCACCCGCGTGCGGCTCAGACCGGCAGCCCGCGCTCCCGGAGGGCGACGCGCAGGTCGTCGGCGCCGGTGAAGACGATCCCGTCCAGGCCGGCCTCGACGGCCGCGGCGACGTTGCGCTCCTTGTCGTCGACGAAGACCAGGTCCTCCGCGGGCAGGCCCGCCCGCGAGACGGCGAGCTCGAAGATCGCCGGGTCCGGCTTGGCCAGCCCCTCGGTGCCCGAGACCACGACACCCTCCAGGAGCCCGAGGAAGTCGAAGAGCCGCGGGGCGTGCGGGTAGAGCTCGTCCGACCAGTTGGTCAGCCCCCACTGCCGCACGCCGGCCGCGCTCAGCTCACGCACGAGGTCAGGCGTCCCGGGCACCTCACCGACCAGCGAGGCCTCGAAGTGGGTGCGGTAGGCCAGCGCGTGGTCGACCCAGTGCGGGTGCGTGCGGCGCACGGCGGCCTCGGCCTCCTCCCACGACTGGCCGGAGTCGGGGCCGAGGTTGTAGGCGCCGAAGTCGAAGTCCTCGGCCGCCAGGAACCGCGTGGCCTCCTCGACCCCGACGCCCGCCGCGATCGCCGCGTGCGGCTGCCAGTCGATGAGGACGTTGCCGAAGTCCCAGATGACGCCGCGCGGAGCGCTCAGGCCCAACGCTCGTTCGCAGGCACGAAGTCGAGGGTCCGGTCGCCGGTGTAGATCTGCTTGGGCCGGGCGATCTTCTGCTCCTTGTCCTGCACCAGCTCCAGCCACTGCGCCAGCCAGCCGGGGGTCCGGCCGATCGCGAACAGCACCGTGAACATCTCCGGCGGGAACTGGAAGGCCTCGTAGATGAGGCCGGAGTAGAAGTCGACGTTGGGGTAGAGCTTGCGCTTGATGAAGTACTCGTCCTCGAGCGCGATCTTCTCCAGCTCCTTGGCGATCTCGAGGAGCGGGTTGACCCCGGTGACCTCGAAGACGTCGTCGCAGGCCTTCTTGATGATCGTCGCGCGCGGGTCGAAGTTCTTGTAGACGCGGTGGCCGAAGCCCATCAGGCGCTCGTTGCCGTCCTTCACGCCCTTGATGAAGTCGGGGATGTTCTCCTTCGAGCCGATCCGCTTCAGCATCCGCAGCACGGCCTCGTTGGCCCCACCGTGCAGCGGTCCGTAGAGCGCGGCCACGCCGGCGGCCACCGCGGAGTACGGGTCGACCTGGGAGGACCCCACCGAGCGCACGGCGTTGGTCGAGCAGTTCTGCTCGTGGTCGGCGTGCAGGATGAACAGCACGTCGAGCGCCTTGACCAGGCGCGGGTCGGCGTCGAACTTCTGCTCGCTCATCTTGAAGAGCATCGAGAGGAAGTTCGCGGTGTAGCTGAGGTCGTTGTCGGGGTAGACGAACGGCTTGCCCTGGGCGTGGCGGAAGGACCAGGCACCCAGCGTCGGCATCTTGGCGATCATCCGCACGATCTGCATGTGGCGGTTGTCGGAGTCGCTGATGTTGCGGGCGTCGGGGTAGAAGGTCGACAGGGCCCCGACCGACGCCATCAGCATCCCCATGGGGTGCGCGTCGTAGCGGAAGCCCTGCATGAACTCCTTGACGTTCTCGTGCACGAACGTGTGGTAGGTGATCTCGTGCACCCACGCGTCGTACTCCGCCTTGGTCGGCAGGGTGCCGTGCACCAGCAGGTAGGCCACCTCGAGGAAGCTGGACTTCTCGGCCAGCTGCTCGATCGGGTACCCGCGGTACTCCAGGATCCCCTTGTCGCCGTCGATGAAGGTCACGGCGCTGCGGCAGGAGGCGGTGTTGACGAAGCCGGGGTCGTAGACCGCGAGCCCCGGGTTGTCCTCGTCGGTCCTGATCTGACCGATGTCCGCGGCCTTGATGGTGCCGTCGGTGATCGGTACGTCGTACTCCTGCCCGGTGCGGTTGTCGCGGACAGTCAGCGACTCAGTCTTCTCTTGGGTCACCCATTCAACCTAGACCGCGATCGTGAACGGTCGGTAACCGAGTGTCCGGTCGGTGGTTGGGACCGGTGGTCGAGACCGGAGCAGGGACCTGCCCCGACGGTGGTTGAGGAGGTTGCGCAGCAACCGTCTCGAAACCGCGCAACCCGGTGCTGGAACTGTCCGGGGCGAACGGCCGCCGCTCGCTCCGATTGGACCCCGACCGCGGCACGCCGTAGATTTGTCGGTCGCGCCTCCTGCCGCGTCCTGACGTCGCACGACGTCGGGTCGCAGTCCCGGACAGCAGCAGAACACAGAGCCGGGCCGTGTTCGTCAGAAGGCGTGGCTCCACCCACCGCACCGGACACCTCCGGCCGCGGTCCCGACGAACGAGAGAGACACCCTCGTGCGCACCTACAGCCCCAAGCCCGGCGACATCACCCGCGCCTGGCACGTCATCGATGCGACCGACATCGTCCTGGGCCGCCTCGCCGTCCAGAGTGCCAACCTGCTCCGCGGCAAGCACAAGCCGATCTTCGCGCCGCACGTCGACACCGGTGACTTCGTCATCGTCGTCAACGCCGAGAAGATCGCCCTCTCCGGCGACAAGCTGACCAACAAGCTCGTCTACCGCCACTCCGGCTACCCGGGCGGCCTCTCCGCCACCCCGATCGGCAACCTGCTCGAGAAGGACGCGCGCAAGGTCATCGAGAACGCCGTCTGGGGCATGCTCCCGAAGAACAAGCTGGGCCGGCAGATGATCAAGAAGCTGAAGGTCTACTCGGGCCCCACGCACCCGCACCAGGCCCAGAAGGCCGTCCCCTTCGAGATCACCCAGATCTCCCAGTAGTCGTCGCGACAAGGCAGAGGAAAAGCACAGTGACTTCCGAGAGCACCGAGACCACCGAGGTCGAGGAGACCTACACCACCGACGAGAGCGGCGTCGCCTACAGCTCCGAGAGCGCCCCGTCGGCCGACACCCCGTCCCGTCCCGCCACCATCGCCCCCGCCGCGGCCACCGGCCGCCGCAAGGAGGCCGTCGCCCGTGTCCGCATCGTGCCGGGCACCGGCGTGTGGACGGTCAACGGCCGCGAGCTCGACTCCTACTTCCCCAACAAGCTGCACCAGCAGGTCGTGAACGAGCCGTTCGCCGCGCTGCAGCTCGAGGGCCGCTTCGACGTCATCGCCCGCATCCACGGCGGCGGCATCACCGGCCAGGCCGGCGCGCTGCGCCTCGGCGTGGCCCGGTGCCTGAACTTCATCGACGAGGAGACCAACCGACCCACGCTCAAGAAGGCCGGGCTGCTCACGCGTGACGCCCGTGTCATCGAGCGCAAGAAGGCCGGCCTCAAGAAGGCCCGCAAGGCGCCCCAGTACAGCAAGCGCTGATCTTGCCGAAGGTCTTCGGGACCGACGGCGTCCGTGGCCTCGCGAACCGCGAGGTCACGGCGGAGCTCGCCCTCGACCTCTCGGTCGCGGCGGCGCGCGTCATCATGTCGCGTGGTGAGGTGCGCCGCACGCGCCAGCGGCCGCTGGCCGTGGTCGGCCGCGACACCCGGATCTCGGGCCAGATCCTGGAGCACGCCGTGGTCGCGGGGCTGGCCTCGGCCGGCGTCGACGTGCTGCGGCTGCGGGTGCTGCCGACGCCGGGCGTCGCCTACCTGACCGCCGCCCTCGACGCCGACCTGGGCGTGGTCATCAGCGCCTCGCACAACCCGATGCCCGACAACGGCATCAAGTTCCTGGCGCGCGGCGGGCACAAGCTCGACGACGCCGTCGAGGCCGAGATCGAGGAGCTGCTCGGCGGCTCCTGGGACGCCCCCATCGGCGCGGACGTGGGTCGGGTCCGTCCCTACGAGCGTCCGATCGAGGAGTACGTCGACCACCTCCTCTCCACCCTCGACCGCTCGCTGGCCGGGCTCACGGTCGTCGTCGACTGCGCCAACGGCGCCGCCACCGAGGCGGCGCCGATGGCGCTGCGGGCCGCAGGGGCCGAGGTCGTGGTCATCGGGGCCTCGCCGGACGGCCTCAACATCAACGACGGCTGCGGGTCCACCCACCTGGGTCCCCTGCAGGCCGCGGTGGTCGCCCACGGCGCCGACGTCGGCATCGCGCTGGACGGTGACGCCGACCGCTGCCTGGCCGTGGACCAGGACGGCAACGACATCGACGGCGACCAGCTGCTCGCCGTGCTGGCCCTGGACCTGGCCGAGGCCGGCCGGCTGGTCGACGACACGGTGGTGGCCACCGTGATGAGCAACCTCGGGTTCGTCCAGGCGATGGAGGCCTCGGGGGTGCGCGTGCTCCAGACCAAGGTCGGGGACCGCTACGTGCTCGAGGAGATGCGCGCGGTCGGCTACGTCCTCGGTGGCGAGCAGTCCGGCCACGTGATCATGAGCCAGCACGCCACCACGGGCGACGGCATCCTGACCGCCCTGCACCTGCTGCAGCGGATGGTCGCGACCGGACGCGACCTCCGCTCGCTGGCCTCGGTGGTGACTCGCCTGCCGCAGGTGCTCGTCAACGTCCGAGGCGTCGACAAGGACCGCGCGGACGACCCCGTGCTCGCCGAGGCCGTCGCGGCGGAGACCGCGGGCCTCGACGGCCGCGGCCGGGTGCTGCTGCGCCCCTCCGGCACCGAGCCCGTGGTCCGGGTGATGGTGGAGGCGCCGACCGACGAGCACGCCCGCGAGGTGGCCGACCGGCTGGCCAGCGTGGTCCGCGAACGGCTCTCCCTGGCCTGAGGAACCGCTCCGATGCCCTAGGGTCGCGGCCATGGAGGCCCGGGTCCCCGCGGTGCTGGAGGTGCTGCGTGGCGGGCCGACGGCCGAGGTCGCCGTGCGCTACGGCGTGGACGCCGACCTGCTGGCGGGCTGGGTGCGGTCCTTCGTCGAGGCCGGCACCGCCGCGGTCACCGGTGAGGCGCCCGGCGACGGCCTCGAGCTGCGCGACCGCTACCTCGCGGCGTTCGCGCACGAGGTCGGCACGCCCCTCTCGATGACCCGGGGCTGGGTGGCGACGCTGGCCGACGGCGGCGTCCCGCCCGAGCAGGCGCGCGACTCGCTCACCCGGCTGCACGCCGCCCTCGACCGGCTGGCGGAGCGGGCCTTCGACGTGCAGCTGCTGGCGGAGGTCTCCCTGGGCCGGTTGGCGCTCGCGCCGCAGCTGGTCCCGGTCGCCGTGCTGGTCGAAGGGCTCGAGGGCCTGGGGAGGGTCGAGGGCCTCGGTGACACCGAGGAGGTCGTCGTCGACCCGGCGCTGCTGCGGCGGGTCCTGCGCGACCTGTGGCAGGCCGCTGGCTCCGCGCCGGCCCCGCGCGCGCGACGCCTGGAGGTGCGGCGGGTGGGGGACTGGCTGGAGCTGCGCGTGCACCGGGAGGGCCCGCCCCTGGAGCGCGACGCCCTCCGGGTGCTGTTCGAGCCCTTCGGCCTCAACGACGACGGCAGCGGCGTCCGGGTCGGCCTGGACCTGGCCCGCCTGCTGGCCGCCGCGCACGGCGGCAGCGTCGGTCACGGGGAGCAGGGCGCACATTTGTGGGTGCGGGTGCCCGCTCAGGGGTCCTAGTCTCCTGACTCGTGTCCGACATCGAGGTGCGCGAGGTGGACCTGGCCGACGAGGCCGCGCTCCACGCGTGGTGGGACGTGGGCCGCACCGCCAGCGCGCACGACGACGTGGACGACTTCTGGCCGGCCTGGGAGACGGCGTACGCCGGGTGGCTGCGCCCCGACCCGGTGCGGCGCTTCGTCCGCCTGGGTGCCCACGACGGGAGCGGGGTCGTCGGCATCGCCTCCCTCCAGCTCGAGGACGCCGACAACACCCACCTCGCGATCGTGAAGCTGATGGTGCTGCCCGACCGCCGTGGCGGCGGCGCCGGGTCGGCGCTGCTCAGCGCGGTCGAGGCCGCGGCCCGGGCCGACGCCCGCTCCCACGTGCTCAGCAGCGTGACCGTGCCGCTCGACGCCGACGAGCAGAGCGAGCCGAGCCTCACCTTCGCGCTGCACCGGGGCTACGCGGTGGCCGGCACCGAGGAGGTCAAGGTAGCTGACCTCCTCGCCACCGAGGACGGGTGGGCGGACCTCGCGGCCACCGCGGCGGAGAAGGCGGCGGGCTACGAGCTGGTCTGCTGGACTGACCGGGCGCCGGAGGAGCACCTCGACGAGATCGCGCGGCTCTACTCCCGCTTCCTCGGGGAGATCCCGCTGGGTGACGTGGCGCTCAACCCGGCCAGCTGGTCCACCGAGCGGATCCGGGAGAGCGAGGAGCGCTGGCTGGCCAGCGGCCGCCACCAGGTGCTCGTGGCCGCCGTGGCGCCCGACGGGACCCTCGCCGGCTACACCAACCTGTTCGTCCTCGACGGCCGGCCCGAGCGCGCGGGGATCGACAGCACCCTGGTGCTGCCCGAGCACCGTGGTCACCGGCTGGGGCTGGCGCTCAAGGTCCGGCTGCACCAGGAGACCCGTGCGCGGCACCCGGAGGTGACCCGGATCGCGACCGGCAACGCCGACGTCAACACCTGGATGAACGCCGTCAACGACCAGCTCGGCTACCGGGTGGTCGAGACCTCGCTCGACGTGCAGAAGGTGCTGTCGTGACCGAGGTCCGCGAGCTCGACCGGGCCGACGAGGGCCAGCTGCACGACTGGTGGACCTGCGGCCACGACGCGATGTCGACGCTGCCGGTCGACCTCTGGACCGACTGGGAGATCTCGCGCCACGCCCTGCCGCAGGTGGACCCGGAGAGCCGGATCGTCTTCCTCGGCGCCTACGACGGCGACACGATGGTCGGCAGCGGGCTCGTCGTCCTCCCGCTGGCCGACAACACCCACCTCGGGGTGGTCCAGGTCTGGGTCCCGCCCGACCGGCGCCGCAGGGGGTACGGCACCGCGCTGCTCGACCACGGCGAGGCCCTCGTCGCCGCCGCGGGTCGCACGACGATCCTCAGTGACGTCCGCGTCCCGGTCGGCGAGGAGACCGACGACAGCCGGTGGGCCACCTCGCACGGCTACGCGGTCGCGAACGTCGACGGGGTCAAGGTCGTGGACCTCGAGGCGTCGGCCGCGCTGCTGCCGGCACTGGAGGCGCAGGCCGCGGAGCGGCGCGGCGGCTACCGACTCGTCTGGTGGGCCGACCCCGCTCCGGAGGAGCACCTGGACTCGCTCGCGGCCGCGATGAGCCGGTTCCTCGAGGAGATCCCGCTGGGCGACCTCGACCTGGAGCCGGAGGTGTGGACGCCGGAGCGGCTGCGGGCTCGGGAGGCCCGGCGTGCGTCGCAGCGCCGACAGGCGATCGTGGTGGTGGCCCTGACGCCCTCGGGCGAGGTCGCCGGCTACTCGGACCTGGTGGTGGCTCCCCATGCGCCCCGGGTGGCCGGGATCGAGGACACCCTGGTGCTGCCCGACCACCGCGGGCACCGCCTCGGCCTGGGCATGAAGGTCCTGCTCCACCAGCAGCTGCGCGCCCTCCACCCGGGCGCTGAGCTGATCGTGACCGGCAACGCCACCACCAACCGCTGGATGAACGACGTCAACGAGCAGCTGGGCTACCGGCTCGTCGACGAGAAGCTCGAGCTCCAGAAGGTGACGTCCTGACGATCGAGATCCGGCCGCTCGACCTCGACAGCGACGCCGAGGTCCGCGCGTACTGGGAGGTCGGCCGGGACGTGGTCGCCGACCGCCCGTACAGCCAGCACCTCGCCTGGCAGGCCGCGTCGACGTACCTCCGCACGCCGCGCACCGACGTGCGGGAGGTGCGGGCCGCGGCCTGGGACGGCGACCGGATGGTGGGCCTCCTGGGCCTCCAGGCGCCGCTCCTGGAGAGCACCGACACCGCCATCGTCTTCGTCGAGGTGCTGCCCTCCCACCGCCGGCGCGGCGTCGGCAGTGCGCTGCTCGCCCATGCCGAGGCGGCCGCGGTCGAGCTGTCGCGCTCCTCGCTCCAGGGCTGGGCCTACGCCCCGGTGGGGGCCGAGAGCGCCGGGACCGAGTTCGCGGCGCACCACGGCTTCCGCGTCGAGCTGGAGGAGGGCAGCAAGGTCCTCGACCTCACGCAGGGCCGCGAGCGGTGGGCGGACCTGGCGGCCGAGGTCGCGCCGCACCACGTGGACCACCGACTGCGCACGCTGTGGGGGCCGGTCCCCGACGAGCTCGTGGCCGGCTACTGCGCGCTCAACACGGCGTTCATGGGCGAGGTCCCCACCGGCGAGACGCCGGTGGACCTCGAGCAGTGGGACGAGGCGCGGGTGCGCGAGCGCGAGGCCCGGGCGGCCAAGGCGGGCCGCCGTGACCTCTACACCTTCGCCCTGGACCGGGACGGCGAGGTGGTGGCGCTGACCGAGCTGTTCGTCAACACGACCGCGCCGCACCGCGCGTTCCAGAGCGGCACCCTGGTGATGCCGGCCGCGCGCGGGCACCGGCTCGGCCTGGCCATCAAGGTCGCGAGCCTGCAGGCCCTGGTGGAGTCCTACCCGCAGGTCGAGTGGATCCTCACCGAGAACGCCGACGTGAACGCCGCGATGAACGCGGTCAACGAGCGGCTCGGCTTCCGGGTCGTCGAGCGCTGCGTGGAGCTGCGGCGGGCGGTCGGGGGCTAGATCTTGCGGAGCCGCACGTAGCGCACCGAGTGGTCGGCGTCCTTGCGGAGCACGAGGGTGGCGCGCGAGCGGGTGGGCAGGACGTTCTCGGCCAGGTTGGGGCCGTTGATGGCGTCCCAGATCCGGGTGGCCTCGGCCCGCGCCTCGTCCTCGGACAGCGAGGCGTAGCGGGCGAAGTAGGACTGCGGGTCGCGGAAGGCGGTCTCGCGCAGCCGCAGGAAGCGGTTGACGTACCAGTCCCGCACGTCGGAGGTCTTGGCGTCGACGTAGACCGAGAAGTCGAAGAAGTCGCTGACCGCCAGTCCGGTGCGGCCGTCGTCGCGGGTCCGGGCCGGCTGGAGGACGTTGAGCCCCTCGATGATGACGATGTCGGGATGCTTGACGTGCACCTTCTCGCCGGGGACGACGTCGTAGGTGAGGTGGTCGTAGACCGGCGCCTCGACCTCGTCCTTGCCCGACTTGATGTCGACGACGAAGCGGAGCAGCGCGCGGCGGTCGTAGGACTCGGGGAAGCCCTTGCGCTGGAGCAGGCCGCGCCGCTGGAGCTCGGCGTTCGGGTGCAGGAAGCCGTCGGTGGTGATGAGGGCGACGTTGGGGTGCTCGGGCCAGTGCGCGAGCAGGTGCTGGAGCACCCGGGCGGTGGTGGACTTGCCAACCGCGACCGAGCCGGCCAGGCCGATGACGAACGGCGTGCGCGGGGGAGTGACCTGGTGGAGAAACTCCTCCTGCTCGCGGTGCAGCCGGCCGGCCGTCTCGACGTACAGGCTCAGCAGCCGGCTGATCGGCAGGAAGACGTCGCGGACCTCCTCGAGGTCGAGCTGGTCGCCGAGGCCGCGGAGCGCCGTGATCTCGTCCTCGGTGAGCGGGTCCTCGACCTCGTGCGCGAGCTTGGCCCAGGCGCTCCGGTCGAGCTCGATGTACGGCGACGCCTCGTGGGCACCGTCGTGGCGCTCGCCGTGGGGCATACCTGGAGTCTGTCAGCCGCCGTGGGTGGTCGGCCGCTCGCCCCTGCGCCGATACAGTCGGGACCCATGTGCGGGATCGTGGGCTACGTCGGGCCCAGGCAGGCCCAGGACGTCGTCCTCGACGGGCTGCGGCGGCTGGAGTACCGCGGCTACGACTCCGCCGGCATCGCGCTGGTGGCTGACTCCCGGCTGGCGGTCTCGAAGAAGGCGGGCAAGCTCGCCAACCTCGAGAAGGCTATCGCCGACGTCCCGCTGCCCGCGTCCTCGACCGGGGTGGGCCACACCCGCTGGGCCACGCACGGCGCGCCCAACGACGTCAACGCGCACCCGCACGTCGGGTACGCCGGCCGGGTGGCGCTGGTCCACAACGGCATCATCGAGAACTTCGCCGAGCTGCGGGCGCGGCTGGAGGCCGACGACCACACGCTGCTGTCCGAGACCGACACCGAGGTCGCGGCCCAGCTCCTCGAGCTGCAGCTGGAGTCCGGCGCCGACCTGACCGTCGCGATGCAGCGGGTCTGCCAGCAGCTGGAGGGTGCCTTCACCCTGGTGGCCGTGGACGCGCTGGACCCGTCGCGGGTGGTGGCGGCGCGGCGCAGCTCGCCCCTCGTCGTGGGCCTGGGCGACGGCGAGAACTTCGTCGGCTCCGACGTGGCGGCGTTCATCGAGTACACGCGGGAGGCGCTCGAGCTGGGCCAGGACCAGGTCGTGACCATCACCCGCGAGGGCGTCGAGGTCACCGATTTCGCCGGGCAGCCGCAGGAGGGGCGGCCCTACCACGTGGACTGGGACCTCTCGGCGGCCGAGAAGGAGGGCCACGACTGGTTCATGCGCAAGGAGATCTTCGAGCAGCCGCGCGCGGTGGCCGACTCCCTCCTGGGCCGGCGCTCGGCGACCGGGATGCTGCAGCTCGACGAGATGCGGCTCTCCGACCAGGAGCTGCGCGACATCGACAAGATCATCATCATCGCGGCCGGGACGTCGTTCTACGCGGGCATGGTGGCCAAGTACGCCATCGAGCACTGGACGCGCGTGCCGGTCGAGGTCGAGCTGTCCTCGGAGTTCCGCTACCGCGACCCGATCCTCGACTACTCCACGCTGGTGGTGGCCATCTCGCAGTCGGGGGAGACCGCCGACACCCTGCAGGCGATCCGGCACGCCCGCACCCAGCGCTCGAAGGTGCTGGCGATCTGCAACACCAACGGCTCGACGATCCCGCGCGAGTCCGACGCGGTGATCTACACCCACGCCGGGCCCGAGATCGGCGTGGCCTCGACCAAGGGCTTCCTGACCCAGCTGGTGGCCTGCTACCTGCTCGCGCTCTACCTCGCGCAGGTCAAGGGCACCCGGTACGGCGACGAGATCGACCAGGTGATGACCCAGCTCGAGGCGGTGCCGGCCCAGCTCGACCGGGTGCTCGACGGCGCGGAGCAGGTCTACGAGCTGGCGCGCTCGCTGGTCGGCACGCGGTCCGTCCTGTTCGTCGGCCGCCACGCCGGCTACCCGGTCGCTCTCGAGGGCGCCCTGAAGCTCAAGGAGCTCGCCTACCTGCACGCCGAGGGCTTCGCCGCCGGGGAGCTGAAGCACGGTCCGATCGCCCTGATCGACCAAGGCATGCCGGTCTTCTGCGTGGTGCCGCCCCAGGGCCGCGACCAGCTCCACGACAAGATGCTGAGCGGTATCCAGGAGGTCCGGGCGCGCGGCGCCCGCACCATCTGCCTGGCCGAGGAGGGCGACGAGCGGGTCGCGCCGTACGCCGACGTGCTGGTGCGCCTCCCGCGCGTCCCGGTGCTGCTTCAGCCGCTGGTCGCCGTCGTTCCCCTCCAGCTCTTCGCCTGCGAGCTCGCGACCGCCCTGGGCCACGACGTCGACCAGCCGCGCAACCTGGCCAAGTCCGTCACGGTCGAGTAGCGGTCGGCACCGGCATGGCGATCATCGGCGTGGGCATCGACGTGGTGGACATCGAGCGCTTCGGGCTCTCGCTCTCGCGCACCTCAGGGTTGGCCGAGCGCCTCTTCACCCCCTCCGAGCGCCAGCGTGCCCTGGCCTCGCTGGCGGCCCGCTTCGCGGCCAAGGAGGCGCTGGCCAAGGCGTTGGGCGCCCCCGGCAACCTGCACTGGCACGACGCCGAGGTGATCTCGGAGGAGTCCGGACGCCCGCTGCTCGAGCTGCGCGGCACCGTGGAGGCCCGCGCCGCCGAGCTCGGCGCCACCTCGGTGCACCTGTCGCTCTCGCACGACGCCGGCATCGCCTCGGCCCTTGTGGTGCTGGAGGGCTGAGCCGGCCCTCAGGGTCGGAGGTTCTCCAGGTCCGCCAAGCGCCTCGTTGGGGTGAGTCCGGGGGTGGTCCTCGGCCGGCCTAGGTCCGCCGGTGGAAGGTGTAGGTGCCGGTGGGCAGCTTGGTCATGGTGAAC
>CAZEPK010000061.1:0-4625 GCA_964514085.1 uncultured Nocardioides sp.
CGGATCGACGGCGCCAGTGAGTGGAACATCTTCTGGAAGGTGGTGCTCCCGCAGATCAAGGGCACCACCATCACCGTCTTCATCACCGTGCTGATCCTGGTGCTGAAGATCTTCGACATCGTCTACGTGCTGACCAACGGCAAGTACAACACCAACGTGATCGCCAACCTGTTCTACTTCCGGGCCTTCAAGAGCTTCGACTCCGGAGTGAGCTCGGCGATCGTGGTGGTGCTGCTCGTCGCGATCCTCCCGGTCCTCGTCTACCAGGTCCGGCACTTCCGCAACGAGGAGGCGAACCGATGACCAGTGACTTCATCGCCACCGAGGCCGGCATGGCCGGCACCACGACGGTCCCCGACACCGAGAGCAAGCCGGCCAAGGTCCGCGGCCAGATGAAGGACGGCCGGCGCCGCAGCCTGGTGTCGATCGTGACCATGGCGGTGCTGTGCGTCCTCTGGACGGTGCCGACCGTCGGCCTGCTCGTCACGTCGTTCCGCACCCGGTCCGACGCCGCCGGCTCCGGCTGGTGGACGCTGCTCTGGCCGGGCAACTGGTCCGACGCCGGCTTCACGACGAACAACTACCACGAGGTGCTCAACAGCACGCAGCCCCCGATGAAGGACGCCTTCATCAACAGCCTCGTGGTGGCCATCCCGGCCACGGTCATCCCGATCATGTTCGCGGCCTTCGCGGCCTACGCGTTCACGTTCATGGACTTCCGCGGCAAGGACCTGCTCTTCATCCTCATCGTCGGGGTGCTGGTGGTGCCGATCCAGGTGGCCTTCCTGCCGATGCTCAACCTGCTCGGCCCGCGCGGCCTGGACATCTCCGGCCAGTTCTTCGCGGTCTGGCTCCTCCATACGGGCTTCGGCATGCCACTGGCGATATACACCTTGCGCAACTACATGACGACCCTGCCCAAGACCGTCATCGAGTCGGCCAAGATCGACGGGGCGTCGCACTTCCAGACGTTCTGGCGGCTGATCGTCCCGATGTCGGTGCCGGCGCTGGCGGCGTTCGCGATCCTGCAGTTCCTGTGGGTCTGGAACGACCTGCTGATCGCCAAGCTGTTCCTCACCAACCCCAACGGCACGGTCATCGTGGCGCTGCAGAGCCTGATCGGTACGGCGGGCAAGGGCCAGGAGCTGCTCACGGCCGGGGCGTTCGTCTCGATGGTGCTGCCGATGCTGGTCTTCTTCTCCATGCAGCGCTTCTTCGTCCGCGGGCTCACCTCCGGAGCGGTGAAGGGGTAGGCACATCACTCAGGTAGACGCACCGGTCCACCTGACCCGAGGGGGCGTGAGCATCGTGCTCGCGCCCTCTCTGGTCGGGGACCCGGTCCTCCTGCACTGGGGCGCGGCCCTCGGAGACCCCTCGGCCACCGACCTGGCCGGCCTGGTCGAGAGCCACACCCCCGGCGTACCGCACTCGGCCCTCGACGCGCCGCGCCAGCGCGGGCTCCTCGGGCAGGGCACGGCCGGCTACACCGGCCTGCCCGCGCTGGAGGGGCTGCGCCCCGGAGGGTCACCGGCCGCGTGGGCGCCTCTCATCGGCGGCTGGTCGTGGGACGTCGACGACACCGGCGAGGACGCCACGGTCCGCCTGCTCGGCAGCGACGACGAGGCCGGCTGGGCGGTCGAGCTCCACCTCGAGCTGAGCGAGGAGGGCCTGCTCCGGCTGCGCACCTCGGTGACCAACGCGGCCGAGCAGCCGCTGGTGCTCGCCGCCGTGCGCAGCGCCCTGCCGGTGCCGGCCCGCGCGAGCGAGCTGCTCGACCTGACCGGACGCTGGTGCCGCGAGCGCACGCCGCAGCGGCGCAGCTGGCTGGCCGGGACCCACCTGCGCGAGGGGCGGCACGGCCGCACCGGTCACGACGCCACGCTGCTGCTCGCCGCCGGCGTGCCGGGCTTCGGTTTCGGCCACGGCGAGGTCTGGGCCACCCACGTGGCCTGGAGCGGCGACCACCAGGCCTACGCCGAGCGCACGCCCGAGGGCGAGTGCCTCCTGGGCGGCGGGGAGCTGCTCGCGCCCGGTGAGCTGGAGCTGGCGCCGGGGGAGCGGTACGACGCCCCGTGGCTGGTCGGCACCCACGGCGCCGCCGGCCTCGACGAGGCGTCCGCCCGGCTGCACGGCTGGCTGCGGCGGCACTCGCCCCGCACCCGCGGGACCCGCCCGGTGCTGGTCAACACCTGGGAGGCGGTCTACATGGACCACGACCTCGCCACGCTGACCGAGCTGGCCGAGGCCGCCGCCGAGGTCGGCGTGGAGCGCTTCGTGCTCGACGACGGGTGGTTCCAAGCCCGCCGGACCGACCGCGCCGGGCTCGGTGACTGGGTGGTCGACGACGAGGTCTGGCCCGACGGGCTGCAGCCGCTGGTCGACGAGGTGCAGCGGCTGGGGATGGACTTCGGGCTCTGGGTGGAGCCGGAGATGGTCAACGAGGACTCCGACCTGGCCCGCGCCCACCCAGAGTGGGTGCTGCGCGGCCGGAGCACGCCGTCGCCCTCGTGGCGCCACCAGCAGGTGCTCGACCTCCAGCACCCCGCGGCGTACGCCCACGTGCGCGACCAGCTGCTGGCCCTGCTGGCGGAGTACGACATCGCCTTCCTCAAGTGGGACCACAACCGCGACCTGATCGACGTGGCGCACGACGGCCGGCCAGCGGTGCACGGGCAGACGCTGGCCTTCTACCGCCTGCTCGACGAGCTGCACGCGGCCCACCCCGACCTGGAGATCGAGTCCTGCGCGAGCGGCGGCGGCCGGATCGACCTAGAGGTCCTCACCCGCACCGACCGGGTCTGGGCCAGCGACACCATCGACGCCGTCGAGCGGCAGCGGATCCAGCGGTGGACCTCGCTGCTGGTGCCGCCGGAGCTGATGGGCGCGCACCTGGGTGGACCCGTGGCGCACACCACCGGCCGCACGCACCAGACCGGCTTCCGGGCCGCGACCGCCCTGCTCGGCCACTTCGGCATCGAGTGGGACCTCCGCGGGCTGGGGCCCGAGGACCGCGCCGAGGTGGCCGCCTGGGTCGCCCTGCACAAGGAGGCCAGGCCGGTGGTGGCCAGCGGCCGGATGGTGCGCGGCGACCACCCCGACCCGGCGGTGGTGGTGACCGGCGTCGTCAGCGAGGACCGCTCCGAGGCGTGGTACGTCGTGGCGACGGTCGACACCACGGTGGCGCAGTCCGTCGGCCCGGTCCGGCTGCCCGGGCTGGACCCCGACCGCAGCTACGCCGTCACCGACCGGACGCCGTCCGGCACGCGGCACCGCGCCGAGATCGGCAGCACCTGGCTCGAGGGCGACGGCGTGGTGCTCGGCGGCCGGACCCTCGGCGCGGTCGGCGTCCGCTTCCCGGCGCTCCCGCCGGAGGCCGCCCACGTGCTCCACGTGGTCACCCGCTGAGACCCGGACCCCCGCGCCCTACCGCAACCGTTTGCCTGGGCCTAGTGTGGTGCGCGTCACTTCACTACGGATCGTCCGGCACGTACCTGCCGGTGGAGGGAGCAACACAACATGGCCACAGTGACCTTCGAGAAGGCCCAGCGCTGGTACCCGGGGGCGGACAAGCCCACGGTGCCCGGCATCGACCTCGAGATCGGCGACGGCGAGTTCATGGTGCTCGTCGGCCCGTCCGGGTGCGGCAAGTCCACGACCCTGCGGATGCTCGCCGGGCTCGAGGAGGTGAACGCGGGCAAGATCTTCATCGGTGACCGCGACGTCACCCACACCCCACCCAAGGACCGTGACATCGCCATGGTCTTCCAGAACTACGCGCTCTACCCGCACATGAGCGTGGCCGACAACATGGCCTTCGCCCTGAAGATGGCCAAGGTCTCCCCGGAGGAGCGCAAGAAGCGCGTCGCCGAGGCCGCCAAGATCCTGGGGCTCGAGGAGTTCCTCGAGCGCAAGCCCAAGGCCCTCTCCGGTGGCCAGCGCCAGCGCGTGGCCATGGGCCGCGCCATCGTCCGCAACCCGCAGGTCTTCTGCATGGACGAGCCGCTGTCCAACCTCGACGCCAAGATGCGGGTCCAGACCCGCACCGACATCGCCAAGCTCCAGGCCGACCTCGGCGTGACCACGGTCTACGTCACCCACGACCAGGTCGAGGCCATGACGATGGGCGACCGCGTCGCGGTCATGAAGCTCGGCGTCCTCCAGCAGGTGGACACGCCGCTGAACCTCTACGACAAGCCCGTCAACCTGTTCGTGGCCGGCTTCATCGGCTCGCCGCAGATGAACCTCATCGAGGCCAAGGCGGCCGAGGGTGCGGCCAAGATCGGGGAGTACCTCGTCCCGGTCGACCCGACCGCCTCGCGCAGGATGCAGGGCAACATCACCGTGGGCGTGCGGCCCGAGGCCTGGCGCCTGGTCTCGCAGGCCGAGGGTGGCCTGCCGGTCCAGGTGACCGTCGTCGAGGAGCTCGGTGCCGACGGCTTCGTCTACGGCAACAGCGACGTCGAGGGCACGCCCAGCAACGTCATCGTCCGGGTCACCGGCCGCGACAAGGTCCAGAAGGGCGACACGATCTACGTGACGACCGACCCGACCAGCGTCCACGTCTTCGACACCGACACCGGCGAGCGCCTGTCCGACTGACGACCGCGACCCGTCGTTACTGATGA
>CAZEPK010000061.1:4725-17615 GCA_964514085.1 uncultured Nocardioides sp.
GCAGTAACGACGGGTCGGCGTTCGCTTGTGGACGGGAAGCGGACGGTTCGGCTGGGTGCTTGCGGTGACCCGTCGTTACTGATGAGCAGTAACGACGGGTCGGCGTTCGCTTGTGGACGGGAAGCGGACGGTTCGGCTGGCTGCTTGCGGTGACCCGTCGTTACTGATGAGCAGTAACGACGGGTCGGCGTCACTTGGCGCGGTCGGCGGTGCGGCGGATGGCCTCGGCGAAGGTCTCGTGCAGGGCCGGGGGCAGGTCGTGGCCCATGCCGTCGATGAGCAGGAGCTCGGCCCGGGGGATGGCGGCGGCGGTGGCCCGGCCACCGGAGACGTGCACCATCTTGTCGGCCAGGCCGTGCACCACCAGGGCCGGCACCGTGAGGGCGTGCAGCTTGGCGGCGCGGTTGGGCTGGGTCAGGATCGCCACCATCTGGCGCAGCGTCCCGCTGGCGGTCACGCCGCGGTCGTAGGTCTCGCCGGCCCGCTTGCGGGTCTTCTCCTCGGTGGTGGGGTAGCCCGGGGACCCGATCAGCTTCCACGTCCGCACCGACATCGCGATGTAGCCGTCGCGCCCGCCCGCCGAGCCCAGCAGGTTGGGCAGCAGCGAGGGGTGCTGCCAGCCCACGGTGCGCTTGCCGGTCGTCGACATGATGCTGGTCAGCGAGCGCACCCGCCGCGGGTGCTCGATCGCCATGGTCTGGGCGATCATGCCGCCCATCGAGACCCCGCACACGTGGGCGGAGTCCAGGCCCAGGTGGTCGAGCAGGCCGAAGGCGTCGTCGGCCATGTCCACCAGCGTGTACGGCGCCCGCACGCGCTGGCCGGCGAAGGCCCGCACCAGCGTGGCCCGGCTGACCCGCCCCACCGCCCGGCTGGAGCGCCCGACGTCGCGGTTGTCGAAGCGGATCACGTAGAAGCCGCGCTCGGCCAGGTCCCGGCACAGGTCGGGGTCCCACCAGGTCATGGGGCCGCCCAGGCCCATGACGAGCAGGAGCGGCTCGTCGTCCGGGGTACCGAAGGTCTGGTAGCAGAGCTCGACCTCGCGCCCCACCGGGGCGAAGAGCTCCTCGGAAACGGTGACCGACACGATGCAGAGTCAAGCAAATGGCCGGATGTACGACGACTCCGGGTTACCGCCCCGTAACCTGCGCTGTGTGAGCGGGTCAGCGTCGACGAGCTCCCGGCGCGACAATCCGAGCCTGGGGTCCTTCCTGCTGCCCGAGGGGTTCGCCCGTCCGCGGCCCCGCGACGTCCTGCGCGAGCGCAGCGTGGTGGCCGAGGCCGGTCGCTACGCCGTGGCCTCCCTCGACGAGGAGCGCCGGCGCTGGGCCACGTCGTACGCCACCCGCAACCGGCCGCGCACCGAGGAGCCGGTGCTGCTGGTGCCGGGCTTCATGTCGGGCGACCTGACCCTGGCCGCCATGAGCCGCAGCCTGCGCCGCCGGGGCTTCCGCACCTACCGCTCCCACATCCGGGCCAACGTCGGCTGCACCCTCACCGCCGCGGCCGAGCTGGAGACCCGGATCGAGTCGATCGCGATCAAGCGCGGCACGCGGGTCCGGATCGTCGGCCACAGCCTGGGCGGCATGCTGGCCCGCGGGCTGGCCGTCCGCCGGCCCGACCTGATCTCCGGGATCGTCACCATGGGCAGCCCGATGCTGGCGCCGGGCGCGCACCACGTGCTGCTCACCGCCGGCGTCGACGCGCTGGTCCGCCTCAGCCGGGCCGGGGTGCCCGGGCTGATGTCGGAGGAGTGCGTGGCCGGCAGCTGCGCCCGGCAGAGCTTCGACGAGAGCCGCCAGCCGCTCGACGCCGGCGTCTCGTTCACCGCGATCTACTCCCAGCGCGACGGGATCGTCGACTGGCGCGCGTGCGTCGACCCGCTGGCCCACTCCGTCGAGGTGACCACCTCGCACGTCGGGATGGCCCTCGAGCCCGGCGTCATCGACGTGGTGACCAGCGCCCTGCGGCTGCCGGCGTACGCCGGGCGCCCGGGTCTGGCTTCAGTGCTCGAAGTCGATAGCGGAGAAAGCGCGTAGCTTCGAGAGCTGGTGCTCGCTGCGGATCGAGCGGATGGTGCCGCTGCGCGAGCGCATGACCAGCGAGTCGGTGGTGCAGCCGCCGGACCGGTAGCGGACCCCGCTCATCAGGTCGCCGTCGGTGATGCCGGTGGCCACGAAGAAGCAGTCGTCGCCCGTGACGAGGTCGTCGGTCCCGAGGACGTGGTCGGGGTCGAGGTCGTGCCCGGCGTCCAGCGCCTTCTGCCGCTCCGCGTCGTCCTGCGGCCACAGCCGGCCCTGGATCACGCCGCCCATGCACTTCATCGCGCAGGCCGCGATGATCCCCTCGGGTGTGCCGCCGATCCCCAGCAGCAGGTCCACGCCGCTGCCCGGTCGGGCCGCCGAGATCGCGCCGGCCACGTCGCCGTCGACGATGAACTTGATGCGCGCGCCGGTGGCCCGGATCTCCTCGGCCAGCTCGCGGTGGCGCGGCCGGTCGAGCACGACGACGGTCACGTCCTCGGCCTTCGTGCCCTTGGCCTTGGCCACCTGGTGGATGTTCTCGGCCACGGGGTAGCGGATGTCGACCACGTCAGCGGCCTCGGGGCCGGTGATGAGCTTCTCCATGTAGAACACGGCCGAGGGGTCGTACATCGAGCCGCGCGGCGAGACCGCCAGCACCGCCACGGCGTTGCTCATGCCCTTGGCCGTCAGGGTGGTGCCGTCGATCGGGTCCACCGCCACGTCGCACTCCGGGCCGGTGCCGTCGCCGACCCGCTCGCCGTTGAACAGCATGGGCGCGTTGTCCTTCTCGCCCTCGCCGATCACCACGACGCCGTCCATGCCGATGGTCGAGATCATCACCCGCATCGCGTTGACCGCGACCGCGTCGGCGCCGTTCTTGTCGCCGCGCCCGACCCAGCGGGCGGCGGCCATCGCGGCCGCCTCGGTGACCCGGACCAGCTCGAGGGCCAGGTTGCGGTCCGGCGACATGGGCGAGGGGACCAGGCTGTCGGGCTCCATGCGCCCGAGACTAACGGGCGAACAACGCGAGGGTTCCCACCCCGAGGAAGAGGGACACCGGGGTGATGGTCAGCGAGACCCGGTGGAAGGCCGCGCTGCTGACCTCGCGTCCCGCGTGCACCAGCGTCCGCCGCCACAGCAGGTTGGCCAACGAGCCGGTCCAGGTGAGGCCGGAGCCGATGTTGAGGCCCAGCAGCGCCGCCAGCACCGCGGTGGTGCCGAGGGGCGCGACGAGCGGGACCAGCAGGATCGTGGCCGAGAGGTTGGTGAGCAGCGCGCAGAGCATCGTGGCCAGCACGGCGACCGCCAGCAGCGCCGGGAACGACGTGCTGCTCGGCACGAGGTCCTCCACCAGGTCGCCCAGGAAGCCGGCGGCGATCGCCGCCACCGCCACGCCCAGGGCCAGGACCAACAGGGCGAACGACGGGTTGGCCGCCCGCGCCACGTCACGCGGCCCCACCAGCCGGCGTACGCCGGCCCAGACGACGAGCACCAGCGCCGCCGCCGAGGACGCCCAGGCCGGGGCCAGGTCCCAGCGGGAGAGCGCCACGAAGCCCGCCAGCATCAGCGCGACCACGACCGTGGGGAAGACGGGCACGGGCGGGCCCTCCAGGTCGTGGTGGTCGCGCACCGGGGCGGCCAGCTCGTGGCGGAAGAGCAGGCGGAGCCCGGCGTACTCGACGACCAGGACCACCAGCAGCACCGGCGCCATCCGGCTGGCGAAGCCGACGAAGTCCAGGTCGAGGTGCGGCAGGGCCAGCAGGTTGGTCAGGTTCGAGACGGGGAGGAGCAGGGAGGCCGAGTTCGCCATCCGCAGGCAGGCGAAGGCGCCGGGGCGGTCCGAGCTCCCCAGGGTCGCCGCGGCGCCGACCACGATCGGGGTGAACAGCACCACCGTGGCGTCCAGGCTGAGCACGGTGGTGACCAGCGCGGCCAGGAGGAACACGCCGAGCAGCAGCCGGTGCGGCCGGCCGCCGCTGGCCCGCCCGACCAGCCGGGCCGCCGCGGCGAACAGGCCGGCCCGGGCGCAGACGTCGGAGACGACCAGGATGGTCACCAGGAACACGACCACCGGCAGCAGCTCGCGCACGGCGTCGGTGGCGGTGTCGCGGTCCACCAGCCCGGTGGCCAGGACCACGACCGTGGCCGCGACCGCCGCGCCGGCCTCCTGGCGCCACGGCAGGTGCAGGACGGCGACCACGAGCAGGGCGGCCAGCGCGGCCAGGGCGAGTCCGTCGGCGAGGACGGCGCTCAGGCTGGGTTCACCGCCTCCAGGACGCTGCTGGGCACGCTGAGCGGGGCCGGCTCGGGGGCAGGGGCCGAGCCGGGGCAGGGCGACTCGAAGGCCCTCTTGCCCATGGCCAGGGTCCAGCTGTCGGCGTCCATGTGCTCACCGAACGCCGCGCAGAGCGCCTCGCTCAGCGAGCCGGACGTGTCGATGTCCGCCGAGTGCGGGTCCCAGGTCCGCACGGTCCCGTCGAGGCCACCGGAGAACAGCCGCCCGTCGGAGGTGAACTGGACCCTCTGCACCAGGTCGCCGTGCCCGAGGAGCGGTCCCAGGTAGGCGCCGTCCTGGGCCGCGAAGAGGAACCCGCGGCCGGCCAGGTCGAAGGCCACCACCCGCTCCCCGGCCGGGTCCATGGCGGAGGTCCACGTCGTGGCCAGGACGTTGCTGAACTCGAACTCTCCGCCCGAGGCCTTGAACGACTGCAGGACCCGGCCGCTGCGCAGGTCGACCAGGGGCTGACCGGTCGAGACCGACGGCCCGGAGACCAGCGCCCGGCTGCCCGCGGCGTCGGGGACGATGACCGCGGGGTTGAGGTTGGGGTCCTGGTTGCGCTGGATGGTGGTGGTCCGGCCCCCGTCCAGCCCCGCCCACGACATCAGGAGCGCCTCGCGCGAGGAGGCGAGCACGGTGCCGTCGTCGAGCACCGCGACCGCGTTCAGGGGCCGTGGCGGAGCGGACCAGGTGGCGGCGGGCCGGGGCGTGGTGGGGTCACGGAGGTCCCAGAGCAGCACCTGCGACCCGGTGACCTCCATCAGGATCGCGCCGTCGGGTGAGAACACGACGGTGGTGGCCGGGCTGCCGAAGGTGGCGAGCTCGGTCGGGGCGCCGCCGCCGAGGTCGTAGGCCTCCAGCCCGGCGTCGGTGGTCACCACCGCGACCCGCCCGTCCGGCCTCAGGGCGGTGGCGCCCGACCTCGGCAGGGTGCCGACCTCTGTGCCGTCGAGGAGGTTCCACACGGTGGTGTCGTCCGAGCCGGCCGTCAGCGCGACCGGTCCGCCGGCCACGACGGTGGCGCCCTCGGTCCGCAGCACGTCGCGGCCGGGAGCGGCCAGGAGCGCCTTGGCCTGGCTCCGCAGCCGGGCCGAGTCGGGGTCGATCGACAGCCCCTCGACCAGGGCGATCGCCGCGGCGACCGGGTCGTTGGTCTGCTGGGCCAGCGAGACCGCGACGAGCTCGGCGACGCGGTAGTCGGCGGCCCGCTGCTTGGAGGTCTCGGCCAGGCGGTGGTTGGTCCGCGAGTTCACCAGCAGGGTCACGACCAGGGCCGCGACCAGCGCGGCCGCCAGGGCGGCGATGGACGCGCGGACGAGGCGCGTCCGGCGCTGCCGCTCGCCGGACGCGGCGACGTAGGCGACGACGTCCGGACCGGCGAGCCTCGCGCTGCGGGCCTGCCACTCCCGGGCCTGCTCGAGCTCGAGGCCCGAGAGCAGCCCCGACGCCGTGGCGCCGGCGTCCTTCCAGTCCGCGGCTCGTCGGTCCAGGCGGGCCCTGAGCACCAGGTCGTCGCGGCGGTTGTCGATCAGGGTGACCAGTGGCGGCCAGGCCGAGAACAGCGACTCGTGCGCCGGTGCGTAGACCTGCTGGCCGTTGACCTCGTTGATGACCACGAGCCGCGCGTCGACGAGGTCGTCGAGGATCTCCCGGTCCTTGGGCGGCACGTCGGCGGCTCGGGCCAGCCGCTTGTGCGGGGTGTCGTCGGTGAGGCTGACCAGGTGGAGGATCGCCTCTGCCACCTGCTCCTCGGTGCGACCGCCGGTGGTGGCCACCTCGGCGGACCGAGAGGCGATGGCGCCCCTCACGCCGCCGATCGCGTCGTACTCCGCGTGGGTGAGCCGGTCGTCGTCGGCGTCCGCGGCCAGCCGGGCTAGCGTGAACGCGAGCAGGGGGAGCGCCTCGCCGGACCCCGTGTCGTCCACGAGCCGCTGCACCAGCCCGTCCTCGAGGGTGAGGTGCGAGCGGCGGGCCGGCTCGCTGATCACCTCGGCCAGGTCGGCGCGGGTCAGCGGCGGGACGTGGAGCACCGTCGGCGCGACCGACATCGCGAACTTGCCGGTCTCGGTCGCGACCCGGTCCCACATGTCCGTGCGGGCGGTCATCACCACCCGCAGCGGCGAGGGCGCGGCGCAGCTGGTGGTCAGTGCCTCCAGGAACGCGTGCCGCTCGGCGTCGGGCGTGATGCTCACCAGCTCCTCGGCCTGGTCCACGACCACGAGGACCTTGGTCTCGGCCGAGCCGTGGCCGGCTTCGCGGAGCTGGCGCACGTAGTCGGCCATCCCGCCCGGTGTCCGCAGGAGCTCGTGGCACCGGTCGGCGTCGAGGTCGGCGCCGACGGTCTTGGCGGCGTGCGCCAGGGCCAGCGACATCGCGGCCAGAGGCACGTCGGAAGGCGTCCAGGGATCGGTGATCACCCAGTCCGGGCTGACCCGGAGCGCGGGCACCAGCCCGGCGCGGACCAGGGAGGACTTGCCGCTGCCCGAGGGTCCGAGCACCGGCACGATGGTGCCGTCGTGGCTGCGGCTGGGCGGGTCCACGAGCTGACGGAGCTGGTCGATCTGCCGGTCGCGGCCGAAGAAGACGGCGGCGTACGACTCGTCGAAGGCGCGCAGGCCCGGGAACGGCGAGCGGGAGGCGTCCCAGCGCGCCTCCTGCTCCAGCCCGATCGCGGTGAGGGCGGACCGGACCCGGTCGCGGTCCAGGGCGTCGGAGGTGACGTGCAGGCCCTGGAGGTCCTCGGTGAGCGGGTGCGGCGCGCAGCCGTCGACCAGCAGGGCGAGGATCGGCTTGCGCAGCCACCGGGTCAGTGCCAGCTCGGAGTGGCACCACTGGCTGGCGTTGGACTTCGGCGTGGTGAGGAAGACGACGGCCTCGCAGGCGTCGAGGTTCTCGAAGAGCTGGTCGCGCCAGGCCTGCCCCGGCACCAGCCCACCGGTCGGGTCGAAGTCGAGGAAGACCGACTCGTAGCCCAGGTCGGCCAGGCACTCCTGGACCTCCGCGGCCAGCGCGTTGTCGGCGGAGGAGTGGGACACGAACAGCTGGGCCACGCCTCACCTCCCCCTCGCTCGACCGGCTGCCGCAGCGCTGACGGCCGGGCCATCATCACTGCTCGGGTCACGCCTGTGAAGATGATGGCGTGAGCGACCAGTCGGCGGCGAGTCCCGAGCCGGCACCCGAGCAGCCCAGCCGCTACGACCGGAGCTTCGGCGGGCTGCTGGCGGCCATGGTCGTGACGGTGCTCTTCGTGGCGGCCTACGTCGGCTTCCGGGCGCTGACCCGCGAGCAGCCCGACATCCAGCCCGAGGTCGACTACCTCTCCTGCGTGGCCTACCTGCAGGAGGCGGACGTCACCGTCGCCTACCCCGCGAACCTGCCGGCCGGCTGGCGGGCCACGAGCATCGGCTTCGAGCGCGGGACCCCGCCGCAGTGGCGGATCGGGATGTTGACCGCCGCCGACGACTTCATCGGCGTGGTCCAGGAGCAGACCGACGTCGAGGCGGTGCTCTCGGACTACGTCGACGCCTCGCCGGTGCAGGGGGCCGACGCCGCACCGGAGAACCGGCTGGGGGCCACCACCTGGCAGACGTGGTCCGACGCCGGTGGGGACCACGCGCTGTCCGCCGTCCCCGACTCCGGGCCGCTGGCCGGGCAGACCGTGCTGGTCTACGGCTCGGCGTCGCTGCGGGACCAGGAGGCCCTGCTGGCCGGGCTCACGCTCGACGCGGTGTCCTCAGGCGCCTCGGCGACCGACTGCGACACCGACGCGCTCTAGCCCCTCTGCTCGCCCGTCGGGCTCTGGTCGTCGAGGGTCTCGTCGAGCCGCTTGCGCACGCCGTCGAGCCACTGCTGGCAGATGGTGGCGAGCTGCTCGCCGCGCTCCCACAGGGCCAGGGACTCCTCGAGGGTGGTGCCACCGGCCTCGAGCCGGCGCACGGTCTCGACCAGCTCCTCGCGGGCGGCCTCGTAGGAGAGCTGCTCCTGCTCCGTGGCCTTGTCGGGCTTCTTCTCAGCCATCGCTCTCATCCAGTTGCTCGGTGCGGGTCGTGGTGGCGTGGACGCGGCCGTCGGCCACGCGGACGCTGATGGCGGCCCGGGGCGCCAGGGCGGCGACCGAGGTGACCACGTGGCCCTCGGCGTCCTGGAGCACGGCGTAGCCCCGCTCCAGGGTGGCCAGCGGGGACAGCGCCCGGGCTCGGGCGCGGTGGTGCGCGACGTCGTCGGCGGCGCGGTCGAGCCGGTGACCCAGGCTGCGGCGCGACCGGTCGCGGAGCTCGCGGACCTCGGCGGCCCGCTCGTCGAGCAGGCTGCGGGGGTCGCCGAGCACGGGTCGGGAGCGCAGGGCGTCGAGCCCGGCCTGCTCACGCGCCAGCCAGCCGCCGACCAGGTGGCGGAGCCGGTGGCGGGCGGAGTCGACGAGGCGGAGCTCCTCGGCCACGTCGGGCACGACCAGCTTGGCGGCGTCGGTCGGCGTGGAGGCGCGGACGTCGGCGACCAGGTCCAGCAGGGGCTGGTCCTGCTCGTGGCCGATCGCGGAGACGACCGGCGTGCGCATGCGGTGCACGGCCCGGATGAGCGCCTCGTCGGAGAACGGCAGCAGGTCCTCGACCGACCCGCCGCCGCGCGTGATGACGACCACGTCGACGTCGGGGTGGCGCTCCAGCCGGGCCAGCGCCTCCATCACCTCGGCGGCGGCCCGCGGGCCCTGCATCGTGGCGTGGGCGACCTCGAAGGCGACGTTGGGCCAGCGCCTCCGGGCGTTGTCGAGGACGTCGCGCTCGGCCGCCGACGCCGGTGCGGTGACCAGCCCGATGCGGTGCGGCAGGAACGGCAACGAGCGCTTCAGCTCGCGGGCGAACAGGCCCTCGGCGGCCAGCAGCTGCCGACGCCGCTCGAGCCGGGCCAGGAGCTCGCCCAGGCCGACCATGCGGATCTCCCGCACGGCCAGGGAGAACGAGCCGCGGTTGGCGTAGTAGGACGGCTTGGCCTGCACCACGACGCTGGCGCCCTCCACCAGCGGCGTGGCCAGGCTGTCGATGACGGTGCGCGGCGCGGTGAGGGGGACCGAGATGTCGGCCACGGCGTCGCGCAGCGTCATGAAGACGGTCTGGAGCCCGGGCCGGCGGTTGATCTGCGCGATCTGGCCCTCGACCCACACCGCGCCCAGGCGGTCGACGTACTGGGAGATCAGGTTGGCGATCTGACGCACCGGCGCAGGGGACTGCGCAGACGTCTCGAGAGCCACGCTGCGGACTTTAGGGGGTGGCACCGACCGCCCGTACGCTTGGACTCATGACGACCGACCTCGGCACGCCCCGCGTGCTGCCCACCGACGAGGCCGAGCGCACCGTGCTCCTGGCCGCGCCGCGCGGCTACTGCGCGGGCGTCGACCGGGCCGTGGTCACCGTGGAGAAGGCGCTGGACCTCTACGGCTCGCCCGTCTACGTCCGCAAGCAGATCGTGCACAACAAGCACGTGGTGGCCGACCTGGAGTCCCGCGGCGCGATCTTCGTCGAGGAGCTCCACGAGGTCCCGACCGGCGCGACGGTGGTCTTCTCCGCCCACGGCGTCTCCCCGGAGGTGCACCGGCAGGCCGAGGAGCGCGACCTCAAGACCATCGACGCCACCTGCCCGCTGGTGACCAAGGTCCACCACGAGGCCAAGCGCTTCGCCGGCGACGACTACGACATCCTCCTGATCGGGCACGCCGGTCACGAGGAGGTCGAGGGCACCGCGGGCGAGGCGCCCGAGCACATCCAGCTGGTCCAGAGCCCCGCCGACGTGGAAGGCATCGTGGTGAGGGACCCGGCCAAGGTCGCCTGGCTCTCCCAGACCACGCTCTCCGTCGACGAGACCCTCGAGACCGTCGCCGCGATCCGTGAGCGGTTCCCGCTGCTGCTCGACCCGCCGAGCGACGACATCTGCTACGCCACCCAGAACCGTCAGCTGGCGGTCAAGGAGATCTCCGACGGCGCCGACCTGGTGATCGTCGTGGGGTCGGCCAACTCCTCCAACTCGGTCCGCCTGGTCGAGGTGGCCCTGGACGCCGGCGCCAAGGCGTCCTACCGCGTCGACGACGTGTCCGAGATCGACGAGGCCTGGCTCGACGGTGTCGCCACGGTCTCGGTCACCTCGGGCGCCAGCGTGCCGGAGTCGCTCGTCGACGAGGTCCTGGCCTACCTCCGCGAGCGGGGCTACCCCGATGCGCGGGCGGTGCACAGCGCCGAGGAGTCGCTCATCTTCGCGCTCCCCAAGGAGCTGCGCCGCGACCTGAAGGCCGCTGGCCGGAGCTGACCCGGAGCCGACCTGGAGCCGGCTCAGCGGCGCCGGTTGCGGTTGCGCGGCTGACGCCCCTGGCGGGGCTTGGTGGGCGGCTTCGGCACCGTCGGCTTGGGGGCCGGCTCCGGTGCCTCCTCGGGCTCCGGTTCGGGCTCGGGTCCGGGCTCCGGCTCGACGGCCTCCTCGGACTCCTCTGGTTCCGCCGGGTCGACGGGCGTGACCGGGTCCTGCCACTCGTCCTCGGCGCTGGCCTCGTCCTCGTCGGCGCCGTCCTCAGGCTCCGGCGCAGGCTCGGGCTCGGGCTCGAGACCCGGGTCGTCGGGGTCGTCCTGGTCGTCGGGGTCCTCGGCCACCACCGGGAGCTCGCCGGTGTCGTCGTCCGAGGCGGCAGGCTCCTCGTCGAGCTGGTACTCGTAGCCGCCCTTCGCCTCGACCTCGAGGTCGGCGCGGCCGGGCGGCTCGGCGGCGTACTCGTGCACCTGCAGGTCGTCGACGTCGCCCAGCTCGTCGACCTCGTACTCCCGGTCCTCGTCGTCGTCCTCGACGTAGGCCGGACCGGGGTCCTGCACGTCGTCCCAGTCCTCGTCCCGGTCGCGCGCCAGCCGCCGGTCCCGGCGGATCACCCCGACGAGCTGGATCGCCAGCAGCAGGAGGAGCGCGGCGATGGCGATCACGAACCACTTGACCTGGGACTCCTCCTCGTCCTCCGTCTCCGCCGTCGTGGTGTGGGGAGCCAGCGAGCGGCTGCCGGCCACGAAGGTCGGGTTCGCCTCGTCGGCGATGACGAGGTCGCCGTCGAGCCGGTCCCACCCGCTGGCGACGACCGCGGCGACGACCTTGCGCGCCAGCTCGCCGGGGGCGGCCTTGCCCTCCGGCGCCCAGCTGCCGAGCATCAGCACCAGGCGGTCGTTGCGGTCGACCGACTCCAGGACGGCGTAGGGGTCCTGCGAGGTGACCTCGGTCGTGGCGTCGTCCTGGTCGATGAGCCGGGTCGAGGAGAGCTTCAGCGGAGCGTCCAGCGCCTCGGAGTCCGCGCTGAGCGCGCCGACCATCAGCCCGGACCGGTCGTCGGCCAGGAAGGCGTCGGGCTGCATGAGCTGGATCTCCAGCAGCGAGCCGGCCGCCCGCTGCAGCACGGCCACGAGGGCGGCTGCGTTGATGGCCGCGCTGGCCTGCCGGCCCTCGGTGCTGCGGAGCGCGACGGGCAGGACACCGCGGAAGATCTGCGGGTAGAGCTGGAACCCCTCGGCCCGGCCGGTCCCGTGTGTCACGGTCACCGACGAGGAGCCGGCGTCGAGGTCGACCTCCGCAGCCTGGATCGAGGGAGGCGTGCAGGCCGAGCCGTCGGGGGCCACCGCGTTGAGCACGAGGTCGACGTCGTTGACCGAGCGGAGCCGGCTGGACGGCACGTCGGCGTCGAGGGTGAACGTCGCCTCGGAGCCCAGGACGGTGGAGCCGACGATGTCGCCGTTGACCCGGACGTCGAGCCGGGCGCCGCTCGCCTCGGCGAACGCGGTGTGGGAGCCCTCGAGGTGGAGGTCCATCGAGGAGACCGGCTCGCCGAAGGAGTCCTGGCGCAGCTCGAGCTGCTGGCTGACCGACCCGTAGCCGGTCAGCGCCAGGTCGTCGACGCCGAGGTCGGCGAGGGTCCGGGTCCTGTCGGTGTTGCGCGGCTTCGTCTCCTGCGACGGGTCCTGGGCGCCCGAGCCCGAGAGTCCCAGCAGCTCGGTGGACAGCGCGCGGGCCGCCGCCACGAGGGCGTCGCCCTCGCCGGTCAGGGTCAGCATCGGGATGCCCGACGTGGTCGACACCGCGGTGGTGACACCGTCCGCATCGCCGGTCGTGAGGGCCACCACGCGCTGGCTGGCCGTGGCGGTCTCGGCGGCCGGAGCGGTGAGGCTGAGGTTGACCGGGGTGTCGTCGTCGTACCGGTGCGCCAGGGCGCCCACGGCCGTCAGGCCGGCGGTGATCATCTGGGCGTTCGCGTTCTCCGGGATCACCACCGTGATGCCCGAGGACGACGCCGGGAAGAAGTCCGACACCGCCGTCGGGGGCACCTCGGTGCCGCGGTGGTCCAGCTCGAGCTTGCGGACCGAGGCGACGCCGCCTGCCGGGACGCACGTGGCTCCGGGAACGACTGGTCCCTCGGTGGTCACGGTCAGGCCGATGGTGCCGTCGGCGATCACGTCGGCGGGGTCCACCGGGATGCGGACCTTCTGGTAGAGCGCCGAGGGGACCGTCCTGCGCACGGCGCCGTTGACGCGGAAGGTGATCGTGCCGCCGTCGACGACCGCCGCCATGGTGACCAC
>CAZEPK010000062.1:0-17506 GCA_964514085.1 uncultured Nocardioides sp.
AGTCGATCTTCTCCAGCTGACCTCGGACCGGAGGAGCACACGATGAGCGCTGTCCAGGAGCCGGTCCCCAGCGACCTGGCCCACGACCTGGCTGACGACCCTGCTGACGACGTCGGGCAGGCGGCGGGCGAGCCGGCCCGGCGTACGCCGGCCCGCCGCAAGCTGCCGGTCCGCGACCGGACGACCGTCATCGCCATGGTCGCGATCCCGACGATCCTGGTCCTCGGGCTGGTCTGGCTGCCGGCGATCCTCTCGATCGTCCTGTCCTTCGGGTCCTGGAACGGCATCGGGGACGTCGACCAGATCAAGTGGGTCGGCGGGCAGAACTACTCCGACATCGTCCACATCTACCCGCCGTTCTGGCCGGCGATCTGGCACAACCTGATCTGGCTGGGCTTCCTGTTCTTCGGGCCCACGATGCTCGGCATCCTGCTGGCCGTGGTGCTCGACCGGAACATGGTCGGCAGCCGCTTCTACCAGACCGCCTTCTACATGCCGGTCGTCCTGTCGCTGGCCCTGATCGGCTTCATCTGGCAGCTGTTCTACTCCCGCGACCAGGGGCTCCTCAACGACGTCCTGCACACCCAGATCGACTGGTACGGCGACTCCAAGTACAACCTGTGGGCGGTCCTGGTCGCCACGGCCTGGCGGCACACCGGCTACATCATGCTGATCTACCTAGCGGGGCTGAAGGGCGTCGACTACTCGCTCCGCGAGGCGGCCGCGGTCGACGGCGCCAACGAGGTGCAGACCTTCTTCCGGATCATCTTCCCGGTGATGCGGCCGATCAACCTGATCGTGCTGGTCATCGTGGTCATCGAGTCGCTGCGCGCCTTCGACCTCGTCTGGGTCGTCAACCGCGGCACCAACGGCTTGGAGATCATCGCGGCGCTGGTCTCCCAGAACGTCGTGGGCGAGGCGACCAGGTACGGCTTCGGGTCGGCGCTCGCCGTGATCATGATGGCCATCTCCTCGGTGTTCATCACCCTCTACCTCCGCATCGTCTTCCGCGAGGAGCGTGCCCGCCGATGAGCTCCGTGACCCGACCGCTCGGCTCGGTCTCCGACACCGACGACGCACCCCCGCCGCGCAAGCCCGTCGAGGGCGGCAGCCTGGGACGGCGGCGCGGCAACGTGGCGACCGCGATCATGATGGTGCTGGCGCTGGCCTGGCTGTTCCCGATCTTCTGGGCGGTGCTGAACTCGTTCCGCGACTACACCTACACCCAGCGCAACGGCTACCTCTCGACCGGCGGCTGGACGCTGTCGAACTACAAGACGGTGTGGGAGAAGTCCGAGCTCGGCCACTACTTCGTCAACTCGGTCATCATCACGGTGCCCGCGGTGGTCCTGACCCTGCTCCTCTCGAGCATGGTGGCCTTCGTCCTGGCCCGGTTCAGCTACCGCTTCAACCTGGCCCTGCTCGGCGTCTTCCTGGCCGCGAACCTGCTGCCGCCGCAGGCGCTGCTGGTGCCGATCTTCCGGATGTACCGCGAGATCCCCCTGCCGATGTTCATGAGCGACACCGGCCAGATGCTCGGCAGCTACTGGGGGCTCATCGCGATCAACGTCGCGTTCCAGATGGGCTTCTGCACCTTCGTCCTCAGCAACTACATGAAGACGCTGCCCTACGAGATCTACGAGCAGGCCGACATCGACGGGGCCAGCGTGTTCCGCCAGTACTGGCAGCTCACCATGCCGCTGGTCCGCCCGGCCCTGGCCGCGCTGGCGACCCTGCAGGTCACGTGGGTCTACAACGAGTTCTTCTGGGCCACCGTGCTCCTCGGCGGCCAAGGCGACAAGTTCCCCATCACCAGCGCGCTGAACAACCTCCGCGGCCAGTACTTCACCGACTACAACCTGCTCTCGGCCGGGTCCGTGGTCATCGCCCTGCCCGTGCTCGTGGTGTTCTTCGTGCTCCAGAAGCAGTTCGTCTCCGGGCTCACCCTGGGCTCGACCAAGGGCTGAGCCGCCGGGCCGGTGCCTAGCGGCGCGGGAGCAGGATCGACAGCTGCTCGGGGGTCTCCCCCGTCAGCCGGCCGCCCAGGGCGGTGACGACCGCCCGGGCCTGGGTGATGGCCATGTCCGCACCAGGGCCGGCGGCCGCGCTGGCCGCTTCGCTGGAGACGCCGATGGAGAGGTGGCCGTCGTCGTCGGCCTCGAAGACGATGCGGACCGCGCCGCGGCCGCGGCGCAGCACGTCGGCCAGCAGCAGGTCGAGGATGTGCTCGACCGGGCCCGGGGTGTAGGTGATCTCGATGTTGCCCTCGACGGCGGCGGTCAGCGGCCGGTCCTGCTCGGCCAGCGCGTCGGCCCAGGTCTGGGCGCACTGCGTCGCGAGGTCGCGCAGCGCGATCTCCGAGCCGGCCACCAGGGCCCCGCGCCGGGACAGCGCCACCAGGTCGGCCGGCAGGTCGTCGCGCTGGACCAGGTCCTCCAGCTCCAGCCTGAGCCCGGTCAGCGGGGTGCGCAGCACGTGGGAGGCGTGCTCGGCGAAGGCCTGCTCGGAGGCCAGCCGCTCCTGCAGCTGCCCGGCCGAGGTGAGCATCGCCTGGCTGAGGGCCTTGGCCTCCGGGATGCGGGTGCGGGGCAGGTCGAGGTCGAAGCGGCCGCGGCCCAGCTGCCGGGCGGCGCCGGCCAGCTGGCGGAACGGCCCGGACAGCACCCGGGCCATCAGGTAGCCGGCCAGCGCCGCCACCAGCCCGGCCAGCACGACCAGGAAGCCCAGCGAGCCGGCGTCGCGGTCGACCAGCCCGTCGAGCACGTCGCCGGCCTGGGTGACGGTGAGCCGACCGCCGGCGGCCTCGACGGAGGTCTCGATCGCGTCGTCGGCGTGGCCGTCGTCGTAGGCCTTGCCCTCGGCCACCACGGTGTCCTGGCCCGGCACGGCGTACTCGACGCGGTCGCTCGCGTCGACCACCGCGGCCAGGAAGGCCCGGTCCACCGGTGCGCCGAGATCGGAGCGCTGCTCGACCAGCAGGGCCAGCAGCGCGGCCTTGCCGCGCAGCTCACGGCTCTCGTGGGTGCGCAGCTCCGAGTGCTGGGTGTAGCCGCGGATCCAGAGGGCGCCGACGAGCAGCACCACCGACAGGACGACGAACGAGGCCGTCAGGCGCGCGCGCACGGCTCACCCTCCTGCCCGACCGGGACGGTCAGTCGGAGGGGTTGCCCTCGAGCCGGAAGCCCACGCCGCGGACGGCGACGACCTTCTCCTGGACCCCGACGCTCTCCAGCTTCTGGCGCAGGCGTCCGATGGTGACGTCGAGGGTCTTGGTGGAGCCGTACCAGTTCTCGTCCCAGACGTCGGCCATCAGCCGGGTGCGGGAGACGACCTTGTCCTTGTTGGCCACCAGGACGTTGAGGACCTCGAACTCCTTGCCGGTCAGCGGCACCTCGTCGTCGCCGGAGAAGACCCGGCGCGCCGCCACGTCGATGCGCAACCCACCGTCGCTGCCGTTGTCCGCCGCAGCGGGGCTGGCGTTGGTGCGGCGGAGCAGGGCACGCACGCGCGCCTGCAGCTCGGCCAGCCCGAACGGCTTGGCCATGTAGTCGTCGGCGCCGTAGTCCAGGCCCACCACCCGGTCGAGCTCGCCGGCCCGGGCGGTGACGATCATGATCGCGCCCTCGTAGCCGTGCTCGCGGGCCTTGCGGCAGACCTCCAGGCCGTCCATGTCGGGCAGGCCCAGGTCGAGGATCATCACGTCGGCGTGCCGCGTCGAGACGTCGTCGAGGGCCTTCTGGCCCGAGTCGACCCAATGCACGTCGTAGCCCTCGCGCTCCAGGGTGCGGACGAGGGGGAACGCGATGTCCTCCTCGTCCTCCACGACGAGGACTCTCTGCGGCATGCCGCGATGATAGGACTAGACAGGAAGGCGGCGTGGCGCAACGCACGGATCGCTCGTGTGGCTCAGCCCACGGAGACGCGGGTCCGGGAGGGACCCGCCACCGGTGGGTGCGCGCGTCGTCCCGCGGTCAGCGAGAGCAGGAACGCCAGCGCCAGCAGCAGCCAGCCTCCGTCGAGCACGAAGGGGTAGCCGATCCACGGGATGCCCAGCCAGACCCGGTCGTAGGACGAGCCGCCGAGCGGCACCACCCACGGGTCGGCCGCGCCGGTGACGTCGCCCTCGGTGCGGGCGGCCCCGTCGCTGAGGGCGACGATGCGCCGGGTCACGCGCTCGCCGTCGCTGCCGCCGGGCGGCTCGAAGGTGATGACGTCACCCACCGCGAGGTCGGAGGGCGGCACCTCGCGGGCCAGCACCACCGAGCCGCGGCCCACGGCGCCGTCCATGGCGCGGTCGGTGACCACGAAGCGGTCGAGCCCCAGGGCGGGCGGCAGCAGCACGAGCAGGACGACGGGCGCGAGCACCAGCAGGCCCAGCGCGAGCCTGCGCCACTCACCGCGGGTCGACCGGTGCGGAACCGGTGCGATCTCCAAAACCCTGACCCCCCTGAAGGTCAGGACCGTCCCCCAACGGCCCTGACACCGAAACTATGTCGGCGGTGACCGATCGGGTCCACGTACGGTGCACGACTGCACCAATGTTGGGTAACACCGGCGCCCGGGTCGTCACAGGCGTCCCAGGCGCCTCACTCGAACAGGTCGCCGTACTCCTCCACGCGGGTCAGGACCTGGGAGAACAGGAACTGCTCCAGGCCGTCGGGGTCCTCGGCGCCGGCCTCCACCTCGTCCCAGCCCAGCGGCGTCGCGACGTAGGGCCGCTCCTTGCCGCGCAGGGAGTACGGCGAGATGGTCGTCTTCGAGCCGGAGTTCTGCGACCAGTCCAGGAAGACCTTCCCCGGGCGCTTGGCCTTGGTCATGGTGGCGGTCACCAGCTGCGGGTGCGCCTTCTCCAGCGCCTCGGCGACCTGCTTGGCCAGCGCGGTGGACTGCTCGGACGGCAGCCGCTTGGGGAGGTCGGCGTAGAGGTGCAGACCCTTGCTGCCGCTGGTCACCGGCTTGGCCACCAGGTCGTGCTCCTCGAGCGCGTCGGAGACCAGCAACGCCACCTGGCAGCACTCGTGCAGCCCGGCCGGCTCACCGGGGTCGAGGTCGATGACCAGCCGGTCGGCGTTGCGCGGGCGGCCGTTGCGGCCCACGGTCCACTGGTGCACGTGCAGCTCGAGGGCGGCCAGGTTGACCAGCCAGGTCAGCGTGGCGAGGTCGTCGACGATCGGGAAGGTCAGCGTGCCCTCCTCCTTGGACGCCGTGCGCGAGCCGGTGGTCGGGACCGTCACCGTGTGCACCCACGAGGGCGTGCCGCCGGGGATGTTCTTCTCGAAGAAGCTCATGTCCTCCACGCCGTGCGGCCAGCGGATCCGGGTGACCGCGCGGTCGGCCAGGTGCGGGAGCATCACCGGCGCGATCCGGGCGTAGTAGCTCAGCACCTCGCCCTTGGTGGTGCCGGTGCGCGGGTAGAGGACCTTGCCGAGGTTGCTGATCTTGAGGGTGCGGCCCTCGACGTCGACGAGCTGCTCCTCCTTCTCGTGCTGCTCCTTCCTCGGCACCCTTACCTCCCCACCGCGATGACGGGCACCTTGGCGGGGTCCAGGACCCGCAGCAGCTTGTCCAGGAACACCCCGGGCGCGCTCACGCACCCGGCCGTCGCGCCGGCGCCGTTGACGTGCAGGAAGATGCCGGCGCCGCGGTGCCGGACCTGCCGGCGGTTGAAGTCGGTGACGACCGCGAGGCGGTACTGGCGGCCGAAATCGGTCAGCCGCTCGGAGCTGTCGGGGTCGCTCGACGGCAGCCACCAGCGGAAGCCGCCCTGGGCCTGGTTGCGGTAGCGGTTGTAGTGGTCCGAGGCGTTGTCCTGCACCCAGAAGTCACCGCTGGCCACCTGCCGGTAGCGCAGCCGCCACCGCGCGTCCGCGGCCTCCGAGCCGAAGGCCCAGGGCAGCCCGTAGGTGCCCAGCGGCGTGCTGCCGGTGCCCTGGACCCGCTCGGTGCCGCGGACCAGCCCGCCGTACCCGGTCCGGCCGTCCTCGGCGCTGAAGCGCGCCTGCCAGCCGCTGCCGGTCAGCTTCCAGAACGTCACGGTCGCGTGGTGGCCCTCGGTGTGGTCCACCGTGACGACCTGCTCGGTGCCGGGCCGGAGCTGCACCCGGACGCCGTCGAGCGTGGTGGGGGCGCCGGCCGCCCCGGCCGAGACCGCGACTGCCAGCACCACCTCGGCGATCACGACTGGGTCCGGGTGTCGTCGGGCGTCACGTCGGTGCGCACCCCGCGGAAGGACGGCTGACGCAGCCGCGCGTAGCCGACGCCGTGCGTCTCGACGTCGACCACCAGCACCGGGTCGACCCAGAAGGTGCCGCGCGTGTCCTCGCGCGGCACCTCGTCGTCGAAGGGGCTGGTGGCGCGGGCGATCGGCGCGACCAGCTCGCTGAGCGACCGGCTGGCCACCCCGCCGATCCCGCTGCCGACGCGGCCCCGGTAGACCAGCCCCTCGTCGGTCAGCTCACCCACCAGCAGGGCGGCCAGCCGGTCCGAGGTGCCCTCCTGCGGGCGCCAGCCGCCCACGACGTACGAGCGGCGGTGCCGGTGGGCGAACTTCAGCCAGTTGCGCGTGCGTTGTCCCGGCACGTAGCGGGAGGTGAGCTTCTTGCTCACGATGCCCTCGAGGCCCTGCTGGAGGGTGGCGTCGAAGAGCATCTGGCCGTCCTCGTAGGGGTCGGGCACCTGCCAGGTCGAGTGCTCCAGGCCGAGGCCGCGCAGGATCCTGCGCCGCTCCCCCAGGGGCTGGTCGCTCACGTCCTTGCCGTCGACCCGCATCACGTCGAAGACCATGTAGGTCGCCGGCAGCCGGTCGGCCAGCCGCGCCGCCGACGCGGCACTGCGCACGTGCATCCGGTCCTGGAGCACGCGGAAGTCGGGCAGGCCCCGGTCGTTGAGGGCGATCACCTCGCCGTCCACCAGCAGGTCTCGGTCGCCCAGCGGGCTGCGGTTCAGCTCGGGCCAGGCCACCGTCACGGGGTTCTCGTTGCGGCTGAGCAGCCGGGTGCCTCCGTCGCGCGTGGTGTCGGCCAGCACCCGCACGCCGTCCCACTTCACCTCGTGCGACCAGCCCGGGTCCGTCGGCACGTGGGTACCGGCCGTGGCGAGCATGGGGCGCATGGTCCCCATCTTGGCCGATGGATTCTGCTCGTCACACAGGTCACACTGGTCGCGGCCCATCCCCGGGCCGGCGCCGAGCACAGGAGGAATGACGGATGCGGGCGATCTGGAAGGGCGCGGTCTCCTTCGGGCTGGTCAGCGTGCCGGTCAAGCTGTACGCCGCCACCGAGTCGCACGACGTCTCGTTCCGGCAGGTGCACGCCAAGGACGGCGGCCGCATCAAGTACCAGCGCGTGTGCTCCATCGACGGCGAGGAGATCGCCTACGCCGACATCGCGAAGGGCTACGAGACCGAGGACGGCGAGATGGTCATCCTCAGCGACGAGGACATGGAGGGCCTGCCCTCGACGTCCTCGCGCGAGATCGCGGTGGAGAAGTTCGTCCCCTCCGAGCAGATCGACCCGATGCTGTTCGAGAAGTCCTACTACCTCGAGCCGGAGAAGTCGGGCGCCAAGCCCTACGGCCTGCTGCGCCAGGCGCTCATGGACGCCGACCGGATGGCGGTCGTGACGGTCGCGCTGCGCCAGCGCACCACCATCGCCGTGCTCCGGGTCAAGGACGACGTGATCGTCCTCCAGACCATGATGTGGCCCGACGAGGTCCGTACCCCCGACTTCTCGGTCGAGGTCGGCGACGTCAAGGACGCCGAGGTCAAGATGGCGCACATGCTCGTCGAGACCCTGGCCGGCGACTTCGACCCCAGCGAGTTCGAGGACGACTACGCCGAGGCCGTCGAGACCCTGGTCAAGACCAAGATCGAAGGCGGGGAGATCAAGCGCACCCCCACCTCCACCAAGTCCTCCGGCGAGGTCGTCGACCTCCTGGCCGCCCTCCAGCGCTCGGTCGACGCGGCCAAGAAGGGCCGCGGCGACACCGGCTCGCAGATCTTCGACGACGTCGAGGACGACGAGGACGAGAAGCCGGCCAAGAAGTCCGCCTCGAAGAAGAGCACGGCCAAGAAGACGACCACCTCGGCCGCCGCCAAGAAGACCGCCACCAAGAAGTCGGCTGCGAAGAAGACCACGACCAAGAAGGCTGCGGCCAAGAAGACCACCAAGACCGCGGCCCGCAAGGCGAGCTGACCTGCCGAGGCCGGCTCAGACGCCTCGGGTGTCCGGCCGGAGGGCCACGTCGAGGGCCACGGTGGCGGCGACCACCAAGGTGCGCAGCGGCTCGGGCACGGGTTGGGTGATGCGGACGACGTAGTCGTCGGTGGTCGGGAAGCGGCTCCGGTCCAGGCCGTCCCAGTCGCGGGTGATCGTGGCGACGCGGCGGCCGCGGCTGTCGTCGACCCAGAGGTCCCACGAGACCCAGCTCTGCGCCTGCAGGTCGCCGAGGAACGCGCTGTTGGGGCCGAGCAGGGCGTAGGTCGTCGCGCCGCTGCGGACGCTCTGCTGGGCGATCCGCCCGGCGTCGCGGCCGGTGGCGTCCCGCACCACGACCGTGCTCTTGGGTGCGCTCACCGGACGCAGGAGGGAGAAGACCACCTGCTCCCGGTCGTCGACCAGCTCGAGCGCCTCGCTCTTGTGGGCCTCGCGGGTGACGAGCGAGCGCAGGGCCGGCTTGGGGGCGCCGCCTGCGGTCGTGTGGCGCAAGACGCCGACCCGGCTGCCGTCGGCCCGGCGCACGACCCGGTCCACGTGCCGCCGGCCCAGGTCGACCTGGCGCTCGACCACGAGGACCTCCTCGGCCAGCAGGCCGCTGCGCGCCGCGGTCTCTGCCTCCTCGGCCAGCACGCCAGCCGGCTCGTCCAGGCCGTTGGTCTCGCCGTCGCGGACGTAGGGGGTCCAGCGGTGGCCGTCGAAGAAGCGCAGCTCGTGGCGGCCGTAGGGGTCCTTCTGCCACCCCTCGGCCTGGCCTGCGCGCTGCGGATCCACCACCCGACGAGGGTAGGACGACGGCCCGCTCCGCTCCCGGCGTTCCGCAGAATCGCACTCCGACCGATCAGCCGCCCCCGGTGGCGCAGCGGTGGGCTCAGGGCTCGACGGACCGGCTCTCCCCGCGGGCCGCGCGAGAGTCGGGCATCCGGCGGTCGAGCCGGTGGAAGGCCGCGTCGCTGAGCCGCGGGGCGAGCAGGTTGGCCCACTCCCCCACCCGCCCGGCCAGCGTGCCGGTGGTCAGCGGCCGGTCCTCGAGGGCGCGCACGACCCGGGCGGCCGCCTGCTCGGGCGTGAGGCCGGGCAGCCCCCGGTAGGCCTCGGTGGGTGCGCTCATCGGCGTCCGCACCAGCGCGAACCGCATGTTGGTGAAGGTCACGTCGTCGCCGTACGTCTCGCGCCCCGCGATCCGGCTCCAGACGTCGAGGGCGGTCTTGGAGGCGATGTAGGCGCTGAACTTCGGCGCCTTCATCTGCACGCCCCAGGTGACGACGTTGACCACGTGCCCGAAGCGCTGCGCGCGCATCGCCGGCAGCAGCCCGAGGGTGAGCCGGACCGGCCCGAGGAAGTTGACGGCCATGCTGCGCTCGACGTCGTGGAAGCGGTCGTAGGACAGGTGCAGCGAGCGACGGATCGACCGGCCAGCGTTGTTGACCAGGTAGTCCACGGTGCCGTGCTCGTCGAGCACCCGCGTGACCAGCAGGTCGACCGCGCCGCCGTCGGCGGTGTCGGTGAGGTCGCAGGAGTACGCCGCGGCGCGACCGCCCGCCGCCTCGATCCCGGCCCGCACCCGCTCGAGCTCCTGCTCGCGCCGCGCCACCAGCAGCACCGTGGCGCCGCGTCCGGCCACGGCCCGGGCGGTCGCCTCGCCGATGCCCGAGCTCGCGCCGGTCACCAGGACTGTCCGCCCGCGCAACGGGCTCGTCCCGCGGTCGGGCGCGCGGCCCAGGTGCCGGCGTGCCCACGCCCGAGGAGTCTGGAGGAGGAGGCCCACGGCGCGAGTCTCCCACCGGCGGGTCAGGCCAGGACGGTGTCCTCCACCACCTCGAGCACCAGGGGCGGCCGGTGGTCGAGCGAGTGCGCTGCCGACTGCGGGGTGGCGAGGACGCCGCGCAGGAACTCGCGGAACTCCTCGGCCCGGGAGGTGCTGTCGAACTCCAGGTCGACCATCACCTGCGCCGGGTCCTCGGCGCCGCGGCGGATGCGGTAGCCGGTGACGCCGCGGTCCCGGCGCGCGCGGTCGAACTTGTCGAAGACGGCCTTCCAGTCGTCGTAGTCGCGGACGGTGTTCTCGATGTGGAGGGTGGTCATGGCCCCACGGTCGTCGGCCCGGCCGGCAACCACCATCCCGACTTCTCGGGGGTCCGCGCCCGGGTCGCCCGGTCCTAGGCTCGCGGGGTGTCCGCCGCCGGAGTCCTGGACCGGGTGGAGCGCCTCTGCCGCGAGCCGCTCTCGCCCAAGGCGCTGCGCGAGCGGGCGCTGGAGGTCCTCGGCCGCGTCCTGCCGTTCGACGCCCACGTCTGGCTCCTGACCGATCCTGTGACGTGCGTCGGGACCTCGCCGCTGGCCGACGTACCGATGCTCGACTGGCCGCGGCTGCCGGAGCTCAGCCGCCAGCGCTACCTCACGACGCTCAACCGCTGGACCGAGCTGCGCCGCGCAGGGACGCCGAGCGCCTCCCTGCGCGCCGCCACTGAAGGCGACCTCTCGCGGTCGGCCCTGTGGCGCGAGGTGCTCGACGACATGGACGTCACCGACGTGGCGTCCACCGTGTTCGCGGACCGCTTCGGCTGCTGGGCCTGGCTGGACCTGTGGCGGACCGGAGGCACGTTCGCGGACGCCGAGGTCGACCTGCTGGTCCGGCTCAGCACCCTCCTGGCCACGGGGATCCGCGCTGCACAGGCCCGGACCTTCGTCGACGATGCCCGGCCGCTGGACCTCGCCGGCCCGGCGGTGCTGCTGCTCGACCCGGGCCTCCGGGTCGTGGGCCGGACGGCGACCGCGGAGGCCGCGCTGCGTGAGCTCAACCCGCCCGGCGAGGAGCCGTTGCCTTCACCGATCCCCGCCGCGGCCCTCAATGTCGGGGCCGCGCTGCTGGCCGCCGAGGCCGGACGCCCGGTCGGACCGCCGTGGTCCCGGGTGCACCTGGGGGCCGGTCGCTGGGTCACCCTCCGCGCCGAGAGGATGTCCGGTGTCGCGGAGATCGCGGTGACCATCGAGGCCAGCACGGTGGCCGAGCGCCGCGAGGTGTTCGCGCTCGCGCACGGTCTCAGCCCGCGCGAGCGGGAGGTCCTCGGCCACCTCACGACCGGCGCCGACGCGCGTGCCGTCGCCCGAGCGCTCGGGCTCTCCGAGCACACGGTCAACGACCACGTCGGCGCCGTCCTGGCCAAGTGCGGCGCCCCCACGCGCGCCGTCCTGGCCGGGAGGATCGCCGGCGAGACCCGCCCCTAGCAGGAGTGCCGGACGTCGGAGGCGGGACCGGTGCAGGTGTCGTCGCCCGCGCCGCCGTTGAGGACGTTGTGGCCGCCCCCGCCGGAGAGGTGGTCGTCGCCGTCGCGGCCCTTGAGCACGTCGTCGCCGCCCCCGCCGATCAGGGTGTCGTCACCCCGGCCACCGGTCACCTTGTCGTCGCCGCCGCCGGCTTTGACGTAGACGGGCTTCGGACCCTTGGAGCTGACCTTGTCGTTGCCGGCCCCGCTGCAGATCACGTCCTTGCCCTTGCCACTCTTGATCTTGTCCTTGCCCCCGAGGCTGACGATGACGTCGTCGCCGTTGGTGCCCTTGATCTTGTCGTTGCCGTCGGTCCCGACGATGGTCGCGACCTTGCCGTGGCACTTCGCGGTGACAGGGGTGCTCACGGTGACCCCCGGCCCGACGCAGGCCGGGTCGAAGGCCCCGGTCCAGGTCAGCTGCACCTTGACCTCGGCCGCGGCTGCAGCGCCGTTGAGGGTGATGAGGAACTGGGGCAGCCCGGAGGTCGAGTTGAGCGCCAGGCCGCTCAGCGGCACGCCGCCGGCGGCGTCGACGGTGCGGTCGGGGATGCCCAGCGAGCCGGCGTCCCCGTTGAGGAACTGCACCGACCCGTTGCTGTAGCCCGACCGCGCCGGCTGCAGCACCTGGAGCCGGGTGTAGTCGCCCGGCGTGCACTGCGGAGCGTTGACCACGAAGCTCGACGCCAGGACCCGGATCGCCCCGGCCCCGCAGGCGCCGCCGGTGAACGCGTCGAAGTTCTGGATCTGCGCGGTGCCGTTGTCGCCGTTGACCCAGATGCAGGAGGGCCGAGCCGGGTCGGCGTTCACGGTGTAGAGGTAGCCGAGGTTGGTGAAGGACTTCGGGAAGTTGGGGCAGGAGGCGCCGGCGGCCGCGCTGTAGCAGTAGACCGCGCCCGACGTGCCCGTGTTGCCGTTCGCGACGTAGACCCGCGACCCGATCACCAGGGCCGGTCCGTTCCAGCCGTTGCTGGCCGCGGCGGCGCCGAAGAGGGCGGCGGCCATGCCGGCCGGGGTCGCGGTGGAGGCGCCGGCCATCGTGAAGCACGGGTCGGCCGGTGAGGGCAGGCAGAAGCCCTGGACCAGTCCCGACGCGCTCAGGAGCGGGAACGGCGCGCCATAGGTGCTCGTGTAGCCGGCCGGCGCCGCGATCGGCCAGGAGCCGGCGCAGGTGCCGGTGGTGGCCGGGTCGAAGCAGGTCAGCACCGAGCCGGTCGTGGCGCTCTGGTTGGCGGTGATGATCTTGCCGCCGATCAGGGCGACCTGCGGGGCCGGGTAGGAGGACGGCGAGAAGGTGCCGGGGCCGAAGGCCAACGCGTAGGGCTGCCCGGCGCAGGGCCCACCGGCGGCGAGGTCGAAGCACAGCATGCGGTTCTGCTGGGCGGTGACGCCGACGCCGGAGACGTAGTTGACGGCGTACAGCTTGCCGCCGGTGACCGACATGTTGCCGACGCTGGACATGCCCGGGTAGCTGCCCTGGCCGACCGCGGTCAGCGCGCTGAAGCCGCAGAACGGCGTCGTCGCGGCGTGCACGGTGTCGTAGCAGACCACCCCGGCCGTCGCGTCGTCGCGGGTGGCGAAGACGTAGAGCTTCCCGGTGGCCTGGTCGAGGTGCATGCCGGGCTGACCCGGGCTGCCGAAGTTGTGCCCGGTCCCGTCGGTCAGGGTGACGGGCGCGTAGCACGCGGCCGCGTTGCTCTGCAGGTGGCAGGCGACGGTGAGCGTTCCCTGGTGGTGGAAGACGTTGTAGACGGCCGTGGAGCTCATGGCTACCGCCCAGCCGTCGCCGCCGCCGGAGCCGGCGAAGTTGGACGCCGGCGGCACCGGGATGGTCTGGGTCTTGGTGTAGGTCACGGTGGCGGCCGCGTCGGCGGGCGAGCCCAGGCCGAGGGCCGAGAGGAAGCTGGCGAGGACCAGCGAGAGCAGCAGGGTCAGGACGGTTCCGCGGCGCCGTCGCGCGGACGCCTCACTCTGGATTGACATGCCTCTCACTGGACCACTTCCCGAGGGGCGCGACGACGGCCCGAACGGGCTATTGCCGCAGCGAGCCGCGCGGTGCCCCTACCGACACTGGGGGAGACACCGGCCCTCGGGGGTGAGCGGGCCTAGGCCAGGGACTCCAGCCAGGCGTCGTGGAGGTCGCTGAAGCGGCCCTCGCCGGAGCCGATCAGGTCGGCCGGGGCGCCGTCCTCGACGATCCGCCCGTGCTCCATCACCAGCACCCGGTCGGCGATCTCGACCGTGGAGAGGCGGTGGGCGATGATCACCGCGGTGCGGCCGGCCAGGACCGTGCGCAGCGCCCGCTGGACGAGCCGCTCGGACGGCACGTCGAGCGAGGAGGTCGCCTCGTCGAGGATCAGCACGGCGGGGTCGGCCAGGAAGGCGCGGGCGAAGGCCACCAGCTGCCGCTGCCCGGCCGAGAGGCGGCCGGCGGAGTTGGCCACGTCGGTCTGGTAGCCCTCCGGCATGGCGCTGATGAAGTCGTGGGCGCCGAGGGCCGTGGTGGCGGCGACGACCTCGTCCATGGTGGCCGAGGGGCGTCCGAAGCGGATGTTGTCGGCGATGGTCCCGGAGAAGAGGTAGTTCTCCTGGGTGACCATCACGACCGCGTCGCGCAGGTCGGTGGAGCGCAGCGAGCGGAGGTCGGTGCCGTCGAGCAGCACCCGGCCGGCGGTGGGGTCGTAGAAGCGCGTGGCCAGCTTGGCCAGCGTGGTCTTGCCGGCGCCGGTGGTGCCGACCAGGGCCAGGGTCTGGCCGGCGGGCACGTTCAGGTCGAGGTCGGGCAGCACCGGCCGGCCCTCGACGTACTCGAAGGCGACGTGGTCGAAGCGCAGCTCACCGCGGGCCTCGCCGAGCTCCGTCGGCGTCGTGGGCTCGGGCACCGACGGGTCCTCCTCGAGGACGCCGGACAGCTTGTCCAGCGCCGCCGAGGCGGACTGGAAGGTGTTGTAGAACTGCGAGATCTCCATCATCGGCTCGAAGAACTGGCGCAGGTAGAGCAGGAAGGCCGCGAGCACGCCGACGGTGACGTCGCCGTGGTAGGCGCGGTAGCCGCCGTAGATCAGGACCACGCCGATGGTGAGGTTGCCGATCAGCCGGATGCCGGGCATGAACCACGCGACCAGCCGGAAGGCCACGAGGTTGGCGCGGCGGTACTGGTCGTTGACGTCGTCGAAGATCTCCTGGTTGCGGTCCTCGCGGCGGAAGGCCTGGACCGCGCGGATGCCGCCCATCGACTCCACGAAGTGCACGATCACCAGCGCGACCTTCTCGCGGGTGACCTTGTAGGAGCTGGCCGAGGCCCGGCGGAACCACAGGGTCAGCCAGGCCAGGAACGGCCCGCAGGTCAGCGCGACGAGCCCGAGCTTGACGTCGAGGAACAGCAGCAGCCCTGCCGTGCCGACCAGGGTCAGCGCGGCGGTGACCAGGCCGTCGAACCCGGTCTCGAGCATCTCGTAGATGGCGTCGACGTCGGAGGTCTGCCGCGAGATCACCCGGCCCGAGGTGTAGCCGTCGTGGAAGGCCGGGCTCAGCGCCTGGAAGTGGCGGAAGACCCGGCGCCGGATCTCGAAGAGGATGTCCTGGCCGATCCGCCCCGACCGCACCAGGAACAGCTGGCGGGCCACCGCCTGGCTCAGGGTGGCCACCAGCGCCAGGCCCACGATGAAGAGCAGCGGCTCGAGGTTGTCGCTCTCGCGGATCGGCGGGATGCCGGTGTCGATGCCCTCCTTGACCAGGTAGGGGATGGCCAGGCGGGCGGCGTTCTCGACCACGACGATGGCGATCAGCGCCTGGATGGCCCGCTTGTACGGCGCCAGCAGCTCGCGCAGCAGCGCCCGCGAGCCGCCGCCGAGCGCGCCGGCGGTCATCCGCTCGGCGGCCTCGTCGGCGTCGACCTGAGCCAGCCCTCGCCACGAGGTGGTCTCGTCGACCGGGGCCTCCGGCGGGGTCTCCGACGGGGTGCCTGGCGAGGTCTCGGTGCTCACGCCCGGAGCCCCTCGCTGTCGAGGACGGGCAGGTCGGCGTCGGAGCCGAGCAGGTCGCGGTAGGCCGGCACGGTGGCCAGCAGCTCGCGGTGCTCGCCGATGTGGGTGATCCGGCCGTCCTGGAGCAGGGCGACGCGGTCGGCCAGCATCACCGTCGACGCGCGGTGGGCCACGATCAGGCCGGTCGTGGCGGAGAGCACCCGCTGCAGGGCCTCCTCGACCAGCTTCTCGGTGTGGACGTCGAGCGCGGAGAGGGTGTCGTCGAGCACCAGGATCTTGGGCTGGGCCAGCACCGCCCGGGCCAGGGCCAGCCGCTGCCGCTGGCCGCCGGACAGGGACAGTCCCTGCTCGCCGACGCGGGTGTCGAGCCCCCAGGGCAGCTCGTGCACGAAGCCGGCCTGGGCGATGTCGAGGGCCTGGGCGACCTCGTCGTCGGTGGCGTCGGCCCGGCCCAGCGTGAGGTTCTCGCGAGCGCTCATCGAGAAGAGGATCGGGTCCTCGAACGCCGTGGCGACCAGCGAGCGCAGGTGGCCGAGCTCGAGCTCGCGGATGTCGACGCCGTCGATCGTGATGCGGCCGCCGGTCACGTCGTAGAGCCGCGGGACCAGGGCGGTGAGCACCGTCTTGCCGGAGCCGGTGGCACCCACCAGGGCCACGGTCTCGCCCGGGCGGATGTCGAGGTTGACGCCGCGCAGCACCGGGGTGTCGCTGTCGGGGAAGGAGAACTCGACCCCCTCGAAGCGGAGGTGACCACGGGGCTCGGCGATCGTCCGCGTGCCGCCGACGATGTCGGGCTCGATGTCGAAGATCTCCAGGATCCGCGCGCTCGAGGTCATCGCCTCCTGCGCCATGGCCAGGATCACCCCGAGCGAGGCGACCGGCCAGACCAGGGAGAGGAGGAGGGTGATGAAGGCGACGAGCTCACCGGTGGTGAGCAGCCCCTTGCCCACGCCGATGGCACCGGTGAGCAGCACGATGACGACCGCGACGTTGGGGATGACCTCGAGGAAGCTCCAGAACTTCGCCGAGAGCCGCACCTTGTCCATCGAGGTGCTGTGCAGCTTGCGGGCGGCGCCCTCGAACTGCTGGGCGACGTGCTCGGAGCGGCCGAAGGACTTGATGACCCGGATGCCGACCGCGCCCTCCTCGGACAGCGTGGCGAGGTCGCCCTGCTCGTCCTGGACCCGCCGCGAGACGACGACGTACTCCTTCTCGAAGCGCATCGAGAGCCAGACCACCGGGAGCGCGGTGGCCGCGACGACCAGGCCGAGCGGCCAGTACATGTGCAGCAGCACGCCGGTCACCACGGTGACCTGCAGGATGTTGAGGACCAGGAAGAGCAGCCCGAAGCCGGCGAAGCGCCGGATCGAGGACAGGTCCTGGGTCGCGCGCGAGAGCAGCTGGCCGGACTCCCACTTGGTGTGGAAGCCCATCGGCAGCTCCTGGAGCCGCTCGTAGAGGTCGTGGCGGATGTCGGTCTCGAGCTGCAGCACGGCGTTGGACTGGAACCAGCGGCGCAGCCAGATCAGGAATGCCTCGAGCACGCCGAGGGCCAGCGCCAGCAGGCCGAGCGGCAGCAGCGCGCCCAGGTCGCGGTCGTTGATGGGGCCGTCGATGATCGCCTTGGTGACCAGCGGGATGGAGATCGTCAGCCCGACGGTCGAGACGGCGGCCGCGGCCATGATCGAGAGCGGCCGGAGGTGGGGCTTGAGGTAGCCCCGCAGCCGCCACAGCGAGTGGATGCCCGCGGGTGGGTCGACGTGCTCCGAGGTTGTCATCGTCAACGACTGTAGATCGGACCACCGACAGGGGCTAATCCATTACTGGTGCTTACGCCCGGCGACGGGTCCTAGGGTCGGGAGGTGCCCGATGCGCTGTACGACGACCCGCGGCTGGCACCGCTCTACGACGTCTTCGACGACGACCGCTCCGACCTGGACGCCTACGTCGGGCTGGCGAGCGAGCTCGGTGCCCGGCTGGTGCTGGACCTCGGGTGCGGGACCGGGACGCTGGCGCTGCGACTGGCTGTGATGGGCCTCAC
>CAZEPK010000063.1:0-17485 GCA_964514085.1 uncultured Nocardioides sp.
CCGGGCCGCTGCGGCGGCTGGGCTACGTGCCGCTGGGGTACGCCGCGATGTGCATGCTGACCAACAGCATCTGGGACCGGTTCGTGTGGATGGGCGTCGCGCTCGCGGTGGTGGCCGCGGTCGACCGATCCGACCCACGACTCGACGAGGAGGCCGACGACGTGAGCACCGACCTCCCGGTGGGAGCCGCGCGATGAGCCGCTCCCCCGCCCTGGCCGCCCGCCGGGTGCGCCAGACCTTCGGCTTCGCCAACGGCCCGCGGGTCCTGGCCGACCTGGGCTCGGCGCTGACGCCGTGGCGCCGTGACGAGCTCAGCTTCCGCACGCGCGACGGACTGGTGGTGGCCTGCCCCAACCACGCCGGCGCGCGCGTCCCGGTCTACGAGGTCTTCGCCGAGGACACCTACCACCTCGACGAGCTGGCGGCGGGGCTGCCGGAGCGCCCGGTGGTCCTCGACATCGGGGCCCAGATCGGCTGCTTCTCCCTGGCCGTGGCCAGCCGGCTGCCGCAGGCCACCGTGCACTCCTACGAGGCCTCGCCGTCCACGGCCCGCTGGCTCTCGCGCAACGTCGAGGACAACGGGCTGGCCGGCCGGGTCTCGGCGTACGCCGTCGCCGTGTCCGACCACGACGGGACCCTCGAGCTGACCGACAACGTGCACGCCAGCGCCCTCAACGGCCTGACCGCCACCGAGGGCGCCATGGTCACCGTGCCGTGCCGCAGCTTCGCCGGCGTGGTCGCCGACGCCGGCGGCCGGGTCGACCTGGTCAAGCTGGACACCGAGGGCGCGGAGTACGCCATCGTGCTCGGCAGCCGCCCGGAGGACTGGGCCGGCGTACGCACGCTGGTCATGGAGTACCACGACGTGCCCGGCCACTCCTGGACCGAGCTCGAGGCCTTCCTGGCCACGGCCGGCCTGCACCTCGTCAGTCACGAGCCCGCCGGCCCCCGCCAGGGGACCGTCTGGCTGCGCCGGGAGCGATAGTCCCAGACGTTTCCGACCCACTCCCCCGCTCAGGTCGGGTGGGGAACGTCTGAGACTTTCCCCCCCTGGGACGATCACCGGCGTGAGAGCGGTGGTCCAGCGGGTGCTGAGCGCGTCGGTCAGCGTCGAGGGCAGCGTGGTCGGCGCGATCGAGGGGCCCGGCCTGCTGGTCTACGTCGGCGTCACCCACACCGACGGCCCCGCCGAGGTGGCCTGGCTGGCCCGCAAGCTCTGGGAGACCCGTCTGCTGCGCGACGAGCAGTCGGCCTCGGACGCCTCGGCACCGGTGCTCGTGGTCAGCCAGTTCACGTTGTACGGCGACGCGCGCAAGGGCCGCCGCCCGACCTGGCAGGCGGCGGCGCCCGGACCGGTGTCCGAGCCGCTCTACGACGCCGTGTGCGCCGAGCTCGAGCGGCTGGGGGCGCACGTCGAGCGGGGCCGGTTCGGCGCGGACATGCGGGTGGAGTCGGTCAACGACGGCCCCGTCACCCTGCTGCTCGAGACGCCTCCCGCGCCGGCCTGAGAAGCGAGAAGAGGCGCGGCCCCCCGAGACACGAAGACCCGCCCGTGCAGCACGGGCGGGTCTTCGTGGGTGGCGTGGTGGATCAGATCGCGACGGTCACCTCGGCGACCGAGCCGACCTGGGCGTGCACGGGCCGGTCGACCGGCTCCGCCTGGGGCGCCAGGGTCCGCAGCGTCCAGTCGCCCTCGCCCGCGAAGAACCGGAAGTGGCCCGTCGCCGAGGTCGGGACCTCGGCGGTGAACTCACCGGTGCGGTCGAGCAGCCGGACGTAGGCGTTGCCCACGGGGGTCTCGCCGCGCAGCACCTGGCCCTGGATGACGGCCTCCTTGGCGACGTTCACGCCGTCCAGCGAGAGCCCGCCCTTGGTCGCGCCGCACATCAGGCTTCTCCGGGCTCGTCGCCGAGGGCCACGGGGACGCCGACCAGCGAGCCGTACTCGGTCCAGGAGCCGTCGTAGTTCTTGACGTTGTCCTGGCCCAGCAGCTCCTTGAGCACGAACCAGGTGTGCGAGGACCGCTCGCCGATGCGGCAGTAGGCGATGGTGTCCTTGCTCCAGTCCACGCCGGCCTCGGTGTAGAGCTCGCGGAGCTCGTCGTCGGACTTGAAGGTGCCGTCGTCGTTGGCCGCCTTGCTCCACGGCACGTTGGCAGCGGTCGGGATGTGGCCCGCGCGCTGCGCCTGCTCCTGCGGGAGGTGCGCCGGGGCGAGCAGCCGGCCGGCGAACTCGTCGGGGCTGCGGACGTCGACGAGGTTCTGGGTGCCGATCGCGGCCACCGTCTCATCGCGGAACGCGCGGATGGAGGAGTCCTGCTCCTTGGCGGTGTACGACGTCTGCGCGCGCGTGGGCAGCTCGTCGGTCAGCTCGCGGGAGTCGAGCTCCCACTTCTTGCGGCCGCCGTCGAGCAGCCGGACGTCCTCGTGGCCGTACAGCTTGAAGTACCAGTAGGCGTAGGCCGCGAACCAGTTGTTGTTGCCGCCGTAGAGCACCACGGTGTCGTCGTTGGCGACGCCCCGGCCCGACAGCAGCGCCTCGAACTGCTCCTTGCTGACGAAGTCGCGGCGGACCTGGTCCTGGAGGTCCGTGGTCCAGTCGAGCTTGATGGCCCCCTTGATGTGGCCCTTGTCGTAGGCCGAGGTGTCCTCGTCCACCTCGACCAGGACGACCTTGGGGTCCTCCAGGTGCTCCTCCACCCACTGGGCGGTGACGAGCGAGCTCTCGCGAGTCATGTGTCGGTTCCTTCGATTGGTTGGTGCGTTGGTTGTCGTCGTGGTGCGACGTCGGACGGGAGTCAGGCGGCGGACGTGGTCCGCTTGAGCAGCAGGTACATCTCGCAGCCCAGGCAGAAGCGGAAGACCGCGTTGAGCAGCGCGGCCACCAGCGCGAAGCCGATCGCCACCTGGCCGAGCAGGGTGACGCCGCTGGCGAAGCCCACGAGGGCCACGAGCGTGAACGCCAGTCCCACCGCCTGGGCGAACCGCGGCGGGGCCGGGTCCTCGAGCTCGGACGGCGGCGCGAGCCGGGGACGCACGAGGTGCCGGAAGAGCCACGCGTGCGGCGTGTGCTGCACCCCGCGGGTGGCGCCGACGGCGAAGAGCACCGCCTGGACGCCGGTCAGCGCCGCCGCCCACGGGCTCGGCAGCAGCAGCACGACGGCCAGCACCACCGCGGTGATCGCGGCGGTGACCTGCGGCCCGCGCGGGTCGATGCCGGCCGGTGCCCCGGTGGGCAGCGGTGCGGTGGTGGTCATGGCTCTCCTGGCTCGCGAGGGAGGCGGGTCGGCGGACCGCCGACACGCGCGACGATACTGCAGTAATTCAGTCCAGATTGACTGAAAGAGGTGGCAGCCTCGTCAGGAGAGACGACACAGCGACGAGCGCACGCGGCAGTGGTCCACTGCGCGGCGACGGGTCAGCATGGTCGAGAACACGGGTCAAGAGTAGGGGGACGCCGAAGGGCTACGAAGCCCGCGTCTCAGAGTACGGACGGCTGTCTCGCGATTCGAGAACGGCGAGGTCCGCGCGGCACACCGACAGCGTGGTGGCCTCGGGCGCCACCCGCGTGAAGATCTTCTCGAAACGGGTGGCGCACCCGTCGAGTGCGAACTCCCGCTCGGCCAGCGCGCGCGCCTTGAGGCCCAGCCGCCGCCGACGGACGCTGCTGCGCAGCACGCTGGAGACCCAGGTGGCCGCGTCGTCGAGCGCCCCGTCGCACGGCGGCAGGACGCAGCCGTCCGCGTCGGCGATCAGCCGGGCCGCGAGGTTCTCCTCCGGCATCAGGCCGAGCACCGGGCGACCGGCGCAGAGGTAGGACAGCGTCTTGGACGGCACCGAGAAGGCGCCGGCGGCCTGGTCGAGCAGGACCACGAGGACGTCGCCGCTGCCGAGCACCTCGGGCAACCGGTCGTAGGGCTGGAAGGGCAGCAGCGTGATGGGCACGTCCTGGCGGGCGGCCTCGGTGCGGAGCAGCTCCACCGCCGGCCCCTCGTTGACCACCGTCAGGTGCGCCGGTGTGCCGGCGTCGCGGACCCGCCGGACCAGCCCGACCAGCAGCTCGGGACGGTGCTTGAGGCCGAGGGTCCCGGAGTAGACGATGTTGGGCTGGCCGGCCACGCCCTGCTCGACGGCCCAGTCGTTGTCGCGCGGCGTGGGCACGATCTCGCCCAGCGGCGCCCAGTTGGGGATCACGGTGGCCCGGTCGGCGGTGCCCCAGCGCCGGTGCACGTCCATGAACGACTCGGCGATGACCACCACGGCCGCCGAGCGGCGCGCCACCCACCGCTCACCCCGCTCGACGACCGCGGCGACCAGCTGGAAGGCCCGGGACAGCTTCTGGCCGGCGAAGGCCTTGATCGCGATGCCCTGCACGTCCTGGTGCCAGAGCACCAGCGGGATCCCGACGAGGTGGAGGTACGCCGCCAGGATCACCATGCTCGGCACCGGCGTGTTCGCGACCACCACGACCTCGGGCCGGCGGCTGCGGACCTGGCGGACCAGCTGCCAGCCGAACTTCGCCTCCTGCACCAGGCGGCGCTTGAAGTTCAGCTTCTCGATGACCTCGCCCCGGCCGATCGAGGCGAACTCCACCCCAGACTCCGGGTCGGCGAGCCTGCCCTTGCCCGAGACGTAGGCCTCGCACCAGGAGTGGACGACCACGTGGCCGCGGCGCGCGAGCTCGGAGCTCAGCTCCACCTGGAACGGGTGGCCGCTGTAGTCGTGGACGAGAATGCGCACGGGGAACTCCTCAGCCGAGAGAGCGCTTGACCTGGTCGAAGACCCAGCGGTAGGTCTGCTCCAGCCCGTCGACCAGCGGGATGGAGGGCTCCCAGCCGTAGGTCGCCCGGATCTGGGTGTTGTCGCTGTTGCGGCCGCGGACGCCCTGCGGGGCGTCGAGCTCGTGGTCGCGGTGGCAGCGGATCCCCGCGATGCCCTCGACGATGTCGACCAGGCCGTTGATCGAGACCAGCTCCGAGCTGCCGAGGTTCACCGGCTCGGGGCTGTCGCCGCGCAGGACCATCTGGCTGCCGCGGACGCAGTCGTCGACGTACATGAAGCTGCGGGTCTGCTCGCCGTCGCCCCAGATCGGGATGCGGTGCTCGCCGGTGATCGCGGCGGTCGCGACCTTGCGGCAGATCGCCGCCGGCGCCTTCTCGCGGCCGCCGGTCCAGGTGCCGTGCGGGCCGTAGACGTTGTGGAACCTGGCGACCCGCGTGGTCAGCCCGAAGTCCTCGAGGAAGTGCCGGCACATCCGCTCGGTGAAGAGCTTCTCCCAGCCGTAGCCGTCCTCGGGCATGGCCGGGTAGGCGTCGGACTCCTTCAGCGCGGTGATGTCGGAGTCGGTCTGCTTGTCGGCGGCGTAGACGCAGGCGGACGAGGAGTAGAAGTAGCGCTCGACGCCGTGGTCGCGGGCCGCCTGCAGCATGTGCGTGCTGGTCAGCACGGTCAGCATGCAGAGCGCCTTGTTGTTCTCGATGAAGCCCATGCCGCCCATGTCGGCCGCGAGCATGTAGACCTCGCGCGCTCCCTCGGTCTGGGCCCGCGCCTCCTCGAGGAGCGAGAGGTCGGCCACGACGTTCTGGGCGTCGGGGTGGACCTGGTGCCACTCCGAGCGGGGCTTGGCGTCGACCGCACGGACGCTGAGGCCCTGGCGGAGCAGGTCCGCCACCAGGTGGCCGCCGATGAAGCCGCCGCCGCCGGCGACCAGGACGTCCACACGCGAGCCCATCGAGACAAACCTCCGGAACGGCCGCCGGTCGGGGGGAGGGGGCGGTCGGGGAAGGCAACGCGCGAGTAACAAGAGGGGTTATGTGACGGGCGGCACCACGCGGGAGCTGTCTAGACCGCCGCGCGCCGGGAGCCGCCCGCGCCCTCCGAATCCGTCCCCGGGACGCGCGCGGACGGTCTACGTTCCCGTCGATGAGCCAGAACGACGCACCGCTGGTCCCCTGGCTCGGCGACGCGGCAGCCGTGGAGTCCCTCCCCCGTCGACTGCGACGCCGGGCGGGCTGGGCCGTCCGTGACCGGTGGCCCTCCCGCGCGGTGACCCGCGAGGTCCAGGGCGTGCGGATGACGCTGCCCTGGGTGCACCGGCTGCCCGACTACACCGCGACCCCCGGCTCGCCGTACGGGCAGAACCTCGTGCGGCTCGCTGCCCTGCTGCACCGCACGGACGCGCCACTGCACGTGCTCGACGTGGGTGCGAACGTCGGCGACTCGGCCCTCCAGGTCCTGGCCGCGACCCCCGGGGCCCGGGTGCTCTGCGTCGAGGCCGACGACTTCTACCTCTCCTTCCTGCGCCGCAACGCCACCGACCGGATGGCCGTCGAGCCCTCGCTGCTCCTCACGGGTGACGCCCCGGCCGCTGCGGCCGCGCCGGTGCGGCACTGGGGCACCACGACGTTCACCGCGACGCCTGGGCCTCCGGCCGGCGCCACCCCGACGGTCACCGTGGCCGAGCTGCTGGCCCGCCACCCGGACTTCGCGCCGGTGCGGCTGGTCAAGTCCGACACCGACGGGTACGACGTCGAGCTGGTGCCCGCCCTGGCGCGCGCCTACGCCGCGAACCGGCCGGTGCTGTTCTTCGAGTACGACCTGCGCCAAACCCGGGCAGCCGGCCTGGACCCCCTGCCGGTGTGGGGTGACCTGGCCGCGCAGGGGTACGCCGAGGTCGCGATCTGGAGCAACGGCGGCCTGCCCCTCACCCGCCTGCCGCTCGCCTCGATGCCGGCCGCGGTCGAGGAGCTCGAGGCCCGGGAGGCCGCCGAGGCGGCGGCCGGCCGGCGGCAGACGGCGTACTGGGACGTCGCGGTGGTCCACGCCGACGACGCGGTCGGACTGCGGGCGACTTGCGAGCTCGTGCCGTCGCATCCGGGATGATGCTCCGGTGACCAAGCGCGCCTTCATCACGGGGATCACCGGCCAGGACGGGTCCTACCTCACCGAGCTGCTGCTGGCGAAGGGCTACGAGGTCCACGGCCTCGTGCGCCGCGCCTCGACCATCAACCGGGGCCGCATCGACCACATCGAGAGCCCCGACCTGCACCTGCACTACGGCGACCTGACCGACGGCGTCAGCCTGGTCAACCTGATCCACGCCATCGAGCCGCACGAGGTCTACAACCTCGGCGCGCAGAGCCACGTCAAGGTCTCCTTCGAGATGCCGGAGTACACCGCCTCGACCGACGGCACCGGCGCGCTGCGGCTGCTCGAGGCGATCCGCGCGGCCGGGATCGACTGCCGCTACTACCAGGCCTCGACCTCGGAGATGTTCGGCGCCACCCCGCCGCCGCAGGACGAGGGCACGGCGTTCTACCCGCGCTCGCCGTACGGCGCGGCCAAGCTCTACGCCCACTGGGTGACGGTCAACTACCGCGAGGCCTACGACCTCTTCGCGGTCTCCGGGATCCTCTTCAACCACGAGTCGCCGCGGCGGGGCGAGAGCTTCGTGACCCGCAAGATCACCCTCGGCGTGGCCGCCATCGTGCTCGGTGCGCGCGACTCGCTGCACCTGGGCAACCTCGACTCGGTGCGCGACTGGGGCTACGCGCCGGAGTACGTCGAGGGCATGTGGCGGATGCTCCAGCACGACGAGCCCGGCGACTACGTGCTGGCCACCGGCGAGGGCCGGACCGTGCGCCAGTTCGTGCAGGCGGCGTTCAGCCACGCCGGCCTGGACTGGCAGCAGTACGTCTCCTACGACGAGCAGTACGAGCGGCCCACCGAGGTCGACGCCCTCATCGGCGACGCCTCCAAGGCCCGCGAGGTGCTCGGCTGGAAGGCCGAGACCAACGCCGACCGGCTGGCCCAGATCATGGTCGACGCCGACATCGAGCAGATGTCCCGGCTGCTGGGCGCATGAGCGCCTGTCGCACGTCGCGGACCGCGCCCACGACGGTGGTTGATGAGGGCGTTCTGCGCCCGTTGCCCCCGGTGGTTGAGGAGGTCGCGCAGCGACCGTCTCGAAACCGCGCAACCCGGTGCTGGGACCAGGTCGAGCACCAGCCCCGGAGCCAGAGGTTTCGAGACGGTTGCTGCGCAACCTCCTCAACCACCGTCGTCGGCTGGGACGCGGTCGAGCACCAGCCCCGGAGCCAGAGGTTTCGAGACGGTTGCTGCGCAACCTCCTCAACCACCGTGGGTGGCTGCGCAACCTGGACCACCGTCGGCGACGAGGTCCCGCGGTGAGTGAGGAGTTCGAGCCCAGCCCGACGCTGGCCCGGCTGTACCCCGAGGCCGCGGTCGGCGGGTACACCCACCTCGACGGGCAGGTGGAGTTCTACACGCGGATCAATGCCCTGGTCGACGAGTCGAGCCACGTCCTCGACTTCGGGGCCGGTCGTGGCTACTGGGCGGTGGAGCCGATGCCGGAGATCTCGCGCCGGCTGCGGACCCTGAAGGGCCGCGTCGCCCGGGTGGTCGGCACCGACGTCGACGAGGCGGTGCTCACCAACCCGACGCTCGACGAGGCGCGGGTGGTGGCGCCGGGCGAGCCCCTGCCCTACGAGGACGGCACCTTCGACGTGGTCATCGCCGACCACGTGCTCGAGCACATCGACGCCGAGCACGCGCCGGAGGTGGCCGCGGAGCTGGTGCGGCTGCTGAAGCCCGGCGGCTGGCTCGCGGCGCGCACGCCCAACAAGTGGGGGATGATCGGCGTCGGCGCGCGGGCCGTGCCCAACACGCTGCACGTGCGGGTCCTCGACCGGCTGCAGCCCGGGCGCAAGGCCGAGGACGTCTTCCCGGTGCGCTACTCGATGAACACCCGCAAGGACCTGCGCCGGCTCTTCGCCGGTCACGCCGTGCACGTCTACGGGCACGCCAGCGAGCCGACGTACTTCGGCCGCTCCCCGGCCCTGTGGCGCGTGGCCGCCGGCATCGACCGGCTGACCCCACCGCGGCTGCGCCCCACCCTGATGATCTTCGTGCAGAAGGGCTCGTGAGGCTCCTCGTCGACGCGATGTGCGCCGAGTACGGCGGCATCCGCACCTACGTCGACCACCTGCTCGCACAGTGGTCCGTCGTCTTCCCCGACGACGACGTGCACGTCGCGCTGCGCGTGGGCTCCACGCTGACCACCGGCAGCGCCACCAGGCACGAGCTGCCCGTGCGCGGCCCCGACGTGGTCGGCCGTCCGGTCGCGCAGACGCTGGGGCTGCCGCGGCTCGTGGAGCGGCTGCGGCCCGACGTGGTCCTGGCCACCGCGCCGACGACCACGGTGCGCCGGCTGGCCGCGCCCCTGTGCGTGGTGGTGCTGGACCTTCGCCACGAGCTGCGGCCCGAGCAGTTCAGCCGGGGCCGGCGCCTGCTGCGCGACGTGTCCTACGGGCGCTCCTACGCGATCGCCGACGGCTTCATCGCCATCTCGCAGCGGAGCCTCGACGACCTGCACCGGCTGCACCCCTCGACCACGTCGGTGCCGGCCCGCGTGGTCCACCTCGGCGGCGACCACGTGCTGTCCTGGCCCGCTCCGACCCGGACCGGTCCCTCCGTCGGCTTCGCCCACCACTCCAACAAGAACCCCGACCTGCTCTTCGAGGCCTGGTCGCTGCTGCGCGCCGATCCCGGCGGCGCGCCGCCGCTCACGCTCCTCGGCGTCGGGTCCACCGGGCGCGCGGCCATCGCCGAGCGGGTCGCCTCGCTCGGATTGGGCGGGAGCGTCGAGCTGGCGCCGTTCCTGCCGGACGCGGACTTCCACCGCGTGCTGGCCGAGGCCGAGATGGTGGTGTTCCCCTCCGACTTCGAGGGCTTCGGGCTCCCTGTGGTCGAGGGGATGCTGCTGGGCAAGCCGGTGGTGCTCGGCCCCGAGCCGGCCACGACCGAGGTGGCCGGCGGCCACGCGGCGGTGGCCGCCGACTGGACGCCGGCCGCGCTGGCGGGCGCCGTACGACGAGCGCGCGCGACGACCGAGACGGAGCTGTCCGCGGCCCGCGCGTGGGCGGCGGGCTTCACCTGGGAGCGCACGGTCCGGCAGACCCGGGACGCCCTGGCGGAGCTGGTCCGGTGAGCCGTCTGCCCCGTCGCCTGCAGGGCCTCTGGCCGGTGATCAAGCGGCTGCACCGCGGCGCGACCGCGGTACTGGGCGTGGTGTTCCGGCGCACGTCGCGGCTGGCCGGGCCCCGAGCGCTGCCCACCCGGGCGACGGAGCGGAGCCTGGCCACCGCTGCCCTGGACCCGACGCGCGTGACCCTGCACCCCGGAGGCCCGGCCGAGGAGCTCGTGCGCACGATGCCTGCGGGCGAGCCGGCCGGCCACGCGGCGTTCGAGCCGTGGCTGCACCGGACGGTCTCGGCGCGCTACGTGCTGGAGGTGCGCGAGGGGCTGCTGGTCGGCGACTACGCGGCGACGGTCGCGCCCGGTGGGGTCCTGGACCACGAGACCAGCGGCTACTTCGGGATCTCGGGCTGGCGCCAGCACCCGGTGTTCCTGCGACCGCGGCTGCCCGAGCCGACCCCGGTGCCCGGCACCCTGCTGTCGCTGGCCACCCGCGGGACGAGCACGAACTACTACCACTTCCTGCTCGACCTGCTGCCGCGCTGGGGCATCTTCCAGGAGGCCTGCCCGGGCCAAGCGGTGGACGCGGTCTACCTGAGCACTCGCTCGCCGTACCAACGCCAGCTGCTCGAGCTGATCGGGCTCGACCGCCTCCCGGTCATCGAGGTCGACAAGCACGCCTGCTTGGCCCCCGATCGGCTGCTGGTCCCGTCGACGCCCAACCAGGACCTGATGGCGCCGCACTGGGTCGTCTCGTGGCTGCGCGAGCACCTGCCGCCCTCGGGCGACCTGGGCGGCCGCGCCCGGGGCCTCTACGTCACCCGCGGCACCACGCCCGGCACCCGGCGCTACGTCGAGGAAGCCGCCCTGTGGCCGGCCCTGGCGGAGCGGGGCTTCGCCCGGCTCGACCCCGGCTCGGTGTCGGTGCAGGAGCAGATCGACGCCTTCGCGGCCGCCGAGGTCGTCGTGGCCCCGCACGGCGCCGCGCTGGCCAACCTGGTCTTCGCCCGCCCGGGCGCACGGGTGCTCGAGCTCTTCGCCCACGACTACGTGAACCCCTGCTACTGGGCCGTCACCGACGCCGTACCGGAGGCGCGCTACCGCTACCTGGTCGCCGGCAGCCCCGAGCAGGTCGCCGCCGCCGAGCACCGCCCGATGACCGGCGTCCTGCGCGACATCTCCCTCCCGCCCGAGAGGGTGCTGGCCGCCCTCGACGCCCTGATGGCTGACTGACGGCTCGACCCACGCCACGGTGGCTGAGGTGCGAAGGCGCCCAGCGCCTGAGCCTCGAAGCCAGGTGGGCCGAGGCTGGTGCGGGCCCAGCACCGTGTCACCAGGCTTTGAGGCTCGGCCGTGGCGGCCTCGCACCTCAACCACCGTCGTCGTCGGGGTATGGCGCTACTGCCAGATCCCGTCGGCGTTCTGCATCGCCTTGCCCCGGAGCCGGCCGACCAGGCGCGGGAAGCGGTTGCGGAGCCGGCCGTACTCCTCCGGGAGCGCCAGCCGAGCGCTCTTGACCGCGTCTCCGACGAGCTCGCGCGCCTCGGTCCGCAGGGCGCGCCGCCGCCACGCGTCGTAGGCCGCCGCCTCCTCGGGCAGGAACGGCGAGGGCAGCGGCGCGGTGGCACGGCGCTCCTCGATCCGCCAGGCCCGGCGCAGCTGGCGGGAGACCCGGCGTCCGCGGGTGTCGGTCCAGTAGGGGTAGGGCTGGGCGGGCGGCAGGGCGCGCTCGTGGGCCACCAGTGCGTCGGCGTACTCCCGGCAGAGCCGGTCGATCGCGGTGCCCTCGGTCCGCAGGTGGGTGGTCGAGGTGGCCAGCCGGGTGGAGAGCTCCTCGGGGCGGCTGGTGTCGAAGGCGTGGAAGTGGAAGAGCCGCAGCCGGTCGCCGACGGTGCCGGGATCGGCGCCGGCGATGCCGTAGCCGGCGTCGTCGAGCACCACCGGGCGCTCGTGCAGGTTGGCCACGCTGACGTTGTAGCCGCGGTGCCGCGAGGCGCCGGCGCGGAAGGTCACCGAGCCGATGTCGCACCACTTCTGGTCCACGAACAGGCCCGAGAGCGGGTCCCAGAGACACTCGTGCTCGAGGTGCCCCCACCACCAGTCGAGGAAGCCCAGCGCCCGCCGGTCGACCGCGCAGAAGCCGAGGTTGTAGACCCCGACCGTGAGCAGGTGGCCCTCGGTCAGCTCGGCGCCCGCCGGGACCGGGTCGAGGAAGTGGGGGGTGAGCAGGATGCCGCCCTCGGTCGCCGCGAGGTCGGGCGAGAGCTCCACCATCGGGCTGGTGACGTAGGTGTCGGGGTCGAGGTACGCCGCCTGCTCGGCGTCGACCAGCAGCGCCTTGAGCAGCAGCGGCTTGACGGAGGTGGCGAGCTCGACCAGGTCGTAGATGGTCGCCAGCCGCAGCACGTCGCGGTGCGGGAGCCCGAGCACCTCGGTGCCGACGATGTCGACGCCGGGCCGCTGGACGCCGGCGAGGTGCGCGGCGTCGGCCGAGTCGATCACCAGGACGGTGAGCCGGGCGCCGGGGTGGTGCCGCTGCAGGGTGTCCGCGAGGGTCAGCGCCTTGGCGAGGTAGTTGGTCGACAAGATGGTGCAGAAGGCCATCCGCTGGTCCAGCACGCGTGCACAGTAACGGCCCGGCCCGAGCACCGTTGTGCTTACGTGCTCGACTCCCTCACCGACTCGGCGACGTCCGCCGAGCAGCTGCGTTCGCTCTACCTCGACCTCGTGAAGCGCAGCCTGACCGGCGCGCTGGCCGAGGACAACGACTCCATCCTGGGCGGCGTCCGCACCGCCGGGTCACCGTCGTTCAAGAAGCGCGTGGCGGCCGCCGTGGGCGACCTCGCGCAGCGGGCCAACCTCGAGATCGCTTACAAGAAGCCCTACGACCCGACCCTGCGCGAGAGCGGCCTCGACTGGCCCTCGCGGGCGGAGTCGATGATCGGCCTCAAGCGGATGACCAACATCGAGGAGTGCATCGCGCGGATCATGGCCGACGACGTGCCGGGCGACCTGATCGAGACCGGCGTCTGGCGCGGCGGCGCGTGCATCTTCATGAAGGCCAACCTCCGCGCGTGGGGCGACACGCAGCGCCGGGTGTGGCTGGCCGACTCCTTCGAGGGCCTGCCCAAGCCGGACGCCAGCCGCTACCCCGCCGACGAGGGCGACCGGCTGCACGAGCAGACGGGCCTGGCGGTCGGCGCCGAGACGGTGCGCCACAACTTCGAGCGCTACGGGCTGCTCGACGAGCGGGTGGAGTTCCTGGTCGGCTGGTTCAAGGACACGCTGCCCACCGCGCCGGTCGAGCGGCTCTCCCTGATGCGCCTCGACGGCGACATGTACGAGTCGACGATCCAGGCCCTCGAGCCGCTCTACCCAAAGCTCTCCCCCGGCGGCTTCTGCATCATCGACGACTTCGGCAGCCACGCCTCGCAGGCCGGCAAGGCGGTCCACGACTACCGAGCCGCGCACGGGATCACCGACGAGATCGTGCCGATCGACGAGTTCGGCGCGTACTGGCGCAAGTCGGCCTGACCCCGATCCGTCTGCACGCCCCCGCGGTCGGCGACCTGTCGATCCGCAGACGAATCCTCAACGGGGGGTGCGACCGGCGGCCCGCTGCTCGTGGGCCCAGGTGATGAACGCGTCGATGTCGGTGCCGCACAGCAGCGGCGTGGCCTCGACGACGAGGTCGTCGGGCCAGTCCCACCACCGGATGCCGAGCAGCGCCTCGATCTGCTCGGGGGTGAAGCGGTAGCGCAGCACCTTGGCCGGGTTGCCGCCCACCACGGCGTACGCCGGCACGTCCTTGGTCACGATGGCGCCGGCGGCCACGATGGCGCCGTCGCCGACGGTCACCCCGCTCCTGATGAACGCGCGCTGGGTGACCCAGACGTCGTTGCCGATCACGGTGTCACCGGTCGGGACCGGGATGCCGTCCTGGCCGGCGCCCGGGAGCTTCAGGACGATGCGCAGCGGGAAGGTCGTGACCCGGTCGACCGCGTGCTCGCCGCCCAGCATGACGATCGCGGTCTCCGAGACCGCGGAGTAGGCGCCGATGCTCAGCCGGGTGGTGTCGTGGGTGTAGGTCTTGATGACCGGGATGCCGTAGCTGTGCCGGCCCACGGTCATCCGCCCCGCCTTCACCAGCCGGCGCTGCTGGGCGTACTCCGCCCCGAGGACGGCGTCGTGCCCGCGCCGCAGGGCGTGGCGCAACCAGCGCAGGAACGTCAGCACGGGGAGATTGTCCACGGCCGACGGCTCACTGTCCGGTGGTGGGCAGGACCGCGCCGAGATCGTCCCCGGCCGCCTGGGGAGCGGCGTCGACCCCGACCCGGCGCAGGTGGACCACCCACCACATCGCCGCCACCGCTGCCTGCGCGCAGGCCAGGAACGCGAACGCGCCGTACGCCGCGTCCACCACCGCACCGACGACGGTGGCCGCGAAGGTCACCATGGTCGCGACCAGGTCGAGGCGCAGCGTGGTGCGGACGGCCCGCTGGCCCAGCAGCGCGGAGCGGACCCCGCTGACCAGCCCGATCATCACCATGACCACGCCGGCGGGCAGCACCAGCGGCTCGACCACGGCCCAGGTGGCGCCCAGCACCGCCCGGCCCAGCACGTCGGGCAGGGCCCAGAGGACGGCCGCGTTGAGCACCGCGGCACTGGTGGTGAGCAGCGTGGTGCGGCGCACGTGCACGGCGACCGCCGCACTGCCGGCCGGCAGCCGCGCGACCTCGGCCACCCCGGCCGCCACCGCGGCGGCCTGCAGCTGGACGAACGGGCCGAGCAGCAGCCAGGCGCCACGCACGGCGGCCAGGGCCCGGGCGTCGGCCACCGCCAGCAGGGCGACCGAGACCCCCAGCGCCGCCGACTGCATCGAGGCGTAGGAGAGCGCGTAGCGCCAGGAGAAGGTCCAGGTCTGCCGGAGCCAGGCGGTGCCGATCCGCGGGCGCGCGGAGCGGTGCTGCACCAGCACGATCGCGCCCGCCACGGCCCCGGAGCCGGCCCAGCAGCCCACGAACGTCGCCAGCCCGGACCGGTCGGTCGCGAGGAGCACCGCAGAGCCGATGACGACCAGGAGCAGCCAGGTGCCGTCGAGGACCAGCGCCCGGCCGGGCCGGTGCAGCGCGAAGGCGAGGTAGCGGCCCAGGTCCTGGACGAACATCAGCGGCAGGCACACGGCCAGCACCGCGAACGCCGTCGCCGAGCCCTCCCCGAGCGCCCACAGGACCGCGGCCACGCCGGCGCAGGCCACGGCCGCTACCAGGCCGGTCCACAGGCCGGTCCCGATCACCTCGCCGGTGCGGTCCCGGGCCTCTGCGGCGTGCACCAGCAGCGGCTCGCCGGTGAGCGAGCGGGCCAGCCCCTGAGCGGTGACGTAGGTGAGGAAGACCAGCGCGAAGACACCGAAGGTCCGGACGCCCAGCGCGTGCGCGGCCAGGATCGTGACGACGAAGTTGGACGCGCTCGAGACGGCCTGGTCCACGGTGATGAGGCTCAGGCGCCGGCCCGCACCCCGGCGGGACGAGCCGTCCGCGGTCGACCCCTCAGACACCGGCCCGCCGCCGCGACCCGACGACCCGCGCCGGGGCGCCCGCCACCACGGCGCCGGGCGGCACGTCGGAGGTGACCACCGAGTTGGCGCCGACGGCAGCGCCCTCGCCGACCGTGGCGCCGCCGAGGACCGCCGCGTGGGCGCCGAGCGAGACGCCGTCGCCGATCGTGGGGTACGCCGCGTGGGGGTCGGGCTCGTGCTCGTCGAAGGTCTTCACGCCGAGGGTGACGCCGCCGGCGAAGGTGACCTGGTCACCGACCCGCGAGCCGGGACCGATCACGGTGCCGACCGGGTGGCTGAACATCACGCCCCGACCGACCACCGCGCCGGGCACGAAGTCGGCGCCCACGAGGGTGACCCCGAGGGAGCGCAGGAGCCAGCACAGCCGGCGGTCGCCGCGGCGCACGAGGGACTGCTGGGCCCGGAGCACCAGGCTGGCCTGCAGGCCGGGGACGAACGGCGCCGTGGTCAGCACGCCCCACCAGGTGGGCCGCCGGCGCGGGCGGTAGCGCACGAGGTCGGACATCACCAGCTCGGTGAAGCCGGGCGCTGCCTCCTGCGTCGACATGGCGCCAAGGTACTGCGTCGTGGCCGCTCCCGGCCGGTGATCGGCGGCCCTACGCGAGGGGCCCCAGGCTGGCGATCACGGCCTGCTTGGTCGGGGCGCCGGAGGCCCGGCTGACCTCGCGGCCCTCGGGGTCGAGGACCAGGGTGGTCGGCGTCCGGAGGATGCCGAGCCGCCGGACGAGGTCGAGGTGGTGCTCGGCGTCCACCTCCACGTGCACCACCCCGGGCACGATCGTGGCCACCTCGTCGAGCACCCGCCGGGTGGCCCGGCAGGGCGCGCAGAACGCGCTCGAGAACTGCAGCAGCGTGGCCCGCTCACCCAGCCGGCCGTCGTACGCCGTGTCGCTGAGCACCGACGCCGGGGCCGGCTGCTGGGCCGGCTCGGCCAGGCCCCGGACGCGGTGGGTGCCGCGGAAGCGTCCGTCGGAGGCGGCACGCCACAGGCCGAACCCCAGCGCCGCCACCACGGCGACCGCGAGGACGACCAGCCCGCTGTTCATGCCTCTCCCAGCGTGTCCGGCGCCCCGGGCATTCCCTGCTCCGTGGCTCAGCCGCCCGCGAACGGCGGCAGGAACTCCACCGACGAGCCGCCCTCGATGACGAAGGTCTCGGGGTCGGCGGTGCCGACCGGCTGCTCACCCACCAGCGTCGAGCAGGCGGCCAGCACCTCGGCCAGCCGGGTGCCGGGGTGCAGGGCAGCGGCCGCGGCCCGGAGCTCGGCCAGCGTGGCGGACCCGTTCACCGGCACGTCATCCGCGTCCGTCCCAGCGGCCGCTTTTGCGGCGGCCCAGTAACGGACCCGGATGATGTTCGTCTCAGCCACGGATTGGATCCTTCCAATATGTCGGTGCAGTTTCCTAGGATGGTCCCTTACACCGGAGCCCAGCGCTGTGCCTCGGTCCGACCCCCAACCATGGGAGGGGACCCCGTGAGCACCCTGTTGCTGCTGACCAACGCGCTCCAGCCGTCCGCCGAGGTGCTGCCCGGCCTGGCGCTGCTCGGCCACCAGGTGAAGATCCTGCCCGCCGAGGGCAGCGCGCTGCTCGAGGCCCCCGACGCCGACCTGGTCCTCGTCGACGGACGCCAGGACCTGGCCCACGCCCGCGACCTGTGCCGGCTGATCCGCACCACCGGCAGCGACGGGCCGGTGCTGCTCGTGGTGACCGAGGGCGGCCTGGCCGTGGTCAACCACGACTGGGGCATGGACGACGTCCTCCTCCACACCTGCGGACCCGCCGAGCTCGAGGCCCGGATCAAGCTGGCCATCGGCCGGCTCGCCGCCCAGCGCGAGGCGGCCGACCCCGAGGCGCACGTGATCCGCTCGGGCGAGGTGATCGTCGACGACGCGACGTACACCGCCAAGATC
>CAZEPK010000064.1:0-16343 GCA_964514085.1 uncultured Nocardioides sp.
ATGGTCCGCGTGCAGCGCAGGGTCCTGGGACACCGGATCTCGGTGCTCGATCAATCCATGCACCTCGAACGCGACGCACGCGCCTTCCTGGACTCCGGCTCGACCACGCACTGCTCCGCCACCGACACCGACGGCATGGCCTGCGCGGTCACGGTCTCGTCGGGCTACTTCTCCGGGATGATGGCGAAGGGCACCGGCATCTGGCTCAACAACACCCTCGGCGAGCAGGAGCTCAACGCGATCGGCCTGCACGGCCGCGCACCCGGCACCCGCCTGCTCTCCAACATGGCCCCCACAGTCGGGCGCCACACCGACGGCTCGGTCCTCGCCATCGGCTCCCCCGGCGCCGGTCGCATCGCCACCGCGATCACGCAGGTGCTCGCCGGGTTCGTCGCCGGGCTCGGCCTGCAGGAGGCCGTCCATCATCCGCGCGTGCACGTCCACAACCCCGGTCGCCCCGACGAGGTCGTCAAGCGGGAGACCGAGGAGGGGCTGACGATGTACTACGGCGGCATCGGCGCCACGCTCGTGCGCCCCGACGGGCATCTGGTCGCCGCTGCGGACCCGCGCCGCGAGGGCGCCGTACGACTGGTGCGGACGGGGCGATGAGCGCCCGAGAGCTCGTCTACACCCGGCTCACGGAACTGGTCGACGAGCTCCTGCTGCACGACCCGCTGGTGCGCGCGGAATCGCCGGACGCGGTCCACCGGATGCGGATCGCCTCCCGGCGTCTGCGCAGCAACCTCGCCACGTACCGCCCGGTGCTCGACCGGGAGGCGACCGATCCGGTGCTCGACGAGCTGGACCCGGAGCTCGTCCGCGGCCCGGTCCGGGCGCGGCTCCAGGCGCATGCCCAGTCCGCTCCCACATGCTGCGCGGCGAACAAGGGAGAGGTCCGACGAGCCGGGCGTCGACGAGCGCGGATCACCGACGCTCTTCCATGACTTGACTGTCACAGGCGGCGGAGTGGGCGCGTTTTGAGCGAGATTCGCGTCGCGCTCGCTTTCGGATCTCGGCAGATCCGGACGTCACCCATCGACCCCACGCTCAGAGCACGTCCGCGGTCGAGGTGTAGGTGTGCCCGGTCGGGGTGGTGATCTCGACCGTGTGTCTCGGGCCCGGGACGGTGCGGGCGGTCCAGCCGTCGGCTTCCTTGACGTAGTTGCACAGCTCGCACAGGCCTTGGCCGTTCTGGGCGGAGGTCGGGCCGCCGCGCACCCTGGGCTCGACGTGGTCGAGATGCCGGACGGGGGCGCCGCAGCCGGGAGTGCGGCAGGTGCGGTCGCGGAGCCGGAGGAACTCGGCCAGCCGGCCCTGGAAGAACGTCGCCCGGCAGTCCATGGCCACGAGGTGGCCGGTGGCGGGCTGCTCGTAGAGGCGACGGAGCCAGATCTCGGTGTCGGTGTCGAGGTTGTCCGCGACCCACTGGCGGAGCAGGTCGCCGGGGACCGGGCCCGCGCCCTCCACCCAGCCGGTGCCGTCGTCGTCGCCGAGCACCACGCCGTCGCGGACGAGGACGTTGACCACCACCGGGACGCTGCCGGCCGGGCTCCCGGTGACGCGCTCGACGAGGAGGTCGGCCATCAGCTGGCCGACGCTGCGCTCGTCGCCGTCGGCCTTCGCGGCCCGGGCGTCGCGGTCGAGGGTGGCGTGGACGGCGACGCCGTCCTTGACCGGGAGCAGCGCCCCGAACCAGGTCATCGTGTCGGGAGCCGGGCGCAGCGAGGTGTGGCGGTCGCGCTCGGCGCGACGACGGCGCTCTGCGACGGCAGCGGGGTCGAGCTCGGCGGCGGCCCGGAGCAGCCGGCCGACCAGCTGGCGCGGTGAGAGCCGCTCGACGGTCTCCGGTGAAGCACACAGCTCCTCGTCGACCAGCGCGCGGTGCTCAGCGGAGAGGCAGGCCGTCTCGCGGGCGATCAGGGTCGCCTTGAACGCGTCGATCCGGCCGGCGCGGAACGCCGCCCTGGTGTAGGCGAGCTCGGCCCGGAGGACCAGGGCGAGGGAGACGTGCTGCTGGCCCCTGGTCGGCGAGACGCTGCGGGCCAGGGCCACCTGCGCGCCCACCCCGCGGTCGCGCCGGGCCGCCGGCACCCCGCGGTCCGCGGCCGCCATCCGCTGGGAGAGGGCGAAGTCGGCCACGGTCTCGGTCTGGGCGGCCTCGGCCGCAGCACGCAGGGACTCCAGCGCCGCGATGCGGTCGATGCGCACGGCGTCGTCGGTCTCGGTGCCGTCGGCCGCCAGCCGGCGGACGAACGCCTCGATCTCCGCGACCGTCGGCGCGGCGACGACAGCGGCAGCCGCCGCCGTGCCCACCCGCCCGTCGGTCCCGAGGTCGCGCATGCCCACCGCCCAAGATCAGTTTGCTGACTACTGGTGAACAGTCTAGGAGAGACCGCCGACAGTCGTCGGCGACGATCCACAGGCCTCTACTCTCGCTCCGTGCCGCTGTACTCCTTCGAGGGCAAGTCCCCGACCGTCCACCCGACCGCCTTCGTCGCACCGACGGCCTCCCTCATCGGCGACGTCACCGTGGAGGCCGGCGCGTCCGTGTGGTTCGGGGCGGTCCTGCGCGCGGACTTCGGGGCGATCGTGGTGCGCGAGGGCGCCAACGTGCAGGACGGCTCCTTGCTGCACGCCGGTCCCGACGGCCCGGTCGAGATCGGCCCGGGCGCGACCATCGGGCACGGCTGCGTGGTGCACGCCTGCACCATCGGCGCTGAGGCCCTGATCGCCAACCACGCCACGGTGCTCGACCACGCCACGGTGGGCGCGCGGACGCTGGTCGGCGCCGGGTCGCTGGTCAGCGGCGGCACCGAGCTGCCCGAGGGGGTGCTGGCGATCGGCACGCCGGCGCGGGTGCTCGGCCCGATCGAGGGCACGAACGCCGAGCTCTGGGTCACCGCCAACCCGGGCATCTACCGCGACCTCGCGCAGCGCTACCTCGCCGGCCTGGCCGAGGCATGACCGCCTTCGACCTGGGCGACCCCTCTTTCGACGTCACGTCGGCGGCGGTGCACGAGGCGCGCGAGCAGGACTGGTACGTCGAGACCACGTGGGGCTGGGCAGTCCTGAGGTACGCCGAGGTCAGCGCCCTGCTGCGCGACCGGCGGTTCCGGCAGGGCAACGCCCGGTGGCCCGCGCAGAACGGCATCCACTCCGGCCTCTTCTCCGACTGGTGGCAGGAGACACTGCTCTCGCTCGAGGGCGAGGACCACGCACGGATCCGACGGCTGATGGTGCCGGCGTTCCGCAACCGCGTCATCGCCGACCTGCGCCCGACGTTCCAGGCCATCGCGACCGAGCTGATCGACGTCTTCGCGCCGCGTGGGCGGGTGGAGCTGGTGCACGAGTTCGCCGAGCCGTACGCCGCCCGCATCATCTGCCTGCTGCTGGGCCTGCCACAGGAGGAGTGGGAGCAGGTGGCGCGCTGGGCCGACGACCTCGGCGCGTCGTTCTCCATCGACGTGGGCAACCAGGTGCCGAAGATCGAGGCGGCGCTGGCCGGTCTGGCGGGCTACGTCGAGGAGGTGGTGGCCGACCGGCGCGCGCGTCCCCGAGACGACCTGGTGACGACCCTGGTCCAGGCCGAGGAGCTGAGCGACCACGAGCTGTCGGTCGCGCTGGTCTTCCTGGCATTCGCCGGGATGGAGACCACGCGCAACCAGCTCGGGCTCGCGCTGCAGACCCTGCTCGCCCACCCCGACCAGTGGGCCCTGCTCGCGGCGCGGCCCGAGCTCGGCGCCAACGCGGTCGAGGAGGTGATGCGGGTCAACCCGACGGTCACCTGGGTGACCCGGGAGGCGCTGGAGGACGTCACGTTCCAGGGCCTGGAGATCCCGAAGGGCGGGATCGTGCAGATGCTCTCGCACAGCGCGGGCACCGACCCGCGCGCCGTGCCCGACCCGGCCTTCGACATCACCCAGCAGCGACCGCCGCACCACGGGTTCGGCGCCGGGATCCACCACTGCCTCGGGCACTTCGTGGCCCGCACCGACATGGCCGTCGCGCTGCCGCTGCTCGCCCAGCGCATGCCCGACGCGGAATGCGACGGCCCCGGCCGGTGGTTACCGGTCTCGGGGAACACCGGCGCTCTGTCCTTCCCCATCCGCTTCACCGCCACCGAGGAGCAGCCATGATCGCCATCACCGGGTCCACCGGAGCCGTCGGGGGCCGCGTGGCCCGCGCGCTGGCCGGCGACTTCCGCAACGACCTGCGCCTCGTCGTCCGCGACGCCTCGCGGGCGCCGGACTACGACACCGACGTGCGGGTCTGCGACTACGCCGACCACGAGGCTGCGGTCGAGGCGCTGCGCGGCGCCGACCTGCTCCTCATGGTCTCCGCCGCCGAGGCGCAGGACCGCCGCGAGCAGCACCGCACCTTCATCCGCGCCGCCGCCGACGCCGGCGTCGGCCACATCGTCTACACCTCGTTCGCGGGCGCGGCGGCCGACGCGACGTTCACGCTGGGCCGCGACCACTGGGACGCCGAGCAGGCCATCCGCGAGAGCGGGATGACCTTCACCTTCCTGCGCGACAACTTCTACAGCGACCTGGTGCCGTTCTTCGCCGACGACGAGGGCGTGATGCGCGGGCCGGCCGGGGACGGACGCGTGGCCGCGGTGGCCCGGGCCGACGTGGCCGACGTGGCCACGGCGGTGCTGCGCTCCCCCGCCGACCACGCCGACGCGACGTACGTCCTGACCGGTCCGGAGGCGCTGACCATGGCCGAGCTGGCCGAGCGGGCCGGCGCGGTCCTGGGCCGGAGCCTGCGCTTCGAGGACGAGACGGTCGAGGCGGCGTACGCCTCGCGCAAGGCGGCGTACGACGCCGAGGACTGGCAGCTCGACGCCTGGGTCTCCACCTACACCGCGATCGCCGACGGATCCTGCGCCGAGGTCACCGGCGACGTGGAGCGGGTGGCCGGCCACCCGGCCCGCACGCTCGAGGAGGCGCTGGCGGAGTCCATGCAGGGCTGACCGTCCGGCGTGGGCACTCAGGCGGTGGCGTGGTGCACGTAGCACCAGCGCCAGTCCTCGCCGGGCTCGGCGGTCTGCATCACGGGGTGGGTGGTCTCGTGGAAGTGCTCGGTGGCGTGCTGCCCGACCGAGGAGTCGCAGCAGCCGACCTCGCCGCACTCCAGGCACTGCCGCAGGGCCACCCAGTCCAGGCCCTCGTCGAGGCAGCGCTGGCAGGCCGGGTCCTGGACCGTCTGGACCGCGGGATAGCGGCCGAGGTCGTCGCAGGTGTAGCCGGTGCGCCGCTGGGTGGTGTACTCCTGCAGCTCGCGGCGCTCCTCGGTCGCGGTGTCGAGCATCGACTCCTCGACGTCCAGCAGCGCGAGGACGTCGGCCACCACCTCGGAGTCGACCTGCCCGGAGTCGCGGATCTTGAGGACCTTGGTCCGCTCGGCGTCGAGCATCGAGAGCCGGACGCGGGCGTAGAGGTCGCTCGGTGACTCGCGGTCGGCCACGGTCGAGAGCCGTTCCCATGCCGCGAAGTTCCGCTGGTCCAGCCGTTGCCGGATCAGGTCGACGACGCCCTGGCTGTCGTCGTACTCCAGCTCGTCGAGCCGGTGCAGGGCCGCCTTCGACGCCTGCTGGAGCAGCGTGGCGCGGGCCAGCGCGTCCTCGACCGGGTCGGGGCTCGGCACCCGCAGCCGGCGGGCCACCCAGGGCAGCGAGAGCCCCTGGATGAAGAGCGTCCCGGCCACCACGGTGAAGGCCATCAGGAGCAGCACCTCGCGGTGCGGCGTGTCCTCGGGGATGACGAACGCCGCGGCCAGCGTGACCACGCCGCGCATGCCGGCCCAGCCGAGCATGAAGGTGAACGACGCCGGAGGGCGCCGCCCGCTGACGGGGTCCGGCCCGGGCCGGACGATGAGGTAGCGCGCCGGGAAGACCCAGACCAGCCGCAGCACGATGCAGGCGGCCAGGGTCGCGGCGCAGACGGCGACGACCCGGCCGACCGAGAGCCCGCTGTCGGCGACCTCTGTCAGGATCCGGCTGGTCTGCAGCCCGATCAGGAGAAAGACGGTGTTCTCGAGGATGAAGGCGATCGTGCGCCAGTTGAGCCGCTCGGCGATCCGTGACTGCGCGCTCTGCAGGACCGGCGCCTTGTGACCCAGCAGCAGGCCGGCCACCACCACGGCGATGACGCCCGAGGCGTGCACCGACTCCCCGACCGCGTAGGCCGCGAACGGCACGACCAGGGAGAGCGCGCTGTCCAGAACGGGGTCGTCCAGGTGGTGGCGGACCAGGGCCACGGCCTTGAACATCACCAGCCCGACGACCACCCCGCCGCCGGCCGCGAGCAGGAAGTCGAGTCCGACCGTGCCGGCGTTGAAGCCACCGCCGTCGGCCACCGCGAGCGCCGTGCCCAGGGCCACCAGCGCCGTGGCGTCGTTGAGCAGCGACTCTCCCTCGAGGATCGTCACCACCCGCCGCGGGAGGCCGATCCGGCGGCCGATCGCGGTGGCGGCCACCGCGTCGGGCGGCGCGACCACCGCGCCGATCGCGAAGGCGATCGGCCAGGAGAGCCCTGGGACCAAGGCATGGGCGACCAGCGCGATCCCCACGGTGGTGAAGGCCACCAGTCCGACCGAGAGCAGCAGGATGGAGCGCCGGTTGACCTTGAAGTCGATGAGCGAGGTGCTCTGCGCGGCGGCGTAGAGCAGCGGCGGCAGTAGGCCGAAGAGGACGATGTCCTCGGTCAGCTCGACGTCGGGCACCATCGGCGCGTACGACGCAGCCACGCCGGCCGCGATCAGGAGGAACGGCGCCGGGACGTCGACCTTCTCCGACAGCCAGGTGCACGCCAGCACGCCGACGGCCAGCCCGCACAGCAGCACCGTGATCTCCACGGGAGCATTCTCACGGGTGCCGGCGCCCCGGACCTAGCCGTTCCGCTCAGCGCGCAATCCGGATCAAGCGGGAATGCGCTCCGGTGGCGCACGATCAACTCGTGATGCTCAGTGGATCGGCCGGAGCCGACGTGTTCGCCGACTTCGTCGACCACCTCGCCGAGGTGCTGGACGAGGCCGACGGCCGGGACGTCTCCGGTGAGGAGTGGGCCGCACGGTTCCACTTCTCGCGCTTCCACTTCGACCGGATGATCCGGAGCGTCGCCGGGGAGCCGCCGCAGGCCTTCCGGCGCCGGATCCTGCTCGAGCGGGCGGCCTACCGGATGGTGACGACGACGGCACCGCTGATCGACATCGCCGTCGAGGCGGGCTACGGCTCGCACGAGGCGTTCACCAGGGCCTTCGCCCGCGCGTACGGCACCACCCCCGCCGCCTGGCGCAGGCAGCCGGGCCGGATCCGGATCCCCGCGCCGAGCGACGTCCACTTCCACCCACCCGGCAGCCTCCGGCTGCCCGCACGAGACAAGGTGACCGCGATGGACCTGATGACCCGCATGGTCGAGCACCACATCTGGCTGACCGGCGAGATGGTGCGCGTGGCCGGCCGGCTGACCGACGAGCAGCTGGACCAGCCGATCGAGCTCGACGTGGACGACGACGAGCAGACCATCCGCTCGCTCCTCTCCCGGCTGGTCGGTCAGCTGGGGATGTGGAACGCCGCGGTCGCGATGCGCGACTACGACTGGTCGGTGGAGGAGCACGAGTCGCTGAGCTCCATGCGGGAGCGGCTGGCGGCCGAGGGACCGACGTTCCTCTCCCAGGTCCGCGAGGTGGTGGAGCAGGACCGGCTCGACGACACCTTCGTCGACGCCCTGTGCGAGCCGGCCGAGGTGTTCACCTACGGCGGCATGGTGGCCCACGTGCTGACCTTCGCCGCCCACCGCCGGACCCTGGTGGCCCTGGCGCTGGCCCAGCACGGCGCGGACGAGCTGGGCTGGGGCGACCCGATGGTCTGGGTCGCGACCCCCACCGCATCTTGAGGGCGCTCACCGCTGGTTGAGGAGGTTGCGCAGCAACCGTCTCGAAACCACGCGACCCGGGGCCGGAACCAGCCCCGGCTCACCGGGCTTCGAGGCTCAGGCGCTGCGCGCCTTCGCACCTCAGCCACCGTCCGGCGAGCGGACTACGGCCGCAGGGCCCGGATCGCCAGGTCCAGCTCCCGGCGCCGGGTGCGGTCGACCACCGCCTCGACCACCTCGATGCCGCCGTTGGGCGAGGCCAGCGCGTGGTCCAGCTCGGCCGCCGAGGTGACCCGCCAGTGCGGGGTCCGCGTGGCCTGGCACAGGGCGGCCAGGTCGACGTGGTGCGGGGTGCCGAAGAGCCGCTCGAAGGCGTGGGCATGCTCGTCGGCGCCCTGCTCCAGCGTCGCGAAGATCGACCCGCCGTCGTCGTTGGCCACCACGATCGTGAGGTCGGGCCTCGGCTCGTCGGGGCCGAGGACCAGGCCGCCTGCGTCGTGGAGGAACGTGACGTCGCCCATCAGCGCGAGGTTGCGGCTCTCCACGCGCCGAGCCAGCGAGGCGCCGATCGCGGTGGAGACCGTCCCGTCGATGCCCGAGAGGCCGCGGTTGGCGATGACCTTGCGGCGGCTGCCGACGTCGTAGGCCGGGGCCATCAGGTCCAGGTCGCGGATGGGGTTCGAGGCGCCCACCACGAGGTGGCCGCCGGGCGGCAGGGCCCGGGCGACCGACCCCGCGACGTGGTACGCCGTGAAGCCGGCCCCGTCGACCAGGGCGTCGAGCTGGCGTGACACCGAGGCGTCGGCCTCCTGCCAGGCGGCCAGCCAGGCCGGGTCGTAGGGACCGCTGACGCCAGGGGCGGCCACCGTGGCCACTACGGGGTACGGGCGGTGCGCGCCGGGCACGGTGTCGACCACCTCGACCCGCTGGAGCAGCTGCTGGACCGGTCGCGAGAGCGTCGGGTGGCCGAACACGACTGCCCGCTCGACCTCCTCGCCCAGGACGGCGAGCAGCAGCCGGTAGGTGCGCAGGGCCGGCCCGGTCCGCGCGCCGCTCGACGGCTCGGCCAGCAGCGGCCAGCCCGCGTCGGCCGCCAGCCGCCGCGCGGCCGAGCCGGCGTCGTCGCCGGCGACCACGACGGTGCGGGGGCCGAGGGCCAGCGTCTCGGTGTCGTGGTCCCGAGACGGTCGCTGCGCGACCTCCTCGACCACCGAGGACGGGGGCGGGTCCCAGCGGTCCGCCGGCACCAGCGGGTCGTCGAGCTGCACGTTGAGGTGCACCAGCCCGTCGGGCACCGACGAGACCGGCTCGGCCAGGTCGAGCGTCTGCACCTGGGGGCCGAAGATCCCCACCTGGTCGGTGGTCTGGTTGGCATCGGTCCCGCGCAGCCGGGCCGGTCGGTCCGCGGTGACCACCACCATCGGGACCGCGGCGTGGAAGGCCTCCAGGACGGCGGGGTGCAGGTTGGCCACCGCCGTGCCCGAGGTGCACATGACCGCGGCCCGGGAGCCGCCCTTGGTCAGACCCAGCGCCAGGAAGCCGGCCGTGCGCTCGTCGATGCGGGTGTGCAGCCGGAGCACTCCGGCCTCGGCGGCGTCGTGGACGGCGAAGGCCAGCGGCGCGTTGCGCGAGCCGGGCGCCAGCACGACCTCCCGCACGCCGGCCGCGACGAGCGCGCTGACGACCGAGCGGGCCACCTCGGTGGCGCTCACCGGGCCCGCACCTCCGCCAGCCGGGCCTCCCAGTGCGCGACGCGGTCGGGGTCGGCGGCGAGCCGGTCGAGGGCCTCGGGGTCGACCTGCACCGCACCGACCGGGAGGACGCCCTCGACCGGCAGCAGCGACGTGGTGGCCACGTCCCCGGTCAGCAGCTGCACGGTGGCCAGGCCGCAGGCGTAGGGCAGCGAGGGCAGGGCGGCGGCCAGGGCCAGCCCTGCGGCGATCCCGACCGAGGTCTCCAGGGCCGAGGAGACGACCACGGGGAGCCCGATGTCCTCGGCGATCCGCAGGCAGGCGCGCACGCCGCCCAGCGGCTGCACCTTGAGCACGGCGATGTCGGCCGCCTCGAGGTCCCGGACCCGGTAGGGGTCGGCGGCCCGCCGGATCGACTCGTCGGCCGCGATCGGCACGTCGACCGCGCGGCGCACGGCGGCCAGCTCCTCCACCGTGGCGCACGGCTGCTCGACGTACTCCAGGCCGCCGGCGGCCCGGTCCAACGCGGTGATCGCCGCCACCGCCTCGGTCACCGACCACGCGCCGTTGGCGTCGACCCGCACACGTCCCGACGGGCCCAGGGCGTCGCGCACCGCCTCGACCCGGGCCTCGTCGTCGGCCAGGGCCTGCCCGGGCTCGGCCACCTTGACCTTGGCCGTGCTGCAGCCGCCCTCGCGCACGACCCGGTGGGCTTCCTCGGGTCCGACGGCGGCCACGGTGACGTTGACCGGCACGACCTCGCGCACCGGCGCGGGCCAGTCGCCAGCGGCCGCCTCCTCCGCGCAGCGCAGCCACGGCTCGGCGACGTCGGGCGGGTACTCCAGGAACGGGCTCCACTCGCCCCACCCCGCCGGGCCCCGGAGCAGCATCCCCTCGCGGACCGTGATGCCGCGGAACCTCGTGCGCATCGGGACCGCGAACACCCGCGTCTCGGTCACGCAGCCCAACCTAGGCGTCCGCAGCCCTGTCGCCGAGGACCGCCCCCGGGTGATGCTGTGCCCATGCGGCTGCTGCGCGACCCCGAGTGGCGGGGCAGTCTGGTGGTGCTCCTGCGGCACTACCCCGCGTACGCCGCCGCGGTCGCGGTCGGCTGCGCGGCGCTCGCGCTCTCGGCCCTGTCCGGTCGCACCTTCGTCGACGCCGCCGAGATCGCCCTGCTCCGCGGGCAGGTGCAGGCGGTGCCGGCCAGCGCCCCCGAGGACCGGCAGGGCCTGGTGCGGGCCTCGGTCTTCGACCCGACCTCCGCCGAGGTGGAGGACGCCGTGGGGCGCGCGATGGACGACCTCGACGGCGGCGGCCCGCCGCTGGTGGTCCGGCGCCCGATCCTCTACCTCGACTCCGCCAAGCTGGCCGCGCCGTACGTCGTCAACCCGGCCACCGGCACCCGGGCCACCGGCGTGCTGTTCAACGCCTCCGACGCGGTCGCCTCCTTGCAACCCGCGGCAGGCTCCCCGCAGAGCGACGGCACCGGCGTCTGGCTGCCGGACACCCTCGCCGCGGAGCTGGACCTCGGCCCGGGCGACGCCTTCGGGATCTACCTGGCCCCACCCGGCTCGGACCCGACGCCCTTCGCCGGCACGGTCACCGGCGTCTACCGGACCGACGCCGACGGCGCCCCGGCCGGCCACCGCGACCTGTGGGACGGGGTCCTCTCCGACGAGCTGCCGACGTGGCCGTTCTACCTGGAGCGGACCACCCCGCAGATCCCGCTGCTGGTCGCCGACACCGCCACCTACCGCGCCCTCTCCGACGGCATGGGCGAGCGCTCCCTCGACACCTGGGACGTCGTCCCGGAGGCCGACCCGGCCCACATCGCCGACGCCCAGCGGCTGGTGGTGGCCGCCGACGTGCTCAACAGCGAGGTCCGCGACCCCGGGTCGCCGATCTCGGAGGAGATCAACAGCACCGGCTCCAACGACGTCACCGTCATCGGCGGACTGCCCTCGATGGTGGCGGCGGCCCGGGTCGGCTACTCGGCCACGATCGAGGGGGTCTCCGCCGTCCGCGTGGTCGGCATGGGGCTGTCCTGGCTGGTCGTGGCCCTGGCCGCGGTCGCGCTGCTGGTGCGCCGACGGGGCGAGCGGCAGGTCCTCGTCGACCAGGGCCGGTCCTCGCTCGAGATCGCGACGCTCACCCTGGTCGAGGTGCTGGTCCCGGTGGCCCTCGGGCTGGCCGCCGGCCTCTGGGCCAGCCGCCCCTTCGTCGAGCACATCGTGGAGGCCGAGGGCACGCCGGTGCGGCCGCAGGACACCGCCCTGGTCGGCGTGGTCGCGCTCCTGACGGTGGTGCTGGCCTCCTTCGGCGATGCCCTCCAACGCCACCGCCGGGCTTCCGGGGCCACCAAGGCCACCACCCGCCGGATCCCGTGGCGGACCGCCGTGGTCACCCTGGCCGGGGCCGGCGCCTTCAGCGCGTACTCCGGCGGTGACGACTTCGACACCGCCACCGCGCTGTTTCCGCTGGCGGCGGTCGGTGCGGCCGCCGTCGTGGTGTCCGCGCTGGCCGTCGCCGGGCTCTCCCGCCTGGCCCGGCGGTGGCTGCCCACGCGCCTCGGGCCGCGGCTGACCTTCGCCCGGCTGGCCCGCGACCCGTCGTCGGCCACCGCCTTCCTGGCCGCGACCGTGGCCTTCGGGGCGGTCGGCTACGGCCTGCTCTTCCAGGTCTCCGCCGACGACGCCGCGACCGACAAGGTCACCGCCAAGGTCGGCGCCAGCAGCGTCTTCGAGCTGACCACGCCGGAGGCCGCGGAGCAGCTGGACGAGGTGGCGGACCGCTCCACGCTGGTGCTGCGCACGGTGCCGACCATCGACGGCGCCGCCCGCGACCGGCTGCTCGTCATCGACCCGGACACCTTCCCCCGCGCCACCGACTGGTCGCCGCGCTTCGCCGGGGGCCGCGACGAGGGCAGCGTGCTGTCCGAGCTCCGGGACCGCGACGACGGCACCGTGCCGGTGCTGCTGGTCGGGGACGCCGGCGGCGTGCCCACCTCGGGCACGCTCGGCGGGGACGACACCGTCCCGGTCGAGTATCGCATCGTCGACCACCTCACCGCCTTCCCCGGGATGGGCGAGGAGGACACCGTCCTGGTGGCCGGAGCGGACGCCCTGCTCGACGGCCGGCCGGTCTCGGCGCTGGGCGACGTCACCACCCAGCTGTGGAGCGCCTACGACGCCGACACCGTGCGGCGGGCGGCCAACGACGCCGGCCTCGAGCCGCGGCTGGTGGAGACGGCGTCGGAGGTCCGCTCCGACCCCTCGCTGGTCGCGCGCAGCTGGGTGACCGACTACCTGCAGGCCTTCACCGTCCTGGCCCTCCTGCTCGGCCTGCTGGTGCTGGTCGGCCTGCACCGCCGCGACCGCGAGCAGCGGGAGCTCCAGGACGTGACGCTGGCCGACCTCGGCCACCCGCAGCGGCTGGCCTCCCGGGCGGCGGGCTACGAGCTGGGCCTGGTCTCCACCCTCGGCGCGCTGGCCGGCGGGCTCGCGGCGTACGCCGTGACGCGCTCGCTGGCCGGGCGGCTAGACCCGCTGCCCGCCCTGCGCCCCGCCCTGGCCGTCACCGGCACCCAGCAGCTGCTGCTGGCCGCCGTGGCCTTCGTGGCCGCGGCGCTGGTGCTGACTCTCGCCACCGGCCGGCTGGGCCGGACCCGGTCCGTCAACGAGCTGCTGCACGATGAGTGAGCGGCTGACGTGCACCCAGGTGGTGAAGGTCTACCGGGGCGCCACCGAGGAGGTGCAGGCCGTGCGCGGCGTGGACCTGGTCCTCGAGCCCGGGAGCCTCACCGCCGTCCTCGGTCCCTCCGGCAGCGGCAAGAGCACGCTGATCCGGCTCCTGGCCGGGCTCGACCGACCTTCGGCCGGCACCATCCGGCACGGGTCGACCGTGCTCACCGAGCTCAGCGCGAGCCGGCTGCGCCAGTGGCGGCACCGGCACGTGGCCTTCGTGCACCAGCGCCCGCGCAGCAACCTGGTGGAGCACCTCTCCGCCGCCGACCACATACGGATGGGCGGCGGGACCGACCCCGCGGCCGTGCTCGCTTCGCTCGGGCTGGCCGACCAGGCCCGGCACCGGGTCGACCAGCTCTCGGGCGGGGAGCAGCAGCGGCTGGCGCTGCTGGCCGCCATGGCCGGTGGCCGCGACGTCCTCGTGGCCGACGAGCCCACCGCCCACCTCGACGACGACCGGGCCGGCCAGGTGCTCGAGCGGCTGCGGCGCACGGCCGAGCGCGACGGCACCACCGTGGTCTACACGACCCACGACCCCCGGATCACCGAGCAGGCCGACCGGCTCATCCACCTCGACCACGGCGTGCTCACGACCGAGCACGACGTCCGCGCCGCCACCCGGCTGGGGGTCATCGACTCCAGCGGCCGGGTGCAGCTGCCCCCGGAGGCGCGGGCGCTGTTCCCCACCAGCCGGGTCACCATCACCGTCGAGGACGGGCGGGTCGTGCTGCACCCACCTGAGCGGGGTGAGCCCGGTGGCTGAGGTCCTCCTCGCGGCCCACGCCGTGACGCGCTCCTACGACGTCCGCGGGCAGGCCGTGGTCGCGCTCCGGCCGACCAGCCTGACCGTGCGGGCGGGCGACGTGCTCGCGGTGACCGGCCCGTCCGGCACCGGCAAGAGCACGCTGGTCTCGATCCTGGCCGGCTGGGACCGCCCGACCGCCGGTCAGGTCGACCGGCCGGTGCCGACCGTCTTCGTCCCGCAGCGGCTGGCGCTGATCGACACCCTGACCGTCCTGGACAACATCGCCCTGGCCGACGCCGCCCGGGCCGACGAGGTGCCGGCGCTGGCCGCGGCCCTCGGCGTGGACCACCTGCTCGACCGGTTCCCCGGCGAGACGTCGCTGGGCGAGCGCCAGCGGATCGGGCTGGCCCGGGCCCTGCACGCCCGGGCCACGGTGACCCTCCTCGACGAGCCCACCGCCCACCAGGACGCCGACCACACCCGGCTGGTCCTCGACGCCGCTGCCCAGCCCCGCCCTGGCTGCGCCGTCGTGGTCGCCACCCACGACCCGGTCGTGGTCTCCGTGGCCACCGAGGTGCTTCAGCTGGAGGCGGCCGCCCCGGCGAGCTGAACCCGGTCGACCTTGCCGTTGGCCAGCAGGGGCAACGCCTCGAGGCGGACCAGCTGGCGGGGCGCCCAGGACCGCGGGTGCTGCTCGGCCACCCAGGACCGCGCCTCCTCCAGGTCGAGCGGTCCGACCACGAAGGCCACCAGCCGCGAGCCCCACTCCTCGTCGGGCACGCCGAGCACCTCCACCTCGCGCACGGCCGGGTGCTCGCGCAGCCGGCGCGCCACCGCGGGGGCCGGCACGTTGACCCCGCCGGTGACCACCATGTCGTCGAGCCGGCCGAGCACCTGCAGCCGGCCGTCCTCGTCGATGCGCGCGGCGTCCTCGGTGCGGAACCACCCGTCGACCAGCGCCCGCTGGGTCAGCGCCGGGTCGCCGTCGTAGCCCGAGAACAGCGTGGGCCCCGCGACCCGCAGCCGGCCGTCGGCCTCGGTGGCCAGCGCGACGCCGTCGAGGGCCACCCCGTCGTAGACGCAGCCGCCCGCCGTCTCCGCGGAGCCGTACGTCGCCACCACCCGCACCCCCGCCGCCGCAGCCCGCGCGCGGAGCGCCGGCTCGGCGGGGCCGCCGCCGAGCAGCACGGTGCGGAGCGAGCGCAGGGCCGCGACCGCGTCGGGGTCGTCCAGCAGCCGGTGCAGCTGGGTCGGCACGAGCGAGGCGTAGGCCGGCCGGCCCGCCTCCACGGCCGCGGCCAGCGACGGGTGCTCCTCGAGCAGCACCGGCGGCTCACCGCCGACCACCGAGCGGCAGACCACCTGCGCGCCGGCGACGTACGACGCGGGCAGGGCCAGCAGCCACCGGCCCTCGCCACCCAGCCTGCGGGCCGTGGCGCCGACCGAGGCGAGCACCGCGCGACGCGACAGGACCACGCGCTTCGGCGTCCCGGTCGAGCCCGACGTCTCCACCACCAGCGGCTCGTCGTCGGAGCCGCTCACCCAGCCGGCGAGCGCGGCCACGACCTCGGTGGTCGACCCGCGCAATTCCACGCGACTCAGGCTAGGCCCGCGTGATCGGATGGGGCGGTGCCGGGCCGCCTCGACCGTCTCCTCCCCGCCTCACCCCTCGCGCGCCGTCTCTCCGCGCAGTCGGTCCTCTTCGCGATCGGCGAGGGCACGTTCATCACCGGCAGCGCCGTCTTCTTCACCCAGGTGGTGGGCCTGACCGCCGGCCAGGTCGGCATCGGGCTCACCGTCTCCGGGGTGGCCGGCTTCGCCTTCTCGGTGCCGATCGGCAAGCTGGTCGACCGCGCCGGCCCGAAGCGGCTGTGGGCGGCGGGTGCCGCGGCCAGCGCCGCCCTCTACGCCGTGTGGCCGCTCATCGACGGGTTCGCGGCCTACCTGGCGATGATGGTCGCGCTGCGGCTGGTGGAGATCGCCGGCTGGTCCGGCAGCGGCGCCTACTCGATCGACGCCTTCGCCCGGGAGGAGCGCGTGCAGACGCAGGCGTTCCGACGCGCCGCGCTGAACCTCGGGTTCACCCTCGGCGCGCTGATCAGCGGCATCGCCCTGGCCTTCGAGAGCAACACCCTCGTGCGGGCGGTGCCGGTGTTCACCGCCGTCATGCTGGCGCTCAACGCGTTCTTCATCACCAGGCTGCCGAAGGCCGCCCACGACCTCGCCCCCCGCAGCACCGAGGAGGAGGTCGGCGGGAGCGCGCTGCGCAACCGGGGCTTCCTGG
>CAZEPK010000064.1:16353-17399 GCA_964514085.1 uncultured Nocardioides sp.
CTGCGACGGTGTGCTGGGGACCAACCAGGTGCTGCTCAACGTGGTCATCCCCCTGTGGCTGGTCCAGGAGACCGACGCTCCGCGGGTCCTGCTGGCCTGGCTGTTCGGCACCAACACGGTGATGGCGGTCTGCCTCCAGGTGGCCGCTGCGCGGGGCGTGGACTCCGTCGACCGCTCGCTGCGCGCCGCCCGCATCAGCACCGGCTTCTTCGTGCTCTCGTGCTTCGTCATCCTGGTCACCCACGACACCGTCGGCTGGGTGACGATCGCGCTGGTCTGGCTCGGCCACGTCACGGTGACCGGCGCCGAGCTCTACCAGTCGGCGGGCCACTGGGGCTTCATGTCCGAGCTGTCCGACCCCGATCGGCTGGGTGAGTACCAGGGGGCCGCCAGCCTGGGCAGCACCCTGGGCGAGGTGTGGGCGCCGGCGGCCTACACCTACCTGGCCATCGAGTGGGGCGCCTCCGGCTGGGTCGTGATCGCCGGGATCGTGCTCCTGGCCTCCCTCGGCATGGGTCCGGCGGCCCGGGCCTCCGAGAGGTTCCTGGCCCGCGACTCGGTGGGATCGGCCCGGCCTGCTTGAATCGTCCCTCGTGGCGACCCCCGGTGACTGGCTCGCGGGTGCGCGGCCGCGGACCCTGCCCGCAGCGGTCTCGCCGGTCCTGGCCGGCACCGGCGTCGCGGCGTACGTCGACGAGGCGGTCTGGTGGAAGGCGCTGCTCGCGCTGGTGGTGAGCCTGGCGCTCCAGGTCGCGGTCAACTACGCCAACGACTACTCCGACGGCATCCGCGGCACCGACGCGGACCGGGTGGGCCCGATGCGGCTGGTCGGGTCGGGCGCCGCCTCACCGGGGTCGGTCAAGCGCGCGGCGTTCCTGGCCTTCGGCGTGGCCGGCGTGGCCGGGCTGGTCCTGGCCGCCTCGACCGCCTGGTGGCTGGTGGGCGTGGGCCTCGTGTGCGTGCTGGCCGCGTGGTACTACACCGGCGGCTCGCGCCCCTACGGCTACCTGGGCCTGGGCGAGGTGATGGTCTTCGTCTTCTTCGGC
>CAZEPK010000065.1:0-17198 GCA_964514085.1 uncultured Nocardioides sp.
CGGCCAGTCCGGAGGTGCGCAGCAGCTCCGCCTCGGCCTCGGTCGGCACCACGCCCACGGTCCGCTGGGCACCGGCGTCCCGCGCGGCGGCCAGGCTGAGCGAGCCCGACTTGCCCGCGCCACCGATGACGGCGACCACCGGCTGCTCGTAGCCGGCGACCACGCGGTGCGTCAGCGCCGGCGCACCGCACACGTCCATCACCGCCAGGCTCAGGTCGGCCGGCAGGTCGTCGGGGATCCGCGCCGCGATGGAGCGGCCGAAGAGCACCGCGTAGCCGTCGCAGGGCACCTGCTCGGACCGGCCGTCCCACCGGGCCAAGCCGTCCTCGATCACCAGGGGCGTCAGCGTCATCGACACGAGGGTGGCGACGCGGTCGCCGACGGCCAGGCCCAGCGGCGACTCCGGACCGACCTCCTCCACGGTGCCGACCAGCATGCCTCCCGACCCGGTCTCGGGGTTCTGCATCTTCCCGCGGGCGGCCACGATGTCGAGCACCGCGCGGCGCACCGCGTCACCGTCGTGCCCGCCGTCGACTGCGTAGGTGCGCTCGAGCTGGCGGAACGACGCGGCGTCGAGGTTGAGCCGCTCCACGCGGATGCGGACCTCGTCGGGCCACAGCTCCTTGCGGGTGTCCAGCCGGTCGGCAGCCTGGGGCAGCACCACCCGGTCGTCCAGGACTCGGTGCAACCCGGTCGGATCGCTGGCGTGCACGACGTATTCTCCTCGGTGTCTGGGGGTTCTGCCGGATTATTTACGGTGTGCCTTTGGACAAGCCGTAGATCCTCCACCTACAGTCGCACAGTGACCATTGAAACGTCCATCGGGCTCGGCACCGGGCAGCCCTACCCCTACCAGCGTGTCGAGCTGGTCGAGCCGGACTGGACGCGGTTCCCGGGCTGGAAGGACGTCACCGCCGCCGACTGGGCCTCGGTCCAGTGGCAGCGCGCGCACTGCGTCAAGAACGTCAAGCAGCTGCGTGACCTCCTCGGCGACCTGGTGGACGAGCGCTTCTACGCCGACCTGGAGCGCGACCAGAACGAGCGCGCCACCATGTCGATGCTGGTCCCGCCGCAGATGATGAACACGATGGCACCGCACGACCTCCCCGGCGGGCCCGGCTCGCTGACCGACGCGTTCTACGCCGACCCGGTCCGCCAGTACATGATCCCGGTCTTCTCCGACCGGCGCACCGACTTCCCCTCGCACCCGCACGCCACCCGCGACTCGCTGCACGAGCACGACATGTGGGCCACCGAGGGCCTCACCCACCGCTACCCGACCAAGGTGCTGGCCGAGCTGCTGCCGACCTGCCCGCAGTACTGCGGCCACTGCACCCGGATGGACATCGTCGGCAACTCCACGGCGGTCATCGACAAGCTCAAGTTCGTCGGCAAGCCCAACGACCGGCTCGGCGACATGCTCGACTACCTGCGCCGCACCCCCGGAGTCCGCGACGTCGTGGTGTCCGGCGGCGACGTGGCCAACATGCCCTGGCCCCGGCTCGAGGCCTTCCTCACCGAGCTGCTGGAGATCGAGAACATCCGCGACATCCGGCTGGCCACCAAGGCGCTGATGGCGCTGCCGCAGCACTGGCTGCAGCCCGAGGTGGTCGAGGGCATGACCCGGATCGGCTCCACCTCGCGGGAGCGCGGGGTCTCGGTGGCCATCCACACCCACGTCAACCACGCGAACTCCGTGACGCCCCTCGTGGCGGAGGCGACCCGCACGATGCTCGACACCGGCATCCGCGACGTGCGCAACCAGGGCGTGATCCTCAACGGCGTCAACGCCGACCCGCACGCGCTCCTCGACCTGTGCTTCGCCCTGCTCGACGGGGCGCAGATCATGCCCTACTACTTCTACATGTGCGACATGATCCCGTTCTCGGAGCACTGGCGGGTCTCGGTCGCCGACGCCCAGCGCCTCCAGCACGCGATCATGGGCTACCTGCCCGGCTTCGCCACCCCGCGCATCGTGTGTGACGTGCCGTTCGTCGGCAAGCGCTGGATCCACCAGCTCGAGTCCTACGACACCGAGCGCGGCATCTCGCACTGGACCAAGAACTACCGCACCTCGATCGAGGCCGAGGACGCCGAGGCGCTCAACCGGACCTACGAGTACTACGACCCGATCCACACCCTGCCGGCCGCCGGCCAGGCGTGGTGGGCCGAGCACGCCTCGCTGGACGACTCCGCCCTCAAGGCCGCCGAGATGGCCGAGGCCTCGAGGCGTACGGCAGCCCTCCAGGCTTACTGACTGGACACCGCCCTGCCGGTGGTTGAGGAAGGCGCGCTAGCGCCTGTCTCGAAACCTCGTAGGCCGCGGCTGGGTCCTGCGTGGGTCCCAGCCCCGGGTCACCTGGTTTCGAGACGGTTGCTGCGCAACCTCCTCAACCACCGGCCCACGCCGTACGCAACCTCGGGCCGAGGCTCGCGGGTGTCAGGAAACCGGCCGGTTCTCGTAGTAGGTCGACAGCACGATGGTCGTGCGGGTCGAGACGTTGGCCGCCGCCCGGATGCGGGCCAGCAGGTCCTCGAGGTCGCTGGGCTTGGCCAGGCGGACCTTGAGGATGTAGGACTCGTCGCCGGCCACCGACCAGCACGACTCTATCTCGGGGACCTCCTCGAGCCGGGCCGGGGAGTCGTCGGGCTGGGAGGGGTCGATGGGCCGGATCGAGATGAACGCCGTGAGCGGCAGCCCGATCTCGTCGTGGTTGACCGTGGCGCCGTAGCCCAGGATCAGCCCGCGCTGCTCGAGGCGCTTGACGCGCTGGTGCACGGCGGAGGTGGAGAGGCCGGTGGCCTTGCCGAGGTCGGTGAAGGACATCCGGCCGTCGGCCGCCAACAGCTGGAGGATCTGCCGGTCGGTGGCCTCGAGAGTGGAGGACGTCACGTGCGGCAGGGTAGTCCTGTCCTCTGACAGGATGCGGCGGTGACCAGATCCGGGCCTCGTCTCATGCTCCTCGACTCCGCCTCGATGTACTTCCGGGCCTTCTTCGGCGTGCCGGAGATCAAGGCCGACGACGGGACGCCGGTCAACGCCGTGCGCGGGTTCATGGACTTCATCGCCCGGCTGGTCGACCAGTACGACCCCGACGAGCTCGTCTGCTGCTGGGACAACGACTGGCGCCCGGCCTGGCGCGTCGAGCTGCTGCCCACCTACAAGGCCCACCGGGTGGTGGCCGAGGTCGCGACGGGACCTGACGTCGAGGAGGTGCCCGACCCGCTGGAGGTCCAGGTGCCGATCATCCTGGGGGTGCTCGAGGCGTTCGGGATCAGCGTGCGCGGCGCCGACGGCTACGAGGCCGACGACGTGATCGGGACCCTGGCCACCGGCGCCCCCGGCCCCGTCGACGTGGTGACCGGTGACCGTGACCTGTTCCAGGTGGTCGACGACGAGGCGGCCGTCCGGGTCCTCTACATCGCCCGCGGCGTCGGCAACCACGAGCGGGTCGACAACGCCTGGGTGCGCGCCAAGTACGACGTCGACGCGGCGCAGTACGCCGACTTCGCGACCCTGCGCGGCGACGCCTCGGACGGGCTGCCCGGGGTCGCCGGCGTCGGCGACAAGACCGCCGCCACGCTGCTCAACCGCTTCGGCGACATGGCAGGGATCGTCGCGGCCGCCGAGGACCCTGACTCCGACCTGGGTCCGGGTCCGCGCGGCAAGCTCAAGGCCGCCGCCGACTACCTGCTCGTCGCTCCTCGCGTGGTGGCCGTGGCCCGCGACCTCGACGTGGACAGGAGGGGGCTGGACCGCCCGGTCACGCCGCACGACCCCGACCGGGTGGCCGAGCTGGCCCGGCGCTGGAACCTCGAGAGCCCGGCCGCGCGCCTGGTCGAGGCCCTCATGCGCTGAGCCCCCCCGGCTCGGGTGCTGCTCGTACGGTGGAGGGATGTCCCGCATCGCCGTCGTCGGGGGCCACGGTCAGGTGGCCCGTCATCTCCTCGTCGTCCTGCGCCGCTCCGAGCACGACCCGGTCGCGCTCGTGCGGCGCGAGTCCTACCGCGAGGAGCTGGAGTCGCGCGGCGCGGAGGTGCGGCTTCTGGACCTCGAGGCGGCCGACGCGCCGGCGTACGCGCGGGCCTTCGCCGGCTGCGACGCCGTGGTCTTCGCCGCGGGCGGCGGGCCCGACGGCAACATCGAGCGCAAGCGCACCGTCGACCTCGAGGGGTCGCTGAAGTCGGTCGAGGGCGCCCGGCTGGCGGGCATCGAGCGGTTCGTGCAGGTCTCGGCCATCGGCGTGGACGAGCCCCTGCCGGAGGGCACCGACCCGGTCTGGCGGGCCTACGTCGAGGCCAAGCGCGACGCGGACGGCGCCCTGCGGGCCAGCGACCTGGCCTGGACGATCCTCCGGCCGGGGCGTCTGACCGGCGACCCGGCCACCGGCCTGGTGGCGCTGGGGCCGGACCTGGCCGGAGGCGAGGTCACCCGCGCCGACGTGGCCGCCGTGCTGGCCGCGGTGCTCGACGAGCCCGGCTCGGTCGGAAAGCAGTGGGACCTCGTGAACGGCGACGTGCCGGTGGCCGAGGCGCTCGTCGCTGCGTCGAGGTAGCCACCCTCGAGGTCGACCGATCCGTGTAACACCCCTGTCACACCCGGCGCCTAGCGTCCCTCCATGCACCTCACCCCGGCCGACACCGAGAAGCTGCTCCTGGCGGTGGCGGGGATGGTCGCCCGGGACCGGCTCGAGCGCGGCGTCCGGCTCAACCACCCCGAGGCGGTCGCCCTGCTCAGCTGCTGGGTGGTCGAGCGCGCCCGGGAAGGCGCCGGCGTGGCCGAGCTCATGGAGGAGGGCCGCCGGGTCCTCAGCGCCGACCAGGTGATGCCGCACGTGGCCGAGATGCTGCACGACGTCCAGGTGGAGGCGACCTTCCCCGACGGCCGCAAGCTGGTCACCCTGCACGACCCCGTCGCCCACGAGCCGCACGAGGGCCCCGGTGCGCTGCGCCTGGGCCAGGGCGACCTCGAGATCAACGCCGACCGCACGCCCGAGGAGCGCCTCACGCTGGTCGTCGTCAACACCGGCGACCGCCCCGTGCAGGTCGGCTCCCACCTGCACCTGCCCGACGCCAACGCCGCGCTGGACTTCGACCGGGAGGCGGCGCAGGGCTTCCGGCTCGACATCGCCTCAGGGACCTCGCGCCGGTTCGAGCCCGGCGCCTCGCGGGAGGTCCAGCTCGTCGCGCTCCGCGGCCGACGGGTCGTGCCCGGCCTCCAGGTGCGGTCCCGTGGCTGAGCTCAGCCGGCGCGAGCACGCCGCCCTGCACGGCCCGACGGTCGGCGACCAGGTCCGGCTGGCCGACACCGACCTCTGGGTCGAGGTGGAGCAGGACCTGACCTTCGGGGGCGAGGAGGCGGTCTTCGGCGGCGGCAAGTCCATCCGGGAGTCGATGGCCCAGGGCACCCTCACCCGCGCCGGCGGTGCACCCGACACCGTCATCACCAACGTGGTGGTCCTCGACCACTGGGGCGTGGTCAAGGCCGACGTCGGGCTGCGGGACGGCCGGATCGTCGCGCTGGGGCGGGCCGGCAGCCCCGACATCGCGGACGGCGTGCACCCGCAGCTGGTCATCGGGCCCTCGACCGACGTCATTTCCGGAGAGGGCCGCATCCTCACGGCCGGCGCGATCGACGTGCACGTGCACTTCCTGTCGACCTCGCAGGTGCACGAGGCGCTCGCCACGGGCACCACCACCGTGGGGGGCGGCGGGACCGGCCCCTCCGAGGGCTCGCGCGCCACCACGGTGACCCCCGGGGCGTGGCACCTGCGGGCCGTCCACCGCGCGCTGGACCACCTGCCCGTCAACGTGCTGCTCATGGGCAAGGGCAACACGGTGAGCGCCGAGGGGCTGGCCGAGCAGGCGCTGGCCGGCGCCGCGGCGTACAAGGTGCACGAGGACTGGGGCTCCACACCGGCCGCGATCGACGCGGCCCTCCGCGCGGCCGACGAGCACGGGCTCCAGGTCGCCCTGCACTCCGACTCGCTCAACGAGGCGGGCTTCCTGGAGTCGACCGTGGCCGCGATCGCGGGGCGGTCGATCCACGCCTTCCACACCGAGGGGGCGGGCGGCGGGCACGCCCCGGACATCATCGAGGTGGCCTCGCTCCCCCACGTCATCCCCGGGTCGACCAACCCGACCCTGCCCCACACGGTCAACACGGTGGCCGAGCACCTCGACATGCTCATGGTCTGCCACCACCTCAGCCCGCGGGTGCCGGAGGACCTGGCCTTCGCGGAGTCGCGCATCCGGGCCACGACGATCGCGGCCGAGGACGTGCTCCACGACCTCGGCGCGCTCTCCATCACCTCCTCCGACGCCCAGGCGATGGGCCGGATCGGCGAGGTCGTCTGCCGGACCTGGCAGGTGGCGCACGTGATGAAGGACCGGCGGGGGCCGCTGGGCGGCGGCCTGCCCGCGGACAACGAGCGGGCGCGGCGGTACGTCGCGAAGTACACGATCAACCCGGCCATCGCCCACGGCATCGCCCACGAGGTGGGCTCCGTCGAGGTCGGGAAGCTGGCGGACCTGGTGCTCTGGGACCCGCGTTTCTTCGGGATCCGCCCGGAGCTCGTGCTCAAGGGCGGAGCGCTGGTCCGCGCGGCGCTCGGCGACCCCAACGCCTCCATCCCCACGCCCCAGCCCGTGCTGGTGCGCCCCACGCTGGTCGACGCCGACGGGAGCGACCACGCGGTCACCTTCGTCTCTCCGGCCGCGGTCGAGGACGGGCTGGCCGACCGGCTCGGGCTGCGCCGGCGGCTGGCGGCCGTGACCCCCACCCGCCACGTCGGCAAGGCCGACATGGTCAACAACGACGCCCTGCCGGACATCGACGTGGACCCCGAGACCTTCGCCATCACCATCGACGGCGACCTGGTGCAGCCCCGACCCGCCACCGAGCTGCCGCTGGCGCAGCTGTACTCGCTGTTCTGAGCCGTGGAGGTCCTCGCGCTGCTCCTCGCCGACGCCCGGCTGCCGGCGGCCGGTCACACCCAGTCGGCCGGGCTCGAGCCCGGTCTGGCCCACGGGCTCGACGCCACCGGGCTGCCGGCGTACTGCCGGACCCGGCTGGCCACGGTGGTCCGCACCGAGGCGGCCACCGCGGTCGTCGCGCGGCACCGGGCCGCCCTCGGTGGGTCGCTGGACCCCGTGGAGGCCGCCTGGGCCGCGCGGACGCCGAGCGACGCGATGCGGGTGACCGCGCGGATGCTGGGGCGGGGGCTGCTGCGGCTCGCGCGCCGCACCTGGCCGGCCGCGGTGGCGGGCTGGCCGGCCGACGCCCAGCCGCCGCGGGCGGTCGTGCTGGGGGCGGTCGCCGCCCACACCGGACTGCCGGCGCTCCAGCTGGCGCAGGTGGTGGCCTACGACGACGTCCAGACCGTCCTGGCCGCCGCGCTCAAGCTGCTGCCGCTCGACCCCGCGGACGCCGCCGCGTGGTGCGTCGAGCTCCTCCCCGACGTCGACCGGCTGGCCCTCGACGTGGCCGGTCTGACCGGCACCGACGACATCCCGGCCACCGGCTCGCCGCTGATCGAGGGCTGGGCCCAGGCCCACGCCCGCACCACCAGGAGGCTCTTCAGTGCCTGACCACACCACAGGAACGACGACCCGCGCCCTGCGACTGGGGGTGTGCGGCCCGGTGGGCACCGGCAAGAGCTCGCTGATCGCGACCATCTGCCGCGAGCTGGCCGGAGACCTCCGGCTGGCGGTGGTCACCAACGACATCTACACCGACGAGGACGCGCGCTTCCTGCGTTCCGCGGGGGTGCTGCCCGAGGAGCGGATCGTCGGCGTCGAGACGGGCGCCTGCCCCCACACCGCCATCCGCGACGACGTCACCGCCAACCTCATGGCCGTCGAGGACCTCGAGCAGCGGTTCGCGCCGCTCGACGTGGTCCTGGTGGAGTCCGGCGGCGACAACCTCACCGCCACGTTCTCCCCCGCACTGGTCGACGTCCAGGTCTTCGTCCTGGACGTGGCCGGCGGGGGTGACGTGGCCCGCAAGGGCGGCCCGGGCATCGAGCGCGCGGACCTGCTGGTCGTCAACAAGACCGACCTCGCGCCGTACGTCGGCGTGGACGTGGCCCGGATGGTCGAGGACGCGGGTCAGGCGCGGGGTGGCCGCCCGGTGCTCGCCCTCTCCCGCTCCGACCCGGGCTCCGTCGCGGCGCTGGCCCTCTGGGTCACCGACCGGCTCGCGGACTTCCGGGCCGGCCACCTCGTCCCGGTCGACCCCGGCCCGATGGCCGCCCACGTCCACACCGATGCTCACCACCACCCGCACTGAGGTCCGCTCCAGCCACCTGCGGGCCTTCCGACTCGACGGCACCCGGGTCGCGCTGGTGCCCGAGCAGGCGGTGCTCCTGGCGGGCGACCGGGTGACCGTGTCGGTGCGGGTGGGGGCCGGGCAGTCGCTGGAGCTGGTCGAGCCCGGCGGCACCGTGGCCTACGCCATGCGCGGGCACACCGCGCACTGGGACGTCGACGTCGAGGTCGAGCCCGGTGGTCGGCTGGTGTGGCGCGGTGAGCCCCTCGTGGTCGCGCAGGGCGCCGACGTTCGCCGCACGACCCGCGTCGACCTCGGCGCCGGCGCGGCGGTCGTCCTGCGGGAGACCCTGGTGCTGGGGCGCCACGGCGAGGCACCCGGGCGGCTGGTGGCGCGCACCGACGTGCACCGCGACGGCGAAGAGGTGCTGGTCGAGGAGCTGGACGCGGCGGTCGGGCTGGGCCCGCACCGCGTCCTGGACCAGAGCCTGTGCCTGGGCCTGGCCTGCCGGGCCGAGGGGATGGTGCTGCAGAGCGGCGACCGCCTGCACCGCTGGCTCGGGGCCGAGACCCACGCCAGCCCGGTGCAGGTGTGTCAGTCGTCGCCGAGCGAGGAGTAGGCCACCACCCCGCGGCGCACCGCGGTCACGACCTCGCGCGCGGTGTCGCGCAGCGGTCCCGGGCCGGCGGCGTCGGCCACCTGTCCGGCCAGGTCGAGGAGCTGCTTCATCCAGCGCACGAAGTCGCCGGCGGCCAGCTCCACCACGTTCAGCACGTCGTCGAGCTCGTCGCCCTCGGCCCAGCGGTAGGCGGCCCAGGCGAAGCCGGCGTCGGGCTGGCGCAGGAAGTCCAGGTGGTGCTGGCGCTCGAGCGCGTCGAGCTCGGCCCAGATCCGCACCGTCTGGTTCACCACGCTGCGCACCCGGTCGCCGGGCACCCGCGGCGGTGACGCGTCGTCGGCCCGCCTGGCCTCGAAGACCAGCACGGAGAGGGCCGCGGCGAGCTCGGGCACGGTCAGGTCGTCCCAGAGCCCCGAGCGCAAGCACTCCGCGGCCACCAGGTCCAGCTCGGAGTAGAGCCGCATGAGGTGCCGGCCCTGGTCGGTGACCCGCACCTCCTTGCCCTCGCCGGCCAGGTAGCCCAGCGCCACCAGGACGTCGCAGACCCGGTCGAACTGCCGGGCCACGGTGTTGGTGCGGTTCTCCACCCGGCGCCGCAGCGTCGCGGCGTCCTTGTCCAGCTTGGCCCAGCGCTGGGCCCACCGGTCGTGGTCCTCCCGGTCGGGGCAGGCGTGGCAGGGGTGCGCGCGCAGCCGGTCGCGCAGCTCCTGGATCTCCCGCTCCGACGACGGGTCGAGGGCGGCGGCCTTGGCCTGGCGCTTGCCGGGCGGCGGCGGGGCCAGCGAGTGGGTGCGGGTCCGCAGGGCCGAGGCCAGATCGCGCCGCATCTGCGGGTTGCGGCCGTTGAACGACTTCGGCACTTTGAGCGAGGCCACTGCCGCCACCGGGACGGGGAAGTCGATGAGGGCCAGGCGGCGGGCCTGCCGGTCGGCGGTGACGACGTAGGGCCGCGGGTTGACCTCGTCCCAGTTGGGGTCGACCACGACGGCGTAGCCGGCGAACTTGCCGGTCGGCACCTCGATCACGTCGCCCTTCTTGAGCAGGCGCAGGGACTCGATCGCCTCGTCGCGGCGGTCCGCCCGCCGGGCCTTGCTGGCGCCCTTCTCCACCTCGGAGATGCGGCGCCGGAGGGCGGCGTACTCCATGAAGTCGCCGAGCTCGCAGCGGGCCGCCTCGGCGTAGCCCGCCATCGCGTCCTCCGCCTTGCGGAGCTGGCGGGCCAGCCCGACGACCGCCTTGTCGGCCTGGAACTGGGCGAAGGACTGCTCCAGCAGCTCGCGGGAGGTGTCGCGGCCGTACTGGTCGACCAGGTTGACCGCCATGTTGTACGACGGCCGGAAGGACGAGCGGAGCGGGTAGGTCCGCGTCGAGGCCAGGCCGGCGACCTCCTGCGGGTTCATCCCCGGCTGCCAGAGCACCACCCCGTGGCCCTCGACGTCGAGCCCGCGCCGACCGGCACGCCCGGTCAGCTGGGTGTACTCCCCCGGCGTGATGTCGGCGTGGGTCTCGCCGTTCCACTTGGTCAGCTTCTCGATCACCACGGTCCGCGCGGGCATGTTGATGCCCAGCGCCAGGGTCTCGGTCGCGAAGACCACCTTGCACAGGCCGCGGACGTAGAGCTCCTCCACCACGTGCTTGAAGGCCGGCAGCATCCCGGCGTGGTGGGCCGCCACGCCGCGGGTCAGGCCGTCGAGGAAGTCGTGGTAGCCGAGGACGTGCAGGTCCTCCTCGGGCAGGTCGCGGCAGGCGGCCTCCACGTAGCCGTGGATGGTGTCGCGCTCCTCGGGCGTGGTCAGCCGGACGCCGGCCTGCAGGCACTGCTGGACCGCGGCGTTGCAGCCGACCCGGCTGAAGACGAACACGATGGCCGGGAGCAGGCCCTCGCGGTCGAGCCGCTCGACCACGTCGGCCCGGCTGGGGATCCAGACGCGGCGGCCGTTGCCGACGTCGCGCCCGTCCTTGGAGTACTTGGCCTTGGAGCTGCCCGGCCTGCCCTTGCGGGGGCTGCGCCGGTCGCGCATCAGCCGCGTGCTGGCCCAGTCGTCGCGGGCCACCTTCATCAGCTCGCCGTTGACCGGGGCACCCTCCTTGACGAAGCCGGCGGCCGCGTCGACGTCGGAGGAGGCGAAGAGGTCGAGCAGGCGCCGCCCGACCATGACGTGCTGGTAGAGCGGCACCGGCCGGCGCTCCTCCACGATGGTCGTGGTCTCGCCGCGGACGGTCTGCAGCCACTCGCCGAACTCCTCGGCGTTGCTCACCATGGCGCTCAGGCTGACCACGGTCACCGACTCGGGCAGGTGGATCATCACCTCCTCCCACACGGCGCCGCGGGAGCGGTCCGCGAGGTAGTGCACCTCGTCCATCACCACGAAGCCCAGCCCCATGAGGGTCCGGCTCCCGGCGTAGAGCATGTTGCGGAGCACCTCGGTGGTCATCACGACCACGGGCGCCTCGCTGTTGACCACGTTGTCACCGGTCAGGAGGCCCACGTCGTCCGGGCCGTAGCGGGCGACGAGGTCGTGGTACTTCTGGTTGCTCAGCGCCTTGATCGGGGTGGTGTAGAAGCACTTGCGCCCCGTCGACAGGGCCAGGTGGATCGCGAACTCGCCCACCAGCGTCTTGCCCGAGCCGGTGGGGGCGGCCACCAGCACACCGCGCCCGTCCTCGATCTCCCGGCAGGCGCGCAGCTGGAAGTCGTCGAGCGGGAAGTCGTAGAGGGCGGTGAAGTCGCGGACCACGGGGTGCCCCCGGTCCCGCATGGCCGCGGCGTACCGCTCCGACGGGGAAAGCTCGTCGGTGCTCACCTCTCCACCCTAGGCGCAGCCCCCAGACCCGGGCCTCAGGCGTAGACCGTCAGGGCTCCCGGGGCGCACTCGACGGTCAGCGGCAGGGGGCCGAAGCGCTCGCCGTCGGCGTACGTCGTGATCCCCGGCGAGGCCACGGTGACCTTGCGGGCCAGGTGGTGCTCGTACTGCGGGTGCGTGGTGTGGGTGCCCTTGAACAGCTTGGGGTAGGTGCGCACCAGGGAGCCGCGGCCCATCGGCTTGATCACCACGATGTCGAGCATCCCGTCGTCGAGCAGGGCGCCCTCGGTGATCCGCAGCCCGCCGCCGAACGAGGGCCCGTTGCCGACCGAGACCATCATCGCCTCGAAGCTGAGCTGCCGACCGTCCAGGTCGAGGGTGTACTGCAGGGGTCGGAAGACCCGGAGCTCGGACAGCGTGGCGAGGTTGTAGCGCATCTGCCCCTTGGGCCAGGTCATCTTGTTGGCCCGCTCGTTGACCAGCGCGTCGAAGCCCGCGCACAGCACGGTGGTGAAGTACTTCGTGCCCGCCCGGGCCAGGTCGACGCGGCGGGTGGCGCCCCTGATCACCGTCTCCGCGGCGGCCAGCGGGTCCTTGCGGGAGATGTCGAAGTAGCGGGCCACGTCGTTGCCCGTGCCCGCCGGGATCACCCCGAGCGGGACCTCCGTCCCGGCCACCGCCTGGACCCCCAGGTGGACCATCCCGTCGCCGCCGATGACCACCAGCGCGTCCACGCCGTCGGCCACGACCCCCCGGGCCAGGTCCAGGGCCTCGTCGGCGTCGCGGCCGCTGAGGTCGCGCACCGTGAGCCCGGCTCCCCGGAGCTTCTGGACCACGGCGTCGTGCGCCTTGGCGCCCTTGCCCTTCCCCGAGGTGGGGTTGGTCAGCAGCGCGATCTCTCGGGGCACGCGCGCAGACTAGGGCACCGGCCCCGCGCGGGCGACCGGCTAGGGACGGCGCCGCTGGTCCCGCGCCGCGAGCCCCAGACGCACCGACCAGCGGGCTGGGTCCGACCCCACGGCCCGCGCCACCCGGGTGAAGGCGTCCAGGACGCCGTCGGCGGTCCACGACGTGCCGGGGGCCGCGACCGTCGCCCGGCCCTGGTCGCTGAGCAGGAGCACCTGCCCGTGCCGCCACGTCTGGTGGACGCGCGTGCGGACGGCGTCGTCCAGCACCGGCGCCGGGTAGGCCTGGTCCACGGCCAGGAGGTCGCACGCCAGGCGCTCCTCGCCGCTGCCCGTGAGCCAGCCGGGGACGAGGTGGCCGTCCAGCCCGACGTCGGTCGCCCAGGCGACCGGCCCCTCGCCCAGCCAGTCCGGCAGGTCGAACGGGTCGAGCTCGAGGTAGGTCACAGGGTGGAGACCTCGTCGTCCGCCCACCGGTCCGTGGAGTCGCGTCCGCGGCCGCGGGCCCGGTCCACGACGCGGGCGATGATCTCGGCGATGAAGAAGAGGGCGAGCATGGGGACGGCCAGGAACAGCATGGAGAACGGGTCGGTCGACGGCGTGCCCACCGCGGCGAAGACGAAGGTCCCGATGATGATCCAGGGCCGGTACTTGCCGAGCTGGCGCCCGGAGACCACGCCGGCGAGGTTGAGCATCACCACGAACAGCGGGATCTCGAAGGCCACGCCGAAGATCAGCAGCATCCGGCTGATGAAGGAGAAGAACGCGGTGAACTCCACCAGGTTCTTCACACCGCCCGGGGTGAACCCGATCAGCACCGTGATGGCCTTGGGCAGCACGTAGTAACCGACGGCCACGCCGGCGAAGAACAGCGGCCCGGCGATGGCGGCGAAGATCCGCGACCACTTGCGCTCGCTGGCGTGCAGGCCCGGCAGGATGAAGGCCCAGATCTGGTAGAGCCAGTACGGCGAGGAGCCGACCAGCGCGGCCAGGCCGCACAGCTTGAGCTGGAAGGTGAGCCCGGCGGCGACGCCGCTGAGGACGGCCTCGCTCTCGGTGCCCTCGGGCAGCTGCGCCTTGGCCTGCTGGTAGGGCTGGAGGATGAGCTGGTAGAGGTCGTCGTAGAAGTAGAGGGCGATGAAGAAGCCGACCAGCACGACCAGGGTCGACCGGATGATCCGGGCCCGCAGCTCGCGCAGGTGGTCGGAGAGCGCCATCCGGCCGTCCGGTCCGACCGGGTGGTGCGGGCTCCCCTTGAGGAATCCCGCGAGGCGCCTGATCAACGGAGCAGGATCAGGCGGTGTCGCCGCGGTTGATGCGGTCGGCCTCGGCGTCGAGCTCGGCCTGCCGCGCGGCCAGGTCGCGCTGCTTGGCCTCGAGCTCCAGCTGGGCCTGCGACTTGGTGGCGTCGGGCGTCTCGTCGTCGTCCATCAGGCCCTTGGTCTCGGCCTTGAAGATCCTCAGGGCGCGGCCGCTGCCGCGCGCGAGCTCCGGCAGCTTCGACGCGCCGAACAGCAGGATGAGGACGGCCAGGATGATGAGCAGCTCGGGGGTGCCGAGCCCTCCGACTAGGAGCGGGGTCATGTTGTCCTCACAGGGTGGTTGCGGTACGCCGCAACAGTACCGGTCCCCTAGCCATACAGGCTGAGGGCCCGCTGAGCGGCGGTCGTGAAGGTGTCGGCGTAGGCCGGCGGTGAGACGACCCGGGCGTGCGGCGCGAGCCGCAGCATGAGCCTGGTGAGCCACCGCTCGTCGGCCACGAGCAGCACGACCTCCATTCGGTCCTGCCCCACCTCCCGGATTTCCTCGACCGGGTAGTAGTCGGTGACCCAGCGCGCCTCGGGCTCCAGCAGCAGGGTCACCGGCGTGACCTCGGAGGACTGGCTGAAGATGCCCTCCGCGAGGTCGCGGGGCCCCTCCTGCGGCGTCTCCACGGGGTCGTCGAGCACCTCGGCCCGGTCGATCCGGTCGAGCCGGAAGAGCCGCGGGGCCTCGGCGCTGTGGCACCAGGCGTCGAGGTAGAGGTGGCCTTCCGAGGTCACCACGCCGCGGGGGTCGACGACGCGGTCGGACTGCTCGTCGCGGCTGGGGACGTAGTAGGACAGGCGGACCTGCCGCCCGCGGTCGGCCGCGGTCTGCAGCCGGGCGGCGAGCAGCGCCTGGTCGGTGTCGGCGTCGGCGCCCGGGTCGATCTGGGCGGCCGCGCCGCCCTCGGCCGCGGCCGCCTCGAGCTTGGCCAGCGCGCGGTCCACCACCTCGCGGGTGTCGTCCTTGGCGCCGTTGCGCAGCGCCCGGAGCGCCACGATGACGGCTGAGGCCTCCGTGGGGTTGAGGCGGAGGGGCCGGCTGAGGTAGTCGGCGTTCGCCACCTTGATCACGCCGTCGGTCCGGACGCCGTCCGGGCCCTCCAGCGCGTCGATGTCCACGTCGATCAGGTCGTCGGGGTAGCCGCCGGGCAGCCCGCACATGAAGAGCACCTTGAGGTCGCGGAACAGCTGGTCGGGGTCCACGCCCAGGGCCCGCGCGGCCTCGTCCACCCGCACCTCGCCGTGCGCGTGCAGGTAGGGCACCAGGGTCAGCAGGCGCGCCACCTGGTCCTTGGCGCTGGCGGGCGCGGTCACGCCCGCTCCCCCGTCGCCAGGGCGCCCTGGTCCAGGGTGGCCCTCAGCCGGCGTACGACGCGCTCCCGCAGCCGCTCCGGCTCCTCGACGTAGACGTCGGCGCCGTAGCCGAGCACCTCGTCGGCCACCCCCACGGTCGCCCGCTCCAGGACGACGCGGTCCCAGGTCGACTCGGTGTCCGGGCCGGGCACGCCCTCCTCGACCGCGTCGGCGCCGCGGCGCAGCGTGTGCCCTGCGCCCTTGCGCACCAGCAGCACGACCCGCTCCGTCGACGGGTCCGGCGCCAGCCGGCGCGCCACCTCGCTGACGTCGGTGCCGGGCGGGATCTCGTAGGAGCCCGGTGGCCCGCTCGTCGTGGCCTTGCCCTCGACCCGCGAGAGCCGGAAGATCCGCTCGGCCTGCCGGTCGGTGTCGAAGCCCACGACGTACCAGCGGCCGGAGTAGCGGGCCACGCCCCAGGGCTGGAGGTGCCGGGTGCGCACCTCGGTGTCGCCGGACCGGACGTAGTCGAAGACCACGGGCCTGCGGTCCTGGGTGGCCTCCCAGAACACGTCGAAGGCGGGCTCGTCGGCGCTGAGCCGCGGCTCCACGAGGTCCAGGGCCGTCAGGTCGACGTCGACGCCCAGCGCGGTCAGCTTGCGCACCGCCTCGGTGGTCGCCTCCGCCAGCCGGGCGTGCTGCCACACCTTGGTGGCCAGGCCGATGACGGCCGCCTCGTCCGCGGTCAGGCTGATGTCGGGCAGCGCGAACTCGTCGGGGCGGATGCGGTAGCCGGGCTCGTCGTCGAAGAAGGCGTCCATCTGGCCCACCTCGATCGGGACGCCGAGGCTGCGCAGCTCGTCCTTGTCGCGCTCGAACATCTTCTCGAAGGCGTCCGGGGCCGAGTCGGGGTAGAGGATCTCCCGGATCCGCTCCTTGGCCACGTAGTGGCGCTGCACGAGCAGCATGATCAACAGGTTGAGCAGTCGCTCGCTCTTGCCCGTCGCCATGCCCCCGATCCTGCCACCCTCAGGAGGCCGACAGGGGCACCGGTCAGGCCGCGGCGAGGATGTCGATGAGGAAGACCAGCGTGGCGTTCTTCGGGATGCCGCTGTCGGGGCTGCCCTCGGCGCCGTACCCGAGCTCGGGCGGCACCTCGAGCACCACCCGCGAGCCCACGGGCATGCCCTCCAGCCCCTGGTCCCAGCCCTTGATGACCGCGCCGGTGCCGATGCTGAAGGTCGTGGGCTCGCCGGTCCCGGTGTCGCCGAAGTTCTCGTCGAAGGGCTTGTCGCCGTCGAAGGCCTGGCCGAGGTAGCGGACCGCGATCGTCTGGCCCTTCTTGACGCGGGGGCCGGTGCCCTTGATCAGCTGCACCTTGCGCAGGTCGTCGGTCGGGTCGGGCGCGTCGGCGAAGTCGAAGCCGGAGATCACGCCCTTGGTGAAGGTCGGGGTGGGCATCCAGTCGGGGTACTCCCCGCGCTCGCCCTCGGGCTTGTCCTGGACCTGCGAGACGAGGTCCACGACCACCAGGACCGTGTCCTTGTTGGCGATGCCGAGCTGGCTGTTGCCGGTCTCGCCGAAGGCCTGCTCGGCGGAGGCGGTGATGACCAGGCGCGAGCCGATGGTGGCGTCGCGGACCCCGGCCAGGAACTCGGGGAGCTGGTTGTTGACCGTGAGCAGCTCGGCCTTCTTCTCCTCGTACGTCGAGAAGGCGGTCTGCTGGGAGTAGCCGTTGCCGATCCAGAGGTGCGCCAGGACGCTGTCCTGGCCCTTGAGCTCCTCGCCGTCGCCCTTGGTCAGGGTCTCGGTCTCGATCTTGCCGGCCGACATCTCCCCCTTCCACGTCACCTTCGGCTCGGAGCCCACGTCACCGGAGATGGACACGGCGTCGAGGCGGTCGTAGCTCTTGCCGCCGGCGAACGGGTCCTCGGGCTTGTCGTCACCACAGGCGGTGAGGAAGAGGGCGCACACCGACAAGAGCGCAGGGACCAGGGCCAG
>CAZEPK010000066.1:0-5028 GCA_964514085.1 uncultured Nocardioides sp.
CACGCAGACCAGCTGGTCGCCCGACTCCGGGTCGGAGTCCTGGGTGAGCGCGATGATGAGCAGGTCCGGGTTGGTGAGGACGTCTGCGCTGCCCGCCTCGGTCACCGGCGGCGTGCAGATGTCGATCGGCGTGGTGGAGCCGAAGGCGCTGGCCTCCTCGGAGGTCAGGTCGTGCACCGCCAGCACCTCGCCGTCGTGCTTGGTCGAGCAGCCGACCGACTTGATCGCCGAGACGCCGCTGGCCGAGTCGTCGGTGAGCCCGTCGGCGGTGATGCAGTCGCCCTGGGACAGGCTGTCGATGGTCTTGAAGTCCTTGGCGTAGTCGTAGACGAAGTAGCCGCCGACGGCCAGGCCGATCGCGCTCAGCAGGCTGATCACCAGGGCGGCGATCGCCAGCCCCTTGCCGTGGTTCTGGCCCCCGCGGCTGCGCACCAGGACCACGATCGCCAGCGGCACCGCGATGAGGATGCCGATGCAGGTGCAGCCGAGGATCGAGGCGACCAGTGCCGTGATGGCCATGCCCTTGCCCGGCTGGGCGGGTCCCGGCGTGCCGTACTGCGGGTAGGTCGGCTGCGCGTAGGCCGGCTGCTGCCCGTACGCCGACTGGTCGTACGCCGGTTGGCCCGGCTGGCCCGGCTGGCCCGGCTGACCCGGAGCCGACGGCGGCATCGCCGAGGAGGCCGAGGGGTCGCCGTACGGCGGGGGCATCGGGTTCGAGTCGGGCGCGGCGGGCGCGAAGGGCGGCGCCGCGGGGATCGGCGTGGCCGGGGGAGGCGTGGTGGAGGGTGCGGCGGGGGGCGGTGGTGGCGTGCCGTAGGGGTTCTGCGGGTCGCTGGGGTCCTGCGGCGTCTCGCCGTCACCAGGATTCTGCGGAGTCGTCATCGGGTCCCCTTCGAGTGCCGCCGTGGTCGGTGCGCGAGACAGCGTTCCACATGACCTCCGCGCACCGTGTGGTCAGGACCGCTGGAGCTGGTCCTCGATGTGGGCGGGCCTGCCGACGTAGAGGCCCACGGCGAAGAGCGGGACGCTGAGCGCGGCCAGGACGACCAGCGGGACGTCCCAGCCGCCGGTCGCCTCGTGCAGCACCCCGACGCCGAACGGCCCGAGCGCGGCCATCAGGTAGCCGGTGGACTGGGTCCAGCCCGACAGGGCCGCGGTGGCGCCGGCGGTGCGGGTGCGCAGGCCGATGTAGGTCAGCACGATCGGGAACGTCGTCAGCGCGGTGCCCAGGACCACCGCCCAGAGCACCGCCAGCGAGTGCGGAGCCAGCAGGAGGCCGACGTAGGCGACCGGGTAGCAGCCCATGACCAGGACCAGCGCCCAGCGCTGGTCGCCCGGGCGCGCGACGAGCTGGGGCAGGAAGAGCGAGAGGGGGATCGACATCGCCGCAACCACCCCGACCAACGCGCTGGCCGTCCCGGCGCCGAAGCCGGCGTCGCGCCACAGCGTGGCGAACCAGCCGAAGACGGCGTAGGCCATCAGCGACTGCAACCCGAAGAAGAAGGTCATCGCCCAGCCCAGGCGGGTGCGGGCGATGTCGCCGTAGCTCACGTCGCGGACCGGTGCGTCCAGGGCCTGGTCCCGCCGGATCAGGCCGAACCACGGCACGGCCGTCACGGCGGCCAGCACCGCCCAGATGCCGATGCCGTAGCGCCACCCGCCGAGCGCGTCCGCCACGGGCACCGTGAGCAGGAACGACGCGGTGAGCCCGACGGCCAGCGCGGTCGTGTAGAGCGCGGTGAGCAGCCCGATCCGGTCGGGGAAGTGCAGCCGGACCAGCGAGGGGATGAGCACGTTGGCCATGGCCATGCCCGCGGTCGCGACCAGCGAGAGCACCAGGAACGCGGACTCCTGCTGCACGACGGCGCGCGCGGCCAGCCCGGCCACGACCGCCAGCAGCGCCAGGAACGTGACCCGGTGCGGCCCCAGGCGCCGGGCGGCCACCGGGGCCAGCGCCCCGAACACGGCGAAGGACAGCACCGGCAGCGAGGTGAGCAGCCCGGCGGAGGCCGGTCCCATGCCGAGCCCGTCGCGCAGCTCGTCGAGGACGGGCCCGACGCTCACGGCCGCCGGGCGCAGGTTCGTCGAGAGCAGCAGGATCGCGACGAGCACCAGGGCACTCGAGCGGCGGGACACCCGGGGGAGACTACGTCCCGTGCGCCACATCCCTGACACCGAGCGCCGGGCCCGGATGGCGCTGCGCCACGCCCTGGTCCCGGGCGCCCGCGCCGCCGACCCGGAGGCCGCCACCCGGGCGGTCACGGTGCTGCACTCCACCGAGCCCGCCACCGTCTACCTCTCGCTGCACGCACGCGTGGAGGGCCTCACGGTCGCCGACGTCGACCGGGCGCTCTACGACGACCGCTCGCTGGTCAAGCAGCTCGCCATGCGGCGCACGCTCTTCGTCTTCCCGCGCGACCTGCTGCCCGCGGCCTGGGGGAGCGCCTCGGCCCGGGTCGCCGACACAGAGCGGGCGCGGATGGCCAAGGACATCGTCAAGGCGGGGATCGCCGAGGACGGTTCGGCGTGGGTCGACCGGGCCCGCGACGCGGTCCTGGAGCGGCTCGCCGGCCACCCCGAGGGCCTGACCGCCGTGGAGGTGAAGGCCGCGCTGCCCGAGGTCGCCGTGAAGATCGACGTGACCGCCGGCTCGGTGTGGAACCACAGCCGGGTGCTGACCCACCTCGGACTCACCCACGACATCGTCCGCGGCGTCAACACCCAGCACTGGCGGCTCTCGCGACCGCGCTGGACGCTGATGCAGGACTGGCTCGGCGAGGTGCCTCCGGCCGCGCCGGCCGAGGAGGGGTACGCCGAGCTCGTGGGCCGCTGGCTGCGCTCCTTCGGCCCCGGCACCGAGGAGGACCTCGTCTGGTGGCTGGGCTCGACCAAGGGCACGGTCCGGGCCGCACTGGCCGCCGTCGACGCGGTCGAGGTGTCGCTGGACGGCGGCGGCACAGGCTGGGTGCTGCCCGACGACACCGACCCGGTCGGCGACGTGGCGCCCTGGGCGGCGCTGCTGCCGGTCCTCGACCCCACCGTGATGGGCTGGAAGGGTCGGGAGTGGTACCTCGGCGCGCACGGCCCCGAGCTGTTCGACCGCAACGGCAACGCCGGCACCACGGCCTGGTGGGACGGCCGGGTCGTGGGCTGCTGGGTGCAGGACGACGCGGGCGTGGTGGAGGTGCGCCTGCTGGAGCGGCTCCCCGCGCAGGCCCGGGCCGCGCTGGACGTCGAGGCCGAGCGGCTGACCGCCTGGCTCGGAGGGGTCAGGGTCGGCACGGTCTACCCTTCGACCGCCATGAAGGTCGTCGACTGGATCCACCCCTCCGTCCCGGACCAGGGTCGGTGAACCACCTGTGACGAGGGAGCAGCCCAAGCAGGCGCCGCCGCCGGTCCAGCGGCTCCGCATCCGCTACGCCAAGCGCGGCCGGCTCCGCTTCACCAGCCACCGCGACTTCAGCCGGGCCTTCGAGCGGGCCGTCTTCCGGGCCCGGCTGCCGATGGCCTACTCCTCCGGCTTCAACCCGCACCCGCGGATCTCCTACGCCGGCGCCTCGCCGACCGGCTCGGCCAGCGAGGCGGAGTACCTCGAGCTGGCCATGGCGGAGGTGGTCGACCCCGCCGCGGTGCACGTCACGCTCGACGAGGCGATGCCCGACGGGCTCGACATCGTCGAGGTGGTCGAGTCGCCCGGTGGGGCCCTGGCCGACCTGCTGCAGGCCAGCCGGTGGCGGATCCGGCTGCCCGTCGCGGTGGCGGTGGCCCAGGAGGCCGTGGCGGCGTTCCTGGCGGCCGAGGAGGTGGTCGTGCAGCGGATGACCAAGAAGGGCCTGCGCGACTTCGACGCCCGTGCTGCGGTGCTGGGGCTGGACGTCGTCCCGAGCGGCGACGGGACCGACCCCGGCTCCGAGCTGGAGCTGGTGCTGCGGCACCAGGAGCCCGCGGTCCGCCCCGACGACGTGCTCTCGGCGATGCGGACCGTGGCCGGCCTCGAGCTGGTCGGCGTACCCCTGCTGACCCGGGAGGCCCAGGGCCCCCTGGACGAGACCACGGGCGTGATCGGGGACCCGCTGCGGCCCTAGGGCGGCGCCGACTCGCGGCTCCGCGGGCTGGCTGAAATGGGTTGCCGTGGGGATCGCTGTGCGATACTCGCGATTGGTCGACCACACGTCGACCCGACGACGTACTCATGAGCGAGGCTCGTCGGTGCCAGACCGCGACGCGGCCCGGCCGGTCGGTGACAGCGACCGGGTGCCTGGGCCAGCGACCGCGGCAGGGACCGGCCGGGGCTCGGATGTGACACCACGAGGGTGTCGTCGCCATGAAGGCTTGAAGCTGTGCCCCGGGAGACCGGGCGCGCGGCGATGACCACCCGGACGCCGCAGCGACCGGGCTGAGGAGCAGCACATGCCCGAGGACGAGACCACCACCTCCCCGGAGTCTCCCGCCGAGTCGACCGGGTCGACCGCGACGAGCGGGACCGCGGACGAGGCGCCGGCCAAGAAGACGGCCCGCAAGGCCCCCGCGAAGAAGGCGACGGCCAAGAAGGCCGCGGCCAAGAAGACCACCGCGAAGAAGGCCACCGCCAAGAAGGCGAGCGCCAGCAAGACCTCCGAGACCGGCACCGATCCGGCCCCCGAGCCCACCTCGGAGCCCACCGTCCCGGCCGTCGAGGCGCCCGCGGCTCCCGCGGTGCTCTTCCAGGTGCCCGACCGGCTGGACCAGCCCAAGAAGAAGACCGTCAAGCGGTCCGCCACCAAGAGGGTCGCCTCGGCCCCGGTCGAGGAGCCGGCCGCCGCGCCGGACCTGCCGGAGGGGTCCGCGGACGCGACCGAGGGTGAGGGCGGCGAGCAGCCGGCCCCCCGCAAGGCGGCCAAGAGGACCCGGAAGTCCACCGCGAAGAAGTCCGCGGCCACGAAGGCCGCTGCCGTCGAGGACGAGGACGAGGACGACGACCAGACCCCGGTCGGGGCCGAGGTCGAGGACGCCGAGGCCAGCCAGTCCGCAGAGGACGACGGCGACCAG
>CAZEPK010000066.1:5038-17113 GCA_964514085.1 uncultured Nocardioides sp.
CGCTCGACAACTGCCCGGAGGTGGCGAACGCAGACCAGGCGGACGGCGACCAGGCCGAGGGCGAGGGCGCCGGCGGCGCCCGCCGGCGTCGACGCCGGGGTGGCCGTCGCCGCCGCAAGTCCTCCGACGGCGGCGCTGAGGGCGACTCGGGCGAGGACGACGACGAGGCCGACCAGGGCGAGGCCAAGCAGGGCAAGCAGGGCAAGCAGGACGCCCCGGCCGACCAGGACGACAGCGACGACGACTCCGGTGAGGACGAGTCCGGCGACGGCAGCTCGCGTCGACGTCGGCGTCGCCGCCGCTCCGGTGACAACGGCGGGGGCGGGTCCGACGACCCGCAGAACACCGTCACGCGGGTGCGGCGCAGCCGCACCGGCGAGGACCAGATCACCGCCGTGTCGGGCTCCACCCGGCTCGAGGCCAAGAAGCAGCGCCGCCGCGAGGGCCGCGAGGCCGGCCGGCGCCGCGCCCCGATCGTCAGCGAAGCCGAGTTCCTGGCCCGCCGCGAGGCGGTCGACCGGGTCATGGTGATCCGCCAGCTCGACGAGCTCACCCAGATCGGCGTGCTCGAGGACAAGGTCCTGGTCGAGCACTACGTGGCCCGCGAGTCCCAGACCTCGCTGATCGGCAACGTCTACCTCGGTCGGGTCCAGAACGTGCTGCCCTCCATGGAGGCGGCGTTCATCGACATCGGCCGCGGCCGCAACGCGGTCCTCTACGCCGGCGAGGTGAACTGGTCGGCGCTGGGCCACAAGGACGGCCAGGCGCGGAAGATCGAGTCGGTGCTGTCCTCGGGCCAGTCGGTCCTGGTGCAGGTCACCAAGGACCCGATCGGCCACAAGGGCGCCCGCCTGACCAGCCAGGTCAGCCTGGCCGGCCGCTTCCTGGTCTACGTGCCCGACGGCACGACCTCCGGCATCTCACGCAAGCTCCCCGACACCGAGCGCAACCGGCTCAAGTCGGTCCTCAAGGACATCGTCCCCGACACCGCCGGCGTCATCGTCCGCACCGCTGCCGAGGGTGCGAGCGAGGAGGAGCTGACCAGCGACGTCGAGCGGCTCAAGGCGCGCTGGGAGGACATCGAGAAGAAGTCCAAGGGCAGCGCCCCGCAGCTGCTCTACGGCGAGCCGGACCTGACCCTCAAGGTGGTCCGCGACCTCTTCACCGAGGACTTCGTCAAGCTCGTCATCCAGGGCGACGACGCCTGGGAGACGGTGCAGCAGTACGTCCAGCACATGGCGCCCGACCTCGAGGAGCGGCTGGAGAAGTACGACGCCGCCGAGCACGGCGACCGCGACCTGTTCGCGGCCTACCGCGTCGACGAGCAGATCGCCAAGGCCCTGGACCGCAAGGTCTGGCTGCCCTCGGGCGGCTCGCTGGTCATCGACCGCACCGAGGCCATGACCGTGGTCGACGTCAACACCGGCAAGTTCACCGGCTCCGGGGGCAACCTCGAGGAGACGGTCACCAAGAACAACCTGGAGGCGGCCGAGGAGGTCGTCCGCCAGCTCCGGCTGCGCGACATCGGCGGCATCATCGTCGTCGACTTCATCGACATGGTCCTGGAGTCCAACCGCGACCTGGTGCTCCGCCGGCTGGTGGAGTGCCTGGGCCGTGACCGGACCCGCCACCAGGTCGCCGAGGTCACCTCCCTCGGCCTGGTGCAGATGACCCGCAAGCGGATCGGCACCGGCCTCCTGGAGGCCTTCAGCGAGAACTGCGAGCACTGCCAGGGCCGCGGGGTGGTCGTCCACGAGCAGCCGGTCGCCCCCAAGGGCTCCGACGACGAGGGCGGCCGGGGCGGCGGCAGCGGTACCCGCGGTCGCCGCAGCCGCGGCGGTCGTGGCCGCGGTGCCGAGGACGGCGGCGGCAACGGCGGTGGGAACGGCAACGGCGGCGGCAACGGCGGCGGGAACGGCGGCGGCAGCCGCCAGGCACCCTCGCCCAAGGACGTCGCAGCCATGGCCCGCGCCCACGCCGACGAGGACCACGGCGACGCCGACGACCTCGAGGACGACCGCACCGAGGACCCCACCGACGACCTCACCGACGACCTGTCGGGCGAGGTGTCCGAGGACCTCGAGAGCCTGACCTCCGAGGCCGTCGAGATGGTGCCGGACCCGGACGAGGACCAGACCGCGGAGCCCGAGCCCGAGCCGGAGCCCGAGGCCGTCGAGCCCGAGGCTGCGGAGCCAGAGCCGGAGCCCGAGCCGGTGCGGGAGCCCGAGAAGCCCACCGTGGTGACCCGGACCCGTCGCCGGGCGGCCAGCCGGCCCGCCGGCCCGCCGGAGCCCGTCGCTCCGCCCGAGCCGCAGGGCGCCGACGGGGCCGTCGGTGGCGACCCCGAGGTGGCCGAGGCCGCGCAGGTCGAGCACGTGCCGATCAAGCGGAAGGGCGCGCGCAAGCGCTGACCCGGCCCAGGTACGGCCCGGGGGCCTGCGGGGTTTTGCGGCCCACCCGGCGGATCCGTAGTATTGATCCTCGGTGCGCGCCCCGTCGCGCCCGTCTTCTGTGCGGCGCCGCCCAGCGTTGCGCCCCAGACCAGTTCAACGAGCAAGGAGACCGCGGTGTACGCGATCGTGCGCGCAGGCGCCAAGCAGCAGAAGGTGACCGTCGGCGACGTCATCGAGATCGACAAGATCGCGACCGCCGCGGGTGACGAGATCACGCTGCCCGTCGTGCTCGTGGTCGACGGTGACGACGTCACCTCCGACACGAAGAAGCTCGACAAGGCCTCGGTGACCGCCGAGGTGCTCGGTGCCACCAAGGGCCCGAAGATCGTGATCCAGAAGTTCAAGAACAAGACCGGCTACAAGAAGCGCCAGGGTCACCGCCAGAAGTACACCCAGGTCAAGATCACCGACATCAAGGCCTGACGGCCTCCCTCACCTCCCTCACCACAGCGCAGCAGGAGACTCAGCGATGGCACACAAGAAGGGCGCGGCGTCCACCAAGAACGGCCGCGACTCCAACTCCCAGCGCCTCGGCGTCAAGCGGTACGGCGGCCAGGTCGTCAGCGCCGGCGAGATCATCGTCCGCCAGCGCGGGACCCACTTCCACCCCGGCGCCGGTGTCGGCCGCGGTGGCGACGACACGCTGTTCGCCCTCGAGGCCGGAGCGGTGCAGTTCGGCACCCGCCGCGGCCGTCGCGTGGTCAACATCGTCCCGGGTGCCGACGCCTGACGTCTCACCCCGCGTCGTTCTCCACGACCCATCGGAAGGCGTCCCACCTGGGGCGCCTTTCGTGATTTCTCGCCCAGCTTGAGGAGCACCACCACCATGGCCGTCCCGACCTTCGTCGACAGGGTGACGCTGCACGTCAGCGCCGGCCGCGGCGGCCACGGGGTGGCGTCGGTGCACCGCGAGAAGTTCAAGCCCCTGGGCGGCCCCGACGGCGGCAACGGCGGCCCGGGCGGCTCGGTGATCCTCAGGGTCGACCCCGACGTCACCACGCTCGTCGACTACCACCACAGCCCCAAGCGCAGGGCCGAGCACGGTGGCCACGGCGCCGGCGGGCACCGCAACGGCGGCCACGGCGCGGACCTGGTGCTCCCGGTGCCTGACGGCACCGTGGTGACCACCACCGGTGGAGAGGTGCTGGCCGACCTCGTCGGGCCTGGCACCGAGCTGGTGATCGCCCAGGGCGGCCGGGGCGGGCTCGGCAACGCGGCGCTGGCCTCGAGCAAGCGCAAGGCGCCCGGCTTCGCCCTCCTGGGCGAGCCCGGCGACGAGCTCGAGATCGGCCTGGAGCTCAAGGTCGTCGCCGACGTCGGCCTGGTCGGCTTCCCGAGCGCGGGGAAGTCCAGCCTCATCGCGGCGATCTCGCGGGCCCGGCCCAAGATCGCGGACTACCCGTTCACCACGCTGGTCCCCAACCTGGGCGTGGTCACCGCTGGTGAGACCACCTTCACCGTCGCGGACGTCCCCGGCCTGATCGAGGGAGCCAGCGACGGCCGGGGCCTGGGGCACGAGTTCCTGCGCCACATCGAGCGCTGCGCCGCGCTGGTGCACGTGGTCGACACCGCCTCGATGGAGCCGGGCCGCAACCCCGTCGACGACCTCGCGGTCATCGAGACCGAGCTGAGCCGCTACGGCGGCCTCGAGGACCGGCCGCGGCTGGTCGCGCTCAACAAGGTCGACGTGCCCGACGGCCGCGACCTGTCCGACATCGTCATCGACGACCTGCGCGAGCAGGGCCTGCGGGTCTTCCCCGTGAGCGCGGCCTCGGGGGAGGGGCTGCGCGAGCTGACCTTCGCGATGGCCGAGATCGTGTCGGCGGCCCGCGCCAGCAAGGAGGTCGCCGAGGCGACCCGCATCGTGCTGCGGCCGGCCTCGGCCGACGGGGGCGACGACTTCACCGTCACCCCGGTCGACCTCTCCGGCGAGCCGGCCTGGCAGGTCCGCGGCACCAAGCCGGAGCGCTGGGTGCGCCAGACCGACTTCAGCAACGACGAGGCGGTCGGCTTCCTGGCCGACCGGCTCAACCGCCTGGGCGTCGAGACCCGCCTGGTCCGGCTCGGCGCCGAGGAGGGCGACACGGTCCTCATCGGTGACCCCGAGAACGCCGTGGTCTTCGACTTCAAGCCCGGGATCGACGCGGGGGCCGAGAACCTGGCCCGGCGCGGCGAGGACACCCGGCTCATGGAGAAGCGGCCGGCCAGCGAGCGCCGCCGTGCCATCCAGGAGGCGATGGGCGACCGGGCGGAGGGCGAGGAGCGGGCCGACGTCGCGCGCCGGCTCGACCGCGGCGAGCAGCGGGTCCTGCCGACCGGCCCCTCGTCGTACGAGATCGGCTCGTCCGACGACCCGGACCGTGACCCCGGTGCCCACGCCGAGGACTGAGGTCACCGCAGCCCGCCGGATCGTGGTCAAGGTGGGCTCGTCCTCGCTCACCAGTGCCGAGGGCGGCATCGACCCGTCCCGGGTCCGCCGGCTGGTGGAGGTCCTCGCGGCGACGCGGGCCCGCGGCGCCGAGGTGGTGCTGGTCTCCTCCGGTGCGATCGCGGCCGGGCTGGCGCCCCTGCGGATGCCGCGCCGGCCCCGCTCGCTGCCCACCCAGCAGGCGGCCGCCTCGGTCGGTCAGGGCCTGCTGGTGCACCGCTACACCGAGGAGCTGGCCCGGCACGGCCTCGTGGCCGGGCAGGTGCTGCTCACCGTCGACGACGTGACCCGCCGCGCGCACTACCGCAACGCCCAGCAGACCTTCGCCAAGCTGCTGGAGCTGGGGGTCCTGCCGATCGTCAACGAGAACGACACCGTGGCCACGAGCGAGATCCGGTTCGGCGACAACGACCGGCTGGCGGCCCTGGTGGCCCACCTGGTCCACGCCGACCTGCTGGTGCTGCTCTCTGACGTCGACGGCTTGTACGACGCCGCGCCCGGCAGCCCGGGCAGCACGATGCTGGCCGAGGTGCGCGACGCCGCGGACCTCGCGAGCGTCCGGGTCGGCAAGCCCGGCGCGGGCGGCCTGGGCACCGGCGGCATGCAGACCAAGCTGGACGCGGCGCGCATCGCCACCGGCGCCGGCATCCCCGTGTTGCTCAGCGCGGCGGAGCGGGTCGCGGACGCCCTGGCCGGCGAGGCCGTGGGCACCCTCTTCCACCCCACCGGGAAGCGCCGGCCCACCCGGCTGCTGTGGCTGGCCCACGCCACGGAGCCGGTCGGCACGCTGCTGCTCGACGACGGGGCGGTCGCCGCGGTCACCCAGCGGCGCGCCTCGCTGCTCGCGGCGGGGGTCACCGGGGTGGTCGGCACCTTCCACGCCGGCGACCCGGTCGACATCGCCGGCACCGACGGCGTGCCGGTGGCCCGGGGGCTGGTCAACTTCGACTCCGAGGAGCTGCCGGCCCTCCTCGGCCGGTCCTCGAAGGACCTCAAGCGGGAGCTCGGCGCGGCCTACGAGCGGGAGGTCGTGCACCGCGACGACTTGGTCCTGCTGTGAGGCGGTTGCTCTTCCGGGCCGCCGTGGTCCTGCTGGCGCTGCCGGCGGTCACCCTCACCGTGGCCCGGGCCCTCGACACCGACAACGGCTCGATGGTGCGCATCGAGGCGTTCACGCCGCTGGCCATCCCGTTCTACGTCGTCCTGCTGGCCCTGCTGGTGGCCGGCGCCGTCCGTGCGCACGGCGACCGCCGGCCGCGCGTGGTGGCGGCGGTCCTGGCCCTGGCCGGTCTGCTCGTGCACTGCTGGTGGTTCGCCCCGCAGGTCGTGGGCGACGACCCGGCGCCGGCCGCCGGCGCCGAGCGCATCACGGTGATGAATGCCAACCTCTACGAGGGCCGGGCCGACGGACGGCAGCTGGTGGACGCCGTCCGCGAGAACCACGTCGACATCCTCGTGCTCGAGGAGATCACCCCCCAGCTCCTCGAGGAGATGGACGGGCTGGGCCTGGCCGAGCTGCTGCCCGAGCGGATCGGCGAGCCGGACTACATGGTGGCCGGGACGATGATCCTGGCCAACCGGCCGCTCACCGACCACGTCCGGCTGCGCACCACCTTCCAAGGCTGGGAGGCGAGGTACGGCGGGACGCTGACGATCCTCGGCGTGCACCCGGTGGCCCCGGTCGACCCGGCCGGCTGGCGCGCCGACCACGCGGCGATCCTGGCGCAGGCCGTCGCCGACCACGCGGACCTTGTCGTGGGCGACCTCAACGCCACCCCCGACCACGACGTGCTGCGCCGGCTCGACGACGCGGGCTTCCGCGACGCGGGGGAGCTGGCCAACGAGGGCTGGCAGCCGACCTGGCCGGCCAACCACGTCGGCATCGTGCCGCTGCTGCCGGCGGTGATCCGGATCGACCACGTGCTGCTCGCGGGCACCCTGGCCTCGCTCGGCACCCACACCGTCGACATCGACGGCACCGACCACCTCGCCCTGGTCGCCACCGTGGCCAGCCGTGGCTGACCTGGCTGACGCTGGCTGACCGTGGCTGACCGTGGCTGACGGTGGGGGCGGGCCGTCCGCGGGGGCGCCGTACGCTGGGGACGACATGCCCGACGACCCGAGCCGCACCGTCTACCTCGACCACGCCGCGACCACCCCGATGGTCCCCGCGGCGGTCGAGGCCATGACGGCGCACCTGCTCGAGGTCGGCAACCCCAGCTCGCTGCACGCCTCGGGCCGGCACGCCCGCCGCGTGGTGGAGGAGTCGCGGGAGACGATCGCCCAGGCGCTGGGCTGCCGGCCCGGCGAGGTGGTCTTCACCTCGGGCGGCACCGAGGCCGACAACCTGGCCGTCAAGGGGATCCACTGGGCCCGCGTCGCCGAGGAGCCGCGCCGCCACCGCATCCTGTCGACCTCGGTGGAGCACCACGCCGTGCTGGACCCGCTCGGGTGGCTGCGCGACGGAGAGGGCGTCGAGGTCGAGCTGCTCCCGGTCGACGACCGGGGCCGGCTGGTGGTCGAGGCGCTGCGCGAGGCCGTCGAGCGCGACCCCGCCACCGTCTCGCTGCTCTCGGTGATGTGGGCCAACAACGAGGTCGGCACGCTGCAGCCGGTCGAGGAGGTCGCGGCCGTCGCGGCCGAGCACGGCATCCCCGTGCACACCGACGCCGTGCAGGCCGTCGGCACGGTGCCCGTCGACTTCGCCACCAGCGGCGTGGACGCCCTGACCCTGACCGGCCACAAGCTGGGCGGTCCCTACGGGGTGGGCGCCCTCATCGTGCGCCGCGAGCTGGGAGTGACGCCGCTGATCCACGGCGGTGGCCAGGAGCGCGACATCCGCAGCGGCACCATCGACACCCCGGCGATCGCGGGCTTCGCCGCCGCCGTCGAGCTGGCGGTCAAGGAGCAGGCGGCCTACGCCGCCCGCGTCGGCGGCCTCCGTGACGACCTGGTGCGACGCGTGATCGAGGCGGTGCCCGACGCGCACCTGCACGGCGCGGCGCTCGACCCGGTCGGCGCCCACCGGCTCCCGGGCAACGCCCACCTCGGCTTCCCCGGCTGCGAGGGCGACTCCCTCCTCATGCTGCTCGACGCCCGCGGGATCGAGACGTCCACCGGCTCGGCCTGCTCCGCCGGGGTCCCGCAGCCCTCCCACGTGCTGCTGGCCATGGGCTGCGACCCCGAGGCCGCCCGCCACTCGCTGCGCTTCTCGCTGGGCCACACCTCCACCGCGGCCGACGTCGACGCCGTCGTCGAGGCGATCGGCCCGTGCGTCGAGCGGGCCAGGGCGGCCAGGAGGTGAAGGTCCTCGCTGCCATGTCCGGCGGCGTGGACTCCGCCGTCGCCGCCGCCCGGGCCGCCGAGGCCGGGCACGAGGTCACCGGCATCCACCTCGCGCTCTCGCGCAACCCCGCGTCGTACCGCTCGGGCGCGCGCGGCTGCTGCACCATCGAGGACGCCAACGACGCCCGGCGGGCGGCCGACGTGATCGGCATCCCGTTCTACGTCTGGGACCTCTCCGAGAGGTTCCACGAGGACGTGGTCGAGGACTTCATGGACGAGTACGCCGCCGGGCGCACGCCCAACCCGTGCCTGCGCTGCAACGAGAAGATCAAGTTCGCCGCCGTCCTCGACCGGGCGCTGGGCCTGGGGTTCGACGCGGTGGCGACCGGGCACTACGCCCGGCTCCGCACCGGCGCCGACGGCCTGGTGGAGATGCACCGCGCGGTCGACGACGGCAAGGACCAGTCCTACGTCCTCGGCGTGCTCGACCAGGACCAGCTCCGGCACTCGCTGTTCCCCCTGGGTGGCTCCACCAAGGCCCAGGTCCGCGTCGAGGCCGCCGAGCGTGGGCTCCTGGTGGCCGACAAGCCCGACAGCCACGACATCTGCTTCGTGGCCGACGGGGACACGGCCGGCTGGCTCCGCGAGAAGCTCGGCGACCGGGCGCCAAACCGGGAGGGCGTGGTCGTCGACGAGTCCGGCACCGAGGTGGGCCGCCACGAGGGCACGTTCGGCTTCACCATCGGCCAGCGCAGGGGGCTGCGGCTGGGCAGGCCGGCGGCCGACGGCCGGCCGCGGTTCGTGCTCGACATCGAGCCGGTCTCCGGCACCGTCACCGTGGGCCCGCGGGAGCGGCTGGCCGTGCGCGGGCTGACCGGCATCCGGCCCCGCTGGTGCGGCACGGCGCCGACCCGGCTCGAGGGCCCCGGCGTCACCGTCCAGCTCCGGGCCCACGGTGCCGAGCACCGCGCCGTGGTCAACGTGGTGGCTGACCCGGCCGACCCCGCCGGGCCGGCGGTCGAGGTGGAGCTCCTCGACCCGGCGTACGGCATCGCGCCCGGGCAGGCGGCCGTGGTCTACGACGGCACCCGGGTGGTGGGGTCGGCGACGATCGCGAGCACGGTGCGGGCGTGAGCGAGCGCGACCTCGTCGCCGTCTGGCTCGGGGGCCTCGACGGCAGCACGTGGTGGGAGCAGGACGCCGACGAGCCGGTGCTGGCCGCCAGCCTGGTCAAGGTGCCGGTCGCGATGGCCGCCGAGGCCCTTGACCTGGACCGCCCGGTCCTGGTCCACCCCGACTTCGACTCGGTGGTCGTGGGCCAGAGCTTCGAGCTCGACGAGGCCGGCGACCAGGACCCGGACACCTGGACCGAGGTGGGTGGTGAGCAGGAGCTGCGCGAGCTGAGGCGGCGCTCGATCGTCCACTCCGGCAACCTCGCGACCAACCTCGTCGTCGAGGCGACCGGTCTGGCGGCGTGCACCGCCGTCATGCCGCAGGTGGTCCGGATGATCGGTGACCAGCCGGCGACCGACGGCGGGATCGTCAACGCGGCGTCCGCGCGGCAGTGGGGCGAGGTGCTGACCCGCGTCGCCACGGCGTACGACGAGGTCGAGGACGTCATGCGCGGCCAGACCTACCGCTCCGGCATCCCCGCCGGCCTCCCGGCCGGCACGGCGGTGGCCAACAAGACGGGCTGGATCGACGGGCACACCCACGACATGGCCGTCGTGCGCCCCGACGGCGAGGCGGCGTTCGTGCTCGTGGTGCTGACCCGGCTGGCCGGGGTGCCGAACGACCAGGCGGAGGCCCGGATCGCCGAGGTCGCACGCGAGGCGTGGGGACGGCGTCGCCCGTGACCACCCCGACGATCGAGCGGGTCGAGGTCGAGCAGCACACCCTGCCGCTGCACTCACCGTTCGCGACCGCGCTGCGCGTCGCCACGGCGGTGCGGACCGTCGTGGTCCGGGTGACCGACAGCGACGGCCGGGTCGGGCTGGGGGAGGCACCGGAGAACTGGCCCGTGCTCGGCTCGTCGGTCGCCGGGTCGGTCGCCTGCCTCGAGGGGCCGCTGAGCCAGGCCGTCCTCGGGCGCCCGGCCGACCCCTACGAGGTGTGGCCCGTGGTCGACCGTGCGGTCCGGGGCAACACCGCGGCCAAGGCCGCGCTCGACTCCGCCCTGCACCTGCTCGGCGGCCGGCCCACGGGCACCTTGCCCACCGTCGTGACCCTCTCGGCCGGCGACCCCGACCAGGTCGCGGAGGACGCCCGCGCCCGGGCCGCGGAGGGGTTCGGCACCCTCAAGCTCAAGGTGGGCACCGACGCACGGACCGACGTGCGCCGGGTCCAGGCCGCCCGCGACGGGGGCGGGCCGACCGTGGCGCTTCGCGTGGACGCCAACACCGGCTGGGACGCCCACGCGGCGGTGGACGTGGTCCGGGCCCTCGAGGACGCCGGCCTCGGGGTGGAGCTGGTCGAGCAGCCGGTGCCGCCCCGGGACCTGCTCGGCATGGCGTTCGTCCGGGCCCGTGTGGAGACGCCCGTCATGGCCGACGAGTCCGTCTTCGACCTCCACGACCTGGTCGAGGTGCTGCGCCACGAGGCTGCCGACCTGGTCAACATCAAGCTGGCCAAGTCCGGCGGCATCACGCCCGCCCTGGCGCTGGCCCGCGCCGCCCGCCACCACGGGCTGGGCGTCTCGGTCGGCTGCATGCTCGAGGGACCGGTCGGCGTGGCCGCCGGCTTCGCGCTGGCCACCAGGACCGGCTCCGACGTGGCGCCCGACCTGGACGGCGCCTGGTGGCTGGCCCCGGGCGCGCCGTACGCCGACTGGGTGGCGTACGCCGACGGCCACGTCAGGATGGGCCCATGAGGGCCAGCGGTGTGGGGTCTCACCCCGGCGAGGACCAGGCCGACTTCGAGCAGGCCGTGCGGCTGGTGCTCGGTGAGCTGCCCGAGCTGCCGTACCTCCCCGAGGTGCCCGGCCGCGGCGCCACGGCGGCGATGACCGGGCGGGGGCTGGCCGTCATCGCCGACCTCGGCGCGGACCTGCAGCCCGCGGGGTGGCGCCTGACCGGCCTGGGTGGCGCGGCGGGCGTCGACCACCGGCGGGCGCGGAGCCTGCTGGCCCAGGACCTGGACGCGCTCGAGGAGCAGGCCGAGGGCTGGACCGGCACGTTCAAGGTCCAGGTCGCCGGCCCGTGGACCCTGGCCGCCACGGTGGAGCGCCCGCGGGGCGACAAGGTGCTCGCCGACGTCGGTGCCCGCCGCGAGCTGGCCCAGGCGCTGGCCGAGGGTCTGTCCACGCACGTCGCCGACGTGCGCCGCCGGGTGCCGGGGGCCACGCGGCTGGTGGTGCAGGTCGACGAGCCGGGGTTGGCCGGCGTCCTCGGCGGCCGGGTGCCGACGGCGTCCGGATTCGGGCGGCACCGGACCGTGCACCCGCCGGAGGCGTCGCAGGCGCTGGCCTGGGTGCTCGAGGCGGTCGCGGGCGCCGGCGCGGAGCCGTGGGTGCACTCCTGCGCACCGGGGACGCCGCTGGACCTGCTCCGCGGCGCGGGCGCCGTGGGCCTGTCGGTGGACCAGGCCCAGCTGTCGGCCCGCGACCTCGACGAGCTGGCCGGCGCCCTGGAGTCGGGGGAGACGGTCGCCCTGGGCGTCGTCCCCTCGACCGACCCGACCACGCCGCCGACCGAGGCGACGGTGAGCGAGGCCGTGCTGCGCTGGACCGACATGCTGGGGCTGGACCCCGGCGAGCTCGGCGACCGGTTGGTGCTGACGCCGGCCTGCGGGCTGGCGGGGGCCTCGCCGGCCTGGGCCCGGACCGCCCTCGAGCTGGTCCGCAAGGTCGCGAGCGGCTTCTAGGTGTGATGCCCAGCCAGGTTGTTCAACCTGGTGATGGGTGTTGCCTTG
>CAZEPK010000067.1:0-16996 GCA_964514085.1 uncultured Nocardioides sp.
GATCATCCGGCAGGGCCGGACCGGCTACAGCCTGGGCAAGTCCCTGGTGGGCATCCGCCTGGTCAAGGAGTCGACCAAGGAGCCGATGGGCCCGGGCCTGTGCTTCGTGCGCCAGCTGGCCCACTACGTCGACAGCCTGGTCTGCTACCTCGGCTGGCTCTGGCCGCTGTGGGACGCCAAGCGGCAGACCCTCGCGGACAAGATCATGGGGACCGTCGTGGTCATCCAGAACCCGGACGAGCTGACCTAGCCGCGCTCGACCAGACTGGCCGCATGTCGACGATCCTCATCACCGGCGCCTCCTCGGGGCTCGGCGCCGAGATGGCCCGCCAGTTCGCGGCCCTGGGCCACGACCTGGCGCTCTGCGCCCGGCGGGCCGAGCGCCTGGCCGACCTGCGCGACGAGCTGCTGGCCGCGCACCCCGGGCAGCGGGTCGAGGTGCGCTCGCTGGACGTCACCGACGACGACCAGGTCTTCGAGGTCTTCCGGGCCTTCCGCGAGGACCTCGGGCGGCTGGACCGGGTCGTGGTGAACGCCGGGCTGGGCAAGGGCGCGCCGCTCGGCACCGGGCGCTACGACGCCAACCGCGAGACGGCGATGACCAACTTCGTCGCCGCGCTGTGCCAGGCCGAGGCCGCCATGGAGATCTTCCGCGAGCAGGACGCCGGCCACCTGGTCCTGGTCTCCTCGATGTCGGCGATGCGGGGCATGCCCAAGTCGATGACGGTCTACGCCGCCACCAAGGCGGCGCTGTCCCACCTGGGTGAGGGCCTGCAGTACGAGCTCCTCGGCAAGCCGATCAAGGTGACGGTGCTGCACTGCGGCTACATCGCCTCGGAGATGAACGAGAAGGTCCAGCAGCAGGTGAAGTTCATGGTCTCGACCGAGGACGGCGTGCGCGCGATGGTCGAGGCGATCGAGAAGCAGAAGGCCCACGCCTACGTGCCGGCGCTGCCCTGGACCGCCCTGGCGCCGGTGATGAAGCACGCCCCGCTGCCCCTGCTCAAGCGCCTGCTCTGACGCCGACCCGTCGTTACTGCTCATCAGTAACGACGGGTGGGCGTCCATTCCCCGCCGACCCGTCGTTACTGCTGAGCAGTAACGACGGGTCGGCGTGGGCTCGGGTGCGGTTCCGTCCGCGTGTGGTGCACAGCGTCGGCAGCTGGTCTGTCGTCCACAGGGGCCGGTACGGCGAGTCGAGGTAGTGGCGGATCAGTGATCCCGACTCGGCGTCGTGGGCGAGTCCTCGTCGGCGTCGTCGCCGATGCGCAGGTCGAGGTGGGCCAGGGTGTGGCTGAGCCCGCGGTGCCCTCGCGTCCGCCAGGCGAGGGCCACGGTCAGCACGGCGTACGCGACCAGCAGCGCCACCGCGGGCACGCCCACGTCGTCCTGGTCCCACAGCGGTGCGAGCAGGAAGACCGGTCCGACGCCGACGGCCAGCTTGACCAGGCGCCCGGGGAGGAGCAGCGCACGGCGTCGCGGGACGGTGTGGAGCGAGACGACCCACTCACCCACCGTGCGGCCGAACCCGAGGACCAGCACCGCCTCCACCGCCAGGGGCACGCACCACTGCAGGGCGGCCTGCACGTGGCCGCTCACCTCTCCCGCCGGCACGTCGCGCAGGTAGACCTGCACGGCGCGGTAGGCCAGGGCGGCCATCGCACCGGTCAGCGCGATGAACAGGACGTCGCAGGCGAAGCCGACCAGGCGGCGGCCGAAGGAGACCGTCGTGGGCAGCACGATCCTCCCGGTGCGCCGGTGCACGACCAGGATCGAGAGCAGCGAGCCGACGGTGGCCCCGAGGGTGTTGACGATGAGGTCGTCGACGTCGAAGAGCCGGTAGGCGCAGGAGTAGAGGTGCCAGACCCCGGTCTTCTGGGTCAGCTCGATGAGCAGCGAGAGCCCGAAGCCGGCCAGCGTGGCCACCACGACGCCGCGGTGCAGGATCACCCGGAGGAAGTAGCCGAGCGGCACGAACAGCAGGACGTTGAGCACGATCTGCTGGAAGGCCGGCTCGCGGAGCAGGGCGAGGGGACCGCCCGCGCCGGGGACGTCGATCAGCCCGAACGACCCGAGCACCCGCAGCTGGCTGCCCTTGCAGCGGAAGGTGTGGTCCTCGGGCATCGGGAGCAGCGTGTAGGTCCAGATGGCCAGGGAGTAGATCGCCGAGGTGACCAGGATGGTGAGGTCGAGCGGGCCGAGCCGCCCGTCGAGCCGGTACTGCACCGCCGCGGTCGGGATGAGCAGGACCACCGCGAGCACACCGCCGAGGGCGATCGCGATCAGCGCGTTGGTCGCCTGGTCACCCACGCGGGTGACCCTAGGTCAGGCCTCGACCGGACCGCGCGGCGCCTCGCTGCGGTAGTCGGTGTACTGGTAGGGGTTCTCGACCAGCGCCGTCTCCGGCACATCGGGGTTCATCCCGGCGGCCCAGGCCTCCTCGCCCATCACCGAGCGGAGGTGCTCGATGGTGGTCTCGACCTGGCGGCGGACCGCCTCGAGGTCCACGCCCACCAGGCGGCCGTCGCGCTTCACCACCCGGCCGTCGACCAGCACGGTGTGCACGTCACCGCGCTGGGCTTGGAAGGCCACGTGCCCGTAGGGGTTGAGGATCGGGAAGGAGACCGGCGACGCGTCGTTCTTCAGCAGCACCAGGTCGGCCTTCTTGCCGACCTCGACGCTGCCCAGGTCGCCGTCGCGACCCAGCGCCCGGGCGCCGCCCCGGGTCGCCCAGTCCACGACGTGCTGGGCGCGCAGCGCGCTGTGGGTCACGGTGTCACCCGCCGCGTGCGCCTCCATGTGCTCCCGCGAGCGGTCCGCCCCCAGCGTGGACCGCATCGCGGAGAACAGGTCCCCGCTCCACCACACGCTCGTGTCCATCGACAGCGAGACGGGGATGCCGTGCTTGCGGATCGCCCAGGTGGGCGGGTAGCCCTGACCCGCGCTCTGCTCGCTCTCGGTCGACACCGAGATCGACCCGCCGGTGGCGGCGATCCGCTGGTAGGAGTCCTCGGTGAGGGTGGCGGCGTGCACGTAGATGGTCTCCGGCGTCATGAAGCCGTGCTCGTGCATGAGCCGGATGCCGTCGTCGTTGGTGGCGCCCCAGACACCGGCGTGGGTGGTGACCGGTACGCCGAGCTCGCGGGCCACCTCGAAGGCGCCCCGCTCGGGGAAGCCCGGGTCGCCGGGGACGTCGAAGGCCATCTGGAAGCCGAGCATGTCGTCGCCGGTGATCCGGCGGCTGACGAAGTCGCGGAACTCCGGCGCCGCCGACCACTCCGCGGGTGGCTGCTGGATGTTGCCGTAGGCCAGGACGAACCGGCCCGGCACCGCCTGCAGCGCGTCGACGGCGGCATCGGCGTGGTCCACGGTCTGCAGGCCGTGCGACCAGTCCACGCAGGTCGTCACGCCGGCGTCGATCGCCTCGGCGGCCGCCAGCAGGTTGCCGGCGTGGATGTCCTCGGGGCGGAAGTGCCGGCCGTTCTCGAGGTAGTACCAGACGAAGTACTGGGTCAGCGTCCAGTCGGCGCCGTAGCCCCGCATCGCGGTCTGCCACATGTGCCGGTGGGTGTCGATCATCCCCGGCATCACGATGCCGCCGGCCGCGTCGACCTCCACCGCGCCGGGAGGCGCCTCGAGCCGAGGGCCGACCGCGGCGATCCGGTCGTCCTGGGTCAGCACGTCGGCGTCGGTGAGCACCGTGGCGGCGTCGTCCATGGTCAGGACCGTGGCGCCGCGCAGCAGCACCGGCGGTCGGGCACCCGGGGTGGCCATCGTCATCCTCCTGAATCGGACGCGTGTCCGCTGTCCGGTCACTGGTTGAACTTTTGACACTGTGGCCCGACCGGGGAGGTCTGTCAACGGGTGCAAGGGCATGGGAGGGTGGGCCCATGCCGCGCACCGGGACCGGGCCCGACTTCATCGAGGCCCTGGCCCGCGGCCTGGAGGTCATCACCGCCTTCGCGCCGGGCCGCGAGGCGATGGCCCTCAGCGACGTGGCCGCCGCGACCGGCCTGGCCCGGCCCACGGCGCGGCGCATCCTGCTCACGCTGGTCGAGCTCGGCTACGTGCGCGCCGACGGCTCGCGCTACACGCTCACGCCCCGGGTGCTGGAGCTCGGGACGGCGTACGTCGGCTCCCAGGGGCTGTGGCAGGTGGCCCGCCCGCACCTCGAGCAGCTCTCGGCCAGGACCGGGGAGTCCTGCTCGATCGCGCAGCTCGACGGTTCCGACATCGTCTACGTCGCACGCGTCGCCGTGCCCAAGATCGTGGGGCTTTCCGTGCAGATCGGCACGCGCTTCCCGGCGCTGCAGACCTCGCTCGGCAAGGTGCTGCTGGCCGAGCTGGCGCCGACCGAGCTGGACCGGGTGCTGGCCGAGCCGACCCGGTCCGGGCTCACCGCGCTGTGGACGCCGACCAGGAAGGAGCGCGACGCCGAGCTGCGCCAGGTGCACGCGCGCGGCTGGGCGGTCACCGACCAGCAGCTCGCGCTCGGCATCCGGTCGGTGGCCGTGCCGGTCCGCGACGGGGAGCGGGTGGTGGCCGCGGTGAACGTCAACACCCACGCCGCCGAGACCAGCCTGGAGACGCTGACCGAGCGGCACTTGCCGCTGCTGCTGCGGGCCGCCGGGGAGATGGGCGCCGACTTCGCGCGCTTGCGCAGCCTGCCCCAGGTGGTGCGATGATCGACACGGACAGATGTCCGTCAGACGGTCAGGAGGAGGGTGTCGCGTGACCGGTCCGCTCGACGGCCTCCTCGTGGCCGACTTCTCGCGGGTCCTGGCCGGGCCCTACGCCACCATGCTGCTGGCCGACCTCGGCGCGTCGGTGGTCAAGGTCGAGGGCCCGCCGACCGGCGACGACACCCGCGCCTGGACGCCGCCCGACCGGGACGGGGTCTCGACGTACTACCTCGGCGTCAACCGGGGGAAGCGCTCGATCGTCCTCGACCTCGGGGACCAGGCCGACCTGGCCCTGGCCCGGGAGCTGGCCGGGCGGGCCGACGTCCTGATCGAGAACTTCAAGCCCCGCGGGATGGCCAAGTTCGGCCTGGACTTCGCCTCGGTGCAGCGGGACAACCCCGGCATCGTCTACGCCTCGATCAGCGGCTTCGGGTCCGGGGCCGGCGCCGACCTGCCCGGCTACGACGTGGTCGTGCAGGCCATGTCCGGCCTGATGAGCATCACCGGCTCGGCCGACGGACCCGGCTACCGGGCCGGCATCTCGGTCTTCGACGTGATGGCCGGCAACCACGCCGTCATCGGCATCCTGGCCGCGCTGCGGCACCGCGACGCCACGGGTGAGGGGCAGCACGTGGAGGTCAACCTGCTCTCCTCGGCGCTGACCGGGCTGGTCAACCACAGCTCGGCCTGGGTCGCGGGCGGGGTGGTGCCGCACCGGATGGGCAACGCCCACCCCAGCGTCTTCCCCTACGAGCCGTTCGCGACCGCCGACCACGAGCTCATCGTGATCGCGGCCAACGACCGGCAGTTCCAGCGGCTCTGCGCCGCCCTGGGCATCCCCGAGGTGGCCGAGGACGCGCGCTTCCTCCACAACGGCGACCGCACCAGCCACCGCGACGAGCTCAAGCCGCTCCTCGAGGAGGCCCTGGCCGGCCGGACCGCCGACGAGTGGTTCGCGCTGCTCACCGAGGCCGGCATCCCGTGCGGGCCCATCAACAGCATCGACGGTGGCTTCGCCGCCGCCGAGCGGCTGGGGCTCGAGCCCGTGGTGGAGGTGGGCGAGGGCGACCGGGCGCTGCCCACCACCCGCCACCCGATCCGCTTCTCCGGGACACCGGTGACCTACGCGCTGCCGCCGCCGGAGCTCGACGAGCACGGTGCCGAGCTGCGGGAGTGGCTGGGCGGGGGCGGCGATGACTGAGCAGCCGACCTACCCCACGGCGCTGGGCGCCTCGAGCCGCGACGCCATCACCCTGCTCGGCCAAGACCTCGCCCGCGACGTGATGGGACACGTCGGCTTCGGCGAGCTGGCCTTCTGGCTGGCCACCCAGCGCCGGCCCACCGCCGGCGAGGTGCGGGTCTTCGAGGCCGTGCTGGCGGCCCTGGCCGACCACGGCTTCACCCCCACCGCGATCGTGACCCGCCTGACCTACCTCTCGGCCCCCGACTCGGTGCAGGGCGCCCTCGCGGCGGGGCTGCTGGGCGGGGGCTCCCGCTTCCTCGGCGTGACCGAGGACTGCGGCCGCTTCCTGCACGAGGTGGTCGCCGGGCTGGAGGAGCCGCCCGCCGACGAGGCGGCCTGGGACGCGGTTGCGCTCGACGTCGTACGCCGCCAGCGCGGGGCCGGCCGGTTCGTGCCCGGCCTGGGCCACCACGTGCACAAGGACGGCGACCCGCGAACGCCCCGGCTCTTCGAGATCGCCCGCGAGGAGGGCCAGGTCGGGCCGCACCTGGCGCTGTTCGAGGCGATCGGCCGGGTGCACCCCGAGGTGCTGGGCAAGCGCCTGCCGCTCAACGGGGCCGGGGTCTGCGGGGCCGCCCTGGCCGACCTGGGCCTGCCGCTGGAGCTGCTGCGCGGGTTCGCGCTGCTGGCCCGGACCGCCGGGCTGATCGGCCAGCTGGCCGAGGAGCTGCGCCACCCGGTCGCCAACGACGTGTTCCTCTCCGTCGACCTCCACAACCGGGCCGTCGACCCCGATCCCCTCCCGGCTCCCGCCCGCTCCCGCACCACCTAGCCGCCCCCAGGAGGCACCACCGATGCAGCTGGTCACCGAGCACAACATCACCGAGCTCGCCGCGGAGCGGTGGGGCACGGCCCGCGACGAGCGCACCCGGGAGCTCGTGACCGGGCTGGTGCAGCACCTGCACGACTTCGTCCGCGAGGTCCGGCTGACCGAGGCGGAGTGGATCACGGCGATCCAGTGGATGACCCGCGCCGGCCAGATCAGCGACGAGAAGCGCGAGGAGCTCATCCTGGCCTCGGACGTCCTGGGGCTGTCCATGCTGGTGGTGCAGCTCAACCACCGCTTCGACCCCGCGGCGACGCCGGCCACGGTGCTCGGGCCCTTCCACATCGACGGCTCCCCCGAGCTCGGGTTCGCCGAGGACATGTCGCAGGGGCTGCCCGGCCTGCCGCTCTACGTCACGGGCACCGTGCGCAGCCTGGACGGGACGCCGCTGGGCGGAGCCGTGCTCGACGTGTGGCAGGCCGACGAGGACGGCGCCTACGAGGCGCAGCTGCCGGTCGAGGAGGCCCGGCTGCGGGCCAAGTACGCGACCCGCGAGGACGGCACCTACTGCGTGCGCACCATCGCCCCGAAGGGGTACTCGATCCCGATGGACGGCCCCGTCGGGGACCTGATCCGGCAGACGGAGATCAGCCACTTCCGTCCCGCCCACGTGCACTTCCTGCTCAACGTGCCGGGCCACCGGCCGCTGATCACCCACCTGTTCCAGGAGGGCGCCGACTACCTCGACAGCGACGTGGTCTTCGGCACCAAGCAGGAGCTGGTGGTCCGCTTCGAGCAGCACGGCCCCGGCCCGACGCCGGACGGCGCGACGAGCGAGGTGCCCTGGGCGTCGGCGCGCTATGACTTCGTGCTGCAGCCGGCCTGACGTGCGCGCCGTCGAGGTGCACGCCACCGGCGAGCCGCCCGCGGTGGTCGAGCGGGCCGAGCCCGAGCCCGGCCCCGGCCAGGTGGTGGTGCGGGTCAGCGCCGCGCCGATCGTGCCGCTCGACCTGCTGTGCGCGTCGGGCACCTCCTACTTCGGGGTCCCGCGGACGCCGTACGTCCCGGGCGTGCAGGGGGTGGGCACGGTCGGCGGGCGCGCGGTGTGGTTCCCGACCCCGGCCGGGATGGGGCCCGGTGACGGCAGCATGGCCGAGGCCGTGGTGGTGCCGGAGGCGGACCTGGTGCCGCTGCCCGACGGCGTCGCGGCGGCCGAGGTGGCGGCGCTCGGGCTGTCCGCGGTGGCGGCCCACCTGGCCCTGACCTGGCGCGGCGAGCTCGCCACGGGGGAGACCGTCGTGGTCCTGGGCGCCGGGGGTGTGGTGGGCCAGGCGGCGGTCCAGCTGGCCCGGCTGCACGGCGCAGCTCGGGTGGTCGCGGCCGCCCGCTCGCCGGAGGGGCAGCAGCGGGCGCTGGCGGCCGGCGCCGACGCGGTCGTGGCCCTGGACACCGACGACGTGGCGGAGCTGGCCGCCCGCCTGGCGGCCGCGCTGGACGGAGCCGCCGACCTGGTGCTGGACCCGCTCTTCGGGGCGCCGGCCGCCGCGGCGGCCCGGTGCCTGCGCCCCGGCGGCCGCCTGGTCAACCTCGGCGGCTCGGCCGGTGAGCACGCGCCGCTGGACTCCGCCACGCTGCGCGGGCGCTCGCTGCGCGTCCTCGGCTACACCAACAACGAGCTGACGCGGGAGCAGCGGGCGGCGGCCGTGGTCGCGGTCGCAGAGCACGCCGCGCAGGGCCGGCTCCGGGTGGCCCACGAGGTCGTTGAGCTCGAGGACGCCGCGGCGGCCTGGACGCGTCAGGCCACCGGGCGCACCGGCGGCGCCCGCCTGGTCCTGGTGCCTAGCGGTAGGTGACGAGCTTCGGCGGGAGCCAGGCGTGCTCGTTGAAGGTGAGCATCCGCGCGCCCGTCGAGCCCACGACCACGCGCGTGATCGAGGCGTTCACCGTCACCGCGTTGAGCCGCTGCCACGACGCCGCCCACTGGCGCGGCTCGTCCGCGACGTCGACGAGCATCGCGCAGGCGGCGGCGATGGCGCCTCCCGACGAGACCACCACGACCGTCTGCCCTCGACCGGCCTGTCGGGCCGCGTGGGCCAGCGCGTCGCGGACCCGCGCCACGAAGTCGGGGTAGGCCTCGGCGTACTCGTCGTCGTGCGCGCCGGAGACCCACCGGCCGGTGGCCTTCTCGAAGAGCTGCTGGAACTCGCGGCGGTCCAGCGTGCCGCGCCGGTAGCGGTCGCGCTCGTCCTCGGACAGCGCCGAGCCGGGCAGGTCGACGTAGGCCGAGATCACCGAGAGGTGGTCGAACTCGTCCCACCGCGCGTCGATCTGCAGCGGTACGCCGGACCCCTGCTCGTCGAGCAGCTCGGTCACCATCTCGGACGCCGTCTCGCGCTGGCGCCGCATGGTGCCGTGCAGGACCAGCGACGGCTCGAGCTCGAGGCCGCGCAGGTGCACGCCGAGGTGGCGGGCCTGGCTGGCGCCCGTCGGGGAGAGCACGTCGTAGTCGGCGGCGCCGAACGACGCCTGGCCGTGACGCACCAGCAGGAGGAGTCCCATCCGGTCAGTGTCCCTCGTGCTCCGGGTCAGCCGGCGACGGACGTGACCACGAGCGCGCGCTGCGCCGGGTCGGTCCAGGAGTCGCGGGCGTGGAGGAGGCGGACGAGCGACCAGAGCACGAAGGGCGCCGCGACCAGGAGCGAGAGCTCCGGGTGCGGCACCTGGGCCAGGCCGGAGAAGATGAGGCTCGTGACGGTGGTCGTCACGGCGAGCTTGGTGGAGTAGCCGACCATCACCAGGGGCGGCGCGGGCGTGGCCCGTGCGGACCGGAGGTCGACCGCGAACGGCCGCCGCGAGGACCAGCGCATCGCCGAGGACACCACCTGCAGCACCACCACGACCCACGTGCAGAGCAGCGCCGTCAGCTCGGGCGCGCTCGGCACGCCGGCCCGCAGGCCGGCCAGCACCATCGTCACGGCCGAGGCCACCAGGAGGAACTCGGTGAGGACCCACGTGCGGGCAGCGAAGACGGTGCCGGCGCCCACGGGCAGGCTCTCGCGCCACAGCCCGCCCCGCGCGTCGAGGCACCAGGCGTTGACGCCGAAGAGGAGAGCACCGCCCGAGGCCACCAGGCCCGGGAGGATCGTCATCTGCGGCCAGTCCAGGTTGCCGGCCAGGGCCACCACGCCGGGCCCGATGGCCAGGACCGCGACACCACGACGCATCGGCACCGCGCGCCAGACCGAGCCGCGGTCGGTCCGGATGAGCCCGGCCAGCGGGGAGCGGGGCAGCCGGCGCGCCTGGTGGTTGCCGGTCTCGACCCGCAGCTCGTCGCGCGGTGCCCGCCGGGCCGCCCAGTGGGCCGGCACCGCGCCGAGGGCCACCATGACGGCGAGCAGGACCAGCTCGAGGGCGATGGCCAGGACCCACGTCACGGAGAGGCCGTTGACCAGCCAGGCGGCGAGGTGGTTGGTGGGGAAGGCGTCCAGCATCCGGCCGAGGTTCCCGGTCAGCTGGAGGGCGATGGCCCCGGCGAAGAACACCGCGGCCAGGGAGCGCACTGCGGTGATGCCGTTGTCGCGGCGGCGCAGGGCCTCCACCGACCAGGCCACGACCTGGCCGGTCGCCGTGGCGACCAGGACCCACAGGAACATGCCGACCAGGGCCGGGGCCACGAAGTTGCGCTGGACGCCGTACGACGTCGCGCCGAGCAGCACCCAGGCCTGCAGCAGCCAGCCGATGTTGAGCGGGGCCAGCAGGAGGGCACCGAGGTGGTCGGTGGTCGGCCCGACCGGGTAGGCCACGGCGTGCTCGCGGTTGAGCAGCTCGCGGCCACCGCCCGACGCGACCGCCGAGGCGATGGCGATGGCCAGGAAGCCGGCCATGGCGCTGGGCAGGACGAGGAGCGCGTCGAGGGCGTGGCCGGTGCCGCTGCCGGCGCCCGGCAGGACCAGCGGCACGCTGACCGCCGCGGCGGTGAGGGCCACGAAGACGGCGGCGACGGTGGCGAAGGCGCCCGGCCGGCGCACGGTCTGGGTGCGGAAGGAGATGAGGTGCCCGACGTCGAGCGTCGAGCGGCGTACCTCAGTCCAGGAGGCTGCGGTAGGCACGAGCCCCCTCCTCGCCGGCCATCTCACCGGAGGTCGCGGTCGCGACCTGGGCCCCGCCGCGCAGGACGAGGACCGAGGAGCAGGCCTGGACGGCCAGCTCGCGCAGGTGGGTGGAGACGAGGACGCACGCGCCGCGCGAGCGCGCGTCGTTGATGACGTCGAAGGTGGCCTCGACCCCGATCGGGTCGACCCCGTCGAACGGCTCGTCCAGGAGCAGCACCTCGGGCTCGTGCAGCGCGGCCAGCACGACGGAGAGTCGGCGGCCCATGCCGTGGGAGAAGCCGGTGGTCACCCGGTGCGAGACGTCGCCGAGCTCGAAGCGCTCCAGCAGGTCGCGGGCGCGGTCCTCCCAGTCGGTCAGGCGGCGCAGCCGCGCGGAGAGCTGCAGGTGCTCCCACGGCGTGGCGCGCGGCACCAGCCCGCCCACGTCGGGGCAGTAGCCGACGGCCCGCTTCACCTCGAGCGGGTGGGTCCGGACGTCGAACCCGGCCACCACCGCGCTGCCCGCCGTCGGCGGGACCACGCCGGCGAGGACGCGCATGGTGGTCGACTTGCCGGCGCCGTTGCGGCCCAGCAGGGCGGTCGAGTGACCGGCGTACGCCGTGAGGTCGACGCCGGTGACGGCCTCCACCTCGCCGAAGCGGACGTGCAGGCTCCTGACGTCGATGACGGCTCCGCGGCTGATCACCCCCAGATCTTCGCCGGGCGCCTGCTCCCGTGCGGCCGAAACGGGGAAGTTGGTGCCGTCGCGTCGGCCAGAACTGGCCGATCGGATGAGCGGCGGGCAGCAGCAACTCAGTGTCCAGCCCACTACCGGGGTGTTGCAGCCCTGAGCTAGTGGGTCGGACACTGAGTCACTGCACCGCCCGGCGCTCGCTCAGGCGGGGAAGCCCTCGCCCGTGGCGGCCAGGTCGCGCAGCCACGGGGTGGCGCGGAACCGGTCGCCGTAGGCCGCGGCGAGCTCGTCGGCCCGCTCGAGGAACGCCGCCAGGCCGATGGGGGCGTCGGGCTGGCCCGGGCGCTGGTAGCCGACCATGAACTGCGCGGCGCCGCCGGTCATGGGCGGGAAGCCGATGCCCATGATGGAGCCGATGTTGGCGGCGGCGGAGGACTCGATGACGCCCTCCTCGAAGCACTTCGCGGTCTCGAGCGCCTCGGCGAACAGCATCCGGTCCTTGATGTCCTGGAACGGGATCTGCTCGGCCGCGACGGGGAACAGCTCGGCCAGCCCCGACCAGATCGAGCCGCGATGGCCGGACTCGTCGTAGTCGTAGAAGCCCGCGCCGCGCAGGCGGCCGGCGCGGCCGGCCTCCAGCATGGCGTCGACCACGGCCGAGCCGGGGTGCTCGACGTACGACGCGCCGCCGGCGTCCTTGGCCGCCTTGGCGATCTTGGCCATGAGCTCGAGGTTGAGCTCGTCGGAGAGCTGCAGCACCGGGGCCGGGTAGCCGGCCTGGGTGGTGGCCCGCTCGATGGACCAGGGCTGCACGCCCTCGGCCAGCATGGCCATGCCCTCGTTGACCATGAAGCCGATGACGCGCGAGGTGTAGAAGCCGCGGCTGTCGTTGACCACGATCGGCGTCTTCTTGATCTGCTGCACGACGTCGTAGGCCTTGGCCAGCGCCTCGTCGGAGGTCTGCTCGCCCTTGATGATCTCGACCAGCGGCATCTTGTCGACCGGCGAGAAGAAGTGCAGGCCGATGAAGTCCGCGGGGCGGTCGACGCCCGTCGCGAGCTCGGTGATCGGCAGGGTGCTGGTGTTGGAGCAGAGCAGGGCGTCGGGGTTGACGTGCGGCAGGATCTCCGCGAACACCTTCTCCTTGAGCGCGGGGTCCTCGAAGACGGCCTCGATGACCAGGTCGCAGCCGGCCAGGTCGGCCGGGTCGGCGGTGGCGGTGATCCGGCCGAGCAGCTCGGCCTTCTTCTCCTCGGTGGAGCGGCCCCGGCCGATGGCCTTGTCGAGCAGCTTCTCGGAGTAGGCCTTGCCCTTCTCGGCGTTCTCGACGGCGACGTCCTTGAGCACGACCTCCATGCCGGCGCGGGCGCAGACGTAGGCGATGCCGGCGCCCATCATCCCGGCGCCGAGGACGCCGACCTTGGTGGCCTGCCACGGCTCGATGCCCTGGGGGCGGAGCTTGCCGGCGTTGATGGCCTGCAGGTCGAAGAAGAACGCCTGGATCATGTTCTTCGAGCCCTGGTGGACGATCAGGTTGGTCAGGTAGCGGGACTCGATCCGGCTGGCGGTGTCGAAGTCGACCTGGGCGCCCTCGACCGCGGCCGAGAGGATCGCCTTCTGGGCGGGGTAGTCCGCACCCTTGAGCTGCTTGCGGAGCAGGGCGGGGAAGGCCGGGAGGAAGCCGGCCAGGGCCGGCGACTTCGGCGAGCCGCCGGGCATCTTGTAGCCCGGGGCGTCCCACGGGTTCTGCACGGCGTCGGGGTTCGCCTTGATCCAGGCCTTGGCGGCCGGGACCAGCTCGTCCTGGGTGGCGACGACCTCGTCGACCAGGCCCTTCTCCTGGGCCTGGGCCGGCTTGAAGGTGCTGCCCTGGAGGAGCACGTCCATGAGCCCGCTCTGGATGCCGAGCAGCCGGATGATGCGCGTGACGCCGCCGCCGCCGGGGAGCAGGCCCAGGCTGGCCTCGGGCAGGCCGACCTCGAAGCGGCCGTCGACGACCACGCGGTGGTTGCAGGCCAGGGCGATCTCGAAGCCGCCGCCGAGCGCGGCGCCGTTGATCGCGGCCACGACCGGCTTGGGGAAGGTCTCGAGGCGGCGCAGCGCGGCCTTGACCCGCTCGGCCAGCTCGAAGACGGACTGGGCGTCGACCGGGCCGGCCTTGACCATCTCGTTCAGGTTGGCGCCGGCGAAGAAGGTCTTCTTCGCGCTGGTCACGACCACGCCGGTCACGGACTCACCCTCGGCGTACAGCCGGTCGACGGCCGCGGCCATCGAGTCGACGTACAGCTCGTTCATGGTGTTCGCGCTGGCGGTCGGGTCGTCGAGGGTCAGCGTGACGATGCCGTCGGCGTCCTGGTCGTAGCGGACGGCGCTCTGTTGGTCGGTGGTGCTGGTCATGGGAATCCTTCGTCGATCGGTGGTTGAGGAGGTCGCGCAGCGACCGTCTCGAAACCTCGGAACCTGGGGCTGGGACTGGTCTCAGACCAACTCGACGATGGTGGCGATGCCCATGCCGCCACCCACGCACAGCGTGGCCAGGCCGCGCTTGAGGTCGCGCCGCTCGAGCTCGTCGATGAGGGTGCCGAGGATCATCGCGCCGGTGGCGCCGAGGGGGTGGCCCATGGCGATGGAGCCGCCGTTGACGTTGGTGATCTCGGAGGTGATCCCCATGTCGCGCATGAACCGCATCGCGACGGCGGCGAAGGCCTCGTTGATCTCGAAGAGGTCGATGTCCTTGGTCTCGAGCCCGGCCACGGCCAGCGCCTTGCGGGCCGCCGGGGCGGGACCGGTCAGCATGATCGTGGGGTCGGCGCCGGAGACGGCCGCGGCGATGATCCGGGCCCGCGGCGTGAGTCCGAGGTCGGTGCCGACCTTCTCGTTGCCGATGGCGACCAGCGCCGAGCCGTCGACGATGCCGGAGGAGTTGCCGGCGTGGTGGACGTGGTTGATCCGCTCGACCCAGTGGTACTTCTCCAGCGCCACCTCGTCGAAGCCGGCGTCGGCGCCGATCTGGGCGAAGCTCGGCTTGAGGCCGGCCAGCCCCTCGGGCGTGGTGTCGGGGCGGATCAGCTCGTCGTGGTCGAGCACGGTGATGCCGTTGAGGTCCTTGACCGGGATGACGGACTTGTCGAAGTAGCCGTTGGCCCAGGCCTTGGCGGCGCGGTGGTTGGACTCGGCGGCGAAGGCGTCGACGTCGTCGCGGGTCCAGCCCTCGATGGTGGCGATGAGGTCGGCGCCGATGCCCTGCGGCACAAAGCCGGTCGTGAGGGCGGTGGCGGGGTCGGAGGCCCAGGCGCCGCCGTCGGAGCCCATGGGCACCCGGCTCATCGACTCCACGCCGCCGGCCAGGATCAGCTCCTCGAAGCCGCCGCGGACGCGGGAGGCGGCCTGGTTGACGGCCTCCAGCCCCGAGGCGCAGAAGCGGTTGAGCTGGACGCCGGCCGTGGTCTCCGGCAGACCGGCGGCCAGCGCCGCGGTCTTGGCGATGTCACCGCCCTGGTCGCCGACGGGCGAGACCACGCCGAGCACGAGGTCGTCGATGCGGTGGGGGTCCAGGGTCGGGTTGCGCTCGCGCAGCTCGTCGATGAGGCCGACGACCAGGTCGACCGGCTTCACCTCGTGGAGGGAGCCTGCGGCCTTGCCCTTGCCGCGCGGGGTGCGGAGGTGGTCGTAGACGAACGCTTCAGCCGCGGTGCCAGTAGCCATGGACCGATTGTGACACCATTGGTGTCACGGTCAACAGGTGCCGCCGTGTGGGCTGACTCACCCGGCGCCGGCCAGGACGGAGGTCGAGGGTGGAGGACGAGAGGCTGCTCAGCCTCGACGAGCTCTGCGAGCGGGTCGGGATGAGCGTGCGCAACGTGCGCTTCTACACCTCCCGCGGGCTGGTCCCGCCCCCGATCCGCAAGGGCCGCAGCGGCTACTACTCCCGCGACCACGTCGGCCGGCTGGAGCTGGTGCAGGAGCTCCAGAGCCACGGCTTCACGCTGTCCGCGATCGAGAAGTACGTCGCCGGCATCCCCCACGACGCCACGCCCGAGGACCTGGCCCTGGCCCGCACCATGCTGGCGCCGTGGGACGTCGAGCGCCCCATCGAGATGTCGCGCGACGAGCTGTCCAAGCGCGCGGGCCGCGAGCTGTCCGAGGACGACCTGCGCACGCTGGCGGCCCTGGGCGTGGTCTTCCCGCTCAAGCGCGGCCAGTACCAGGTGGCGGTCTCCCAGCTCTCCGTCGGACTGGGCCTGCTCGACCTCGGCTTCCCGGTCGAGGCGGCGCTGGCAGCCGCGGACATGTACGCGCGGCACGGCCGCGAGGTGGCCAAGGAGCTCTACGACGTCTTCCGCACGTTGGTCTGGCCGGTCTACCGCGACCAGGGCGCCTCGCCCGAGACGGTGCGGCAGGTCGTGGAGAAGATCAAGCCGCTCTCGATCGCGGCCCTCGTCTCGGCCTACGAGGCCGGCATGGACGAGACCAAGCGCGAGGGGATCGCGCGCCGGACCCGCTGAGCCGCTGAGCGGGTACCGAGGGGCGTGTCCCTAGGATCGGTGCGATGACTGACGAGGGCTTGCGCGTGCTGGTGACCGGGGCGACCGGGTTCATCGGCAGCCGCCTGGTGCCCGCCCTCATCGCCGAGGGCCACCGGGTCCGCGCGATGACGCGGCGCCCGGACGACTACGACGGGCCGGGCGAGCCGGTCGGGGGCGACGTCTTCGACCCCGGCACCCTGGCCGAGCCGATGAACGGCATCGACGTCGCGGTCTACCTCGTCCACTCCCTCGACGACAACGACTTCGAGAGCAAGGACGCCGAGGCGGCCAAGGCCTTCGGGCTGGCCGCGGCGGCCAGCGGCGTCCGCCAGATCGTCTACATGGGCGGGCTGGGCAAGGACGGCGACGACCTCTCGCCGCACCTGCGCTCGCGCCGCGAGGTGGAGAAGCTGCTCGGGAGCTCCGGCGTGCCCGTGACCGTGCTGCGCGCGGCCATCGTCGTGGGCGCCGGCGGCATCTCGTGGGAGATGACGCGCCAGCTGATCAAGAACCTGCCGGCGATGGTGGTGCCCAAGTGGGCCGACACCCGCACCCAGCCGATCGGCCTGGTCGACGTGATCCGCTACCTCGTCGGGGTGGTCGGGGTGGAGAAGACGTTCGGCCAGGTCTACGAGATCGGCGGCGCCGACCGGCTCACCTACGTCCAGATGCTCCAGGAGGCCGCCGAGATCATCAACGGCCGCCGGGTGCCGATCGTGACCGTTCCGGTGCTGACGCCGCGGCTGTCCTCCCACTGGATCGGGCTGGTCACCAACGTCGACTCGACCACCGCCAGCAACCTCATCGACTCGATGAGCACCGAGGTGCTGCAGACCGACTACTCGATCCGCGACGTGGTCCCCGGTGAGCCCATGACCTACCAGGAGGCCGTCAAGATCGCGGTCGACGAGTCCCGCCGCGACGCGGCGGCCAAGGACTCCTAGATGTGATGACCAGGCACGTTGGTCGAGATCGTGTGACGACACGGTCTGAG
>CAZEPK010000068.1:0-16808 GCA_964514085.1 uncultured Nocardioides sp.
GGCCCATGCGGCGCACCCGGTCAGCGCGGTGCAGAGCGAGTGGTCGCTGTGGACCCGGGACATCGAGCCCGAGGTCCTGCCGGCCGCGCGCCGGCTCGGCGTGGGCATCGTGCCGTTCTCGCCCCTGGGCCGAGGTTTCCTCACCGGCGCTCTCAGCGGCCAGAGCTTCAGCGGCAGCGACTCCCGGGCCCGCATGCCGCGCTTCACCGACGAGAACCTCGCCGCCAACGAGCAGGTCGTCGAGGTGGTCAAGCAGATCGCCGCCGACCGCGGCGTCCTGCCGGGCCAGGTCGCGCTGGCCTGGGTCCAGCAGCAGGGCGACGACGTGGTGCCCATCCCGGGCACCAAGCGGGTTGCCTACCTCGAGCAGAACGTCGCCGCCCTGGACGTGCGGCTCACCGACGACGAGCTCACCCGGCTCGACGCGCTGGCGGCGCAGGTGGCCGGCGGACGCTACTGACGCGGCTGCCTCTGCTTCACCTTGAAGCGGACCGCGGCCGGCGTCGGGTCGGCGACCCCGGCGGTGCTGACCGCACGGACGAGCAGCACGTGCCTGCCCGCCGCCACCTTCTTGGTGAAGGGCGAGGTGCAGCTCCGGAACGCCGCTCCGTCGAGCGAGCACTGGAAGGTCCCGGGGGCGCTGGACCTGAACTCCACCGTGATGCGGAGCCGGGGCCTCGAGGTGAAGCTCTTCTTCTTCGGCGCCTTGGTGATCGTGGTCTCCGGCGCCGGGCTCGGGGCGGGCGGAGCCGCGACGACGCTCAGGCTGCGGACGGCGGGGGTGGGGTCGACGTTGCCCGACAGGTCGGTCGCCCGCGCCTCGACCGTGTGCGCGCCGAGGGTGAGCACGGTCGTGGTCCACGGCGAGGTGCAGGTCGCGAACGGCGCCGCGTCCACCCGGCACTGGAACGTCGAGCCCGGCTCGTCCGAGCCGAGCTCGAAGGTCGGCGTGGTGTCCTCGGTGGCTCCGCTCGGCCCGGTCAGGGTGGTCTCGGGCGGGTCGCACTCCAGGGCGGTCACCCGCTAGTCCGCGCCGATGTCGGGCAGCGCCGGGCACGCCGACGTGGCCCGGATGGCCCGGGGGTCCCCGTCGAGGTCGGTCGTGCCGGTGCTGGCGTCCAGCACCCCGGCGTCGAGGGTCGGTGACCCGGCGGCCTGGTGGAAGTCGCCGCCCGGGGCGTCGACGAAGACCGGCGGCGCCACCTGGTTGGTGCCCGAGCCCGGGTCGGTCACCGTGGCCGCCACGCCGCCGCCGTTGGTGATCTCCTGCTCGCTGGCGTAGCTCGAGTGGGCCAGCGAGATCGAGACCGACGCGCCGGTGGAGGCGCTGGCCCGCACGTCGACGTCGTTGACCCCGCCGCCACCGCGCGCGATGACGTTCAGCGCGTCGACCTGGTAGACGGCGCCCGCACCGTTGAGGTCGAAGCCGACGCCGACGGAGCCGCCGACGGCGGTCACGTTGCGCAGGGAGATCGTGACCGTGCCGGGTCCGGCGCTGTTGTTCGTGCCGAGACCCCTGCTGTTGGCCCCGGACGCGCGGCAGAGGCTGTCGCGGAGGACCGCCGAGGCGGCGATGTTGCAGCCGATGCCGCCGAACGCGGCGTTGGTCCTGATCCGCTCGAGGGTGGCTCCGCCGGTGGCGAGGAAGACGTTCGACGCCTGGGCCGAGGTCGTCAGGCTCAGGTCGCTCAGGGTCGCCGCGGCGGCGACGTAGACCCCGATCGAGTTGCTGGTCGTGATCGTCGGCACGGGCTGCCCCGCCTGCCCGTGGAGGCTGATCGCCTTGAGGACGTCCAGCTCGGGGGTGCTGTAGGCGCCCGGCTTGACGACGACCTCGTCACCGTCGACGACCGCGGGGGCCTCGACCGCCGTGTCGAGCGAGCAGGGACTCACCTCGGTGCAGTCCGTGCCCGAGCCGCTGGGCGAGGCCCACCGCACCGTGCCGACCGCTTCTGCGGCTGGACTCGGACCCAGCAGGGCCAGGAGCGGGAGGACGAGCGCGGCGATGGCGATCAGGCGACGGTTCACAACCGCGCAAGTTATCCAGCCGCGCGGGCCGCGTCCATGGCCCGTTCGGGCTCGGGCCGCCGGTCGATCTCCCGCCAGCGCGGGTCGACCGCCGGCAGCATGGTCACCACGAAGTAGGCCACGCCGCAGACGACCATCGCCACGCCCAGTCCCGCGCCGCCGACGAGGAACCCGCCCACCAGGCCGCCCAGCGGCATCAGCGCGAAGCAGCACGCGGTGGACAGCGAGCTGACCCGCCCGATGAGCCGCTCGGGCACCCGCTCGTAGATCACCGCACCGAGGATCGGGTTGAGGAAGCCCGAGGCGAAGCCGCCGATCACCGCCATCGCGAGGATGCCCCACAGCGGGGTGTCCACGGCCATCACCAGGAAGCGGGGCAGGCCCGTGACCAGGAAGCACACGAGGTAGGTCGCGTAGCGCGGCAGCCGGTCGGCCCGGGCAGCCGCCACCAGCGACCCGACGGCGGAGGCGCCGGCGAAGGTGGCGAACAGCGCGCCCACCGCGCCGGCCCCGCCGTGCGTGAGCCCCCAGACCGGGACCAGCACCGCCGCCCAGGCCAGGTCGATGAGGTTGGTCAGGGAGACCATCACCGTGATGCCGACCAGCACGCGGTCACCGCGCAGGAAGCGCCAGCCCTCCCGCAGCTGCTCGACGTACGGCGTGGCGTCGGCCTCCTCGCCGTCGGCGTCGGGGGCCGCGCGCCCGCTGCGGGCGGGGACGGCCCAGGCCAGGAGCAGCGCCGAGACGCCGAACGACGCGGCGTCGACCACCAGCGCGTTGGCCGGCCCGATCACCGCGACCAGGCCGCCGGCGACCGCGGCACCGAGCATCGACGCGGTGCGCTCCACGGTCGAGCTCAGCCCGGTCACCCGCTCCATCGGCACGTCGGCGGTGGTGGCGAGGGCCGGGATCATCGAGTGCTTGGCGGCGTCGCCCGGCCCCCGGAGGGCGCCGGCCACCGCCACCAGGCCGAGGAACGCAGGGAACGACAGCAGGCCCGCCTGGTGCAGGAACGGGATCGCGCCGACCACCGCCAGCGAGCCCCAGTCGCAGGTGATGGCCACCCGCCGGGCGCCGACGCGGTCGATCACCGGTCCGCCCAGGACCTTCAGCACCACCAGCGGGAGCATCTCCACGAGGGCGACCAGGCCGGTCTTCTCCGGGCTGCCGGTGGTCGTGAGCACGAAGAAGGGCAGGGCGATCATCGAGACCCGGGTCCCGATCAGCGAGACCCCCTCGGCGCCCAGCCAGCCGTAGAGCGGCCGCCTCACGACGTGCCGCCCGTCTGACCGCCGGGCCGGGGGAAGCCGTGGAACATGATCGTGTAGGGCACGCCCGTCGGGTCGTCCTCCGGGAGCTCCTCCTCGGCCTCGAACTGCTCGATGATGCCCTCGACCTTGTCGAGCAACCGGCGGGCCTGCGACGGGTTGAGCCGGCACCGCCAGTCCGACATCGTCGAGGCGTTGCGCCACTCGTCGGAGAGGGTGGCCCGGTCCTCGACCATCTGCTGCAGCATCTGGTTGTAGACCACGACCACGGACTGGAGGTAGGCGTCGACCGCCTCCTGGTCCGCGGGGTCCGGTTCCTCGGCCTCCCAGTCGAGCCGGGTGGAGGTGTGCGCCGCGCGCCACCACCGCTCGCGACCGTTGCCGCGCTCCTCGTCGTCGACGATGAAGCCGTGCGAGGCGAGCTGGCGCAGGTGGTAGGACGCCGAGCCGGAGTTGAGGCCCAGCCGCTGCGCGAGGGCCGTGGCGGTCGTCGCGCCCTCGGTCCGCAGGATGCCGAGCATCCGCAGCCGCAGTGGGTGGGCGAGGGCCCGCAGCTGCGAAGGGTCCGGGTTGATCGAGGTGCCGTCCATGACCGCCAACATATCTTTGCAAAGGGTTGTTTGCAAACACTTCTTTGCGGACACAGCGGCGTGGACCGGCTACCCGCCGGAAACACGGAGCGGGCAGGGTGGGGCCCATGTCGGTCAAGGTCGCCCTGGAGCACCGGACGACCTACGCCTTCGCGCACCCGGTCCACCTGGCCCCGCACGTGGTCCGGCTGCGCCCGGCGCCGCACTGCCGGACGCCGATCGAGGCCTACTCGCTCGAGGTCAGCCCGGCGCACCACTACCTGAACTGGCAGCAGGACCCCTTCGGCAACTGGCTGGCCCGCCTGGTCTTCCCGGAGAAGACCGACCGGCTCGAGATCACCGTCGGCCTGGTCGCCGACCTGATGACGATCAACCCGTTCGACTTCTTCATCGAGGAGTACGCCGAGCGCTTCCCGTTCGCCTACGAGCCGGGCCTGGCCGCCGACCTGGCGCCGTACCTCCGGCCCGTCGACGACAGCGCCGGGGCGAGCGCCTGGCGCGAGGCGCTGCCGCCGCTGCCGGACGAGGGGGTCGCGACCGTCGACTTCCTGGCCGGCCTCAACGGCGCGGTCAACCGCGACGTGGCCTACGACGTCCGGATGGAGCCTGGCGTGCAGTCGCCCGACCAGACGCTGGCCCGGGGGATCGGCTCCTGCCGCGACAGCGCCTGGCTGCTGGTCAGCCTCCTGCGCCAGCACGGCCTGGCCGCGCGCTTCGTCTCGGGCTACCTCGTGCAGCTGCGCAGCGACCGCTACGTCACCGAGCACCTCGACGGCCCGACCGGACCGGCCGAGGACTTCACCGACCTGCACGCGTGGGCGGAGGTCTACGTGCCCGGCGCCGGCTGGGTCGGGATGGACCCGACCTCCAGCCTCTTCGCCGGCGAGGGCCACATCCCGCTCAGCGCGACGCCGCACCCCAGCAGCGCGGCCCCGATCGAGGGCGCCACCGACCCGGTCGAGGTCACCTTCTCCTTCCACAACGAGGTCCGGCGGGTGCACGAGGACCCGCGGGTGACCCAGCCCTACACCGACGAGCAGTGGCAGCGGATCGACGCGCTGGGGAAGGCCGTCGACGCCCGGCTGACCGCGGGCGACGTCCGGCTCACCATGGGCGGCGAGCCGACCTTCGTCTCCCGCGACGACATGACCAGCGCCGAGTGGAGCACCGACGCGGACGGCCCGGGCAAGCGGGCGCTGGCCACCACGCTGGCCGAGCGGCTGCGCGCGACGTACGCCGCGGGTGGGGTCGTGCACCGGGGCCAGGGCAAGTGGTACCCGGGTGAGCCGCTGCCGCGGTGGAACATCGCCCTGCAGTGGCGCACCGACGGCGAGCCGCTGTGGCGCGACCCCGACCTGTTCGCGGACCCGTGGGACGAGGCCGCTGCCGACCCGGCGGCCGGGGCGCAGGCACAGGCCCTGGCCGAGCGGATCACGCAGGTGCTGGCCCTGCCGCCCGAGCAGCTGCGGCCGGCGTACGAGGACCCGTTCGCGGCGGTGGCCGACGAGGTGCGGCGCCCCGAGGGTGGGCCGGTCGACGACACCGTGCCCGACCTCGCCGCCCTCGACGCCGGCGTCACCGAGCCGACCGGCTGGGTCCTGCCACTGGCCACCGGCGAGGAGTGGACCAGCCCCGTCTGGCGGCTGCGCCGGGGCCGGCTGGTCCTCACCGGCGGCACCAGCGCGGTGGGGCTGCGGTTGCCGCTGGACTCGATCTCCTGGAAGGACCCGGACTTCTCGGGCGAGTCGTCCTACCTCGAGGCCGGGCCGCCGCTCGATCCCGGAGTCCCGACCGTCGCGCTGGCCGACCCCGAGGGCGCGCCGACCACCGCGCTGGCGGTCGAGGCCCGAGACGGGTTCGTGCACGTGTTCCTGCCGCCGACCGACCGGCTGGAGGACTACTGCGACCTGCTCAAGCTGGTCGAGGTCGCGGCCCGCAAGGTCGGCACCCGCCTGGTGCTCGAGGGCTACGGCCCGCCGCCCGACCCGCGGCTGACGCAGCTCGTGGTCACCCCCGACCCCGGGGTCATCGAGGTCAACGTGCAGCCCACCCGCAGCTGGGCCGAGCAGCGCGAGCTGACCACGACGCTCTACGACGAGGCGCGTAGGGCCGGCCTGGACACCCAGAAGTTCGACCTCGACGGCCTGCACACCGGGACCGGCGGCGGCAACCACCTCACCCTGGGCGGCACCCAGCCGGTGGACAGCCCGCTGCTGCGCCGCCCCGACCTGCTGGTCAGCCTGCTGACCTACTGGCAGCGGCACCCCGCGCTGTCCTACCTCTTCTCCGGCCGCTTCATCGGACCGACCAGCCAGGCGCCGCGCTTCGACGAGGGTCGGCCCGAGGCGACGTACGAGATGGAGATCGCCTTCGCCGAGATCGCGCGGCTGGTGGAGGAGCAGGCCGACGAGGACGGCGAGCCGCGGCCGTGGCTGGTCGACCGGGCGCTGCGGCACCTGCTCACCGACCTGACCGGCAACACCCACCGCGCCGAGTTCTGCATCGACAAGATGTACAGCCCCGACTCCTCGCGCGGTCGGCTAGGCCTGCTCGAGCTGCGCGGCTTCGAGATGCCCCCGCACCCGCAGCTCGCCCTGCTCCAGGCCCTCCTGGTGCGCAGCCTGGTGGCGATGTTCTGGGAGCGACCGCTGCGGGCGCCGCTGGTGCGGTGGGGGACCGCGCTGCACGAGGACTTCCTCCTGCCGCACGGCGCGACCCGCGACATCGCGGAGGTCTGCGCCGACCTGCGCGGCGTCGGCATCGACTTCGAGGACTCCTGGCTCGACCCGTTCACCGAGTTCCGCTTCCCCCGCATCGGTGCGGTGCAGGTCTCCGGGGCCGCGGGCGCGGAGCTGGAGCTCGAGCTGCGCCAGGCCGTCGAGCCCTGGCACGTCCTGGGCGAGGAGGCGACCGCGGGGGGCACCGCCCGCTACGTCGACTCCTCCGTCGAGCGGCTCCAGGTCGCGGTCCGCGGACCAGGATTCGACCCCGAGCGCCACCTCGTCACGTGTCAGGGTGTGCCCGTGCCGCTGACCCCGACCCTGGCTGCGACGGGTCGGCCCGGTGAGCACTACGCCGGCGTCCGGTTCCGCGCCTGGCAGCCGTGGTCGGCCCTGCACCCCTCGATCGAGGTGCAGGCGCCCCTGCGCGTGGAGGTCGTCGACGTGCCCAGCGCCGCCAGCCTCGGCGGGGCGACGTACCACGTCGTCCACCCGGGCGGCCGGGCCTACGACCACCCGCCGGTCAACGCGCCCGAGGCGGAGGCCCGCCGGGCCAGCCGGTTCGAGCCGTTCGGCCTCACCGCCGGCCGGCTCGACGTCGCCGCCATGCAGGAGGCCGGCCGCCGGGCCGCGTCGGCGGAGTACCCGCGCACCCTCGACCTGAGACGAGTGCCGAAGGGGCACGCGTGATCACCCCACGAAAGCGCGTGGAGGGAGCGCTGCGCGCGGGGGCTCCACGCTTCCGCGGGGACCCCGAGAAGCCTTGACGGTCCTGCGGGACTACGCCAGCGCCCTCTCCCAGCCGGCCCTGGTGGGGGACGCCGACGAGACGGCCCGCTACGACGAGGTGATCGGGCCGGACGGTGCCCTGCGGCCCGCGTGGAAGGGGATCGCGGAGAGCGTCACCCGGATCACCGCCGGTGACCTGCGCCGGGCCGACGGCGACATCCTCGCGATGCTGGCCGACGACGGCGTGACCTACGCCCGGCCCGGTGAGGGGCCGGGCCCGTGGCAGCTCGACCCGGTGCCGCTCCTCATCGACGCGGCCTCCTGGTCGCCGCTGGAGGTCGGCCTGGCCCAGCGTGCCGAGCTGCTCAACGCCGTGCTGGTCGACCTGTACGGCGAGCAGCGGCTGCTCGCCGAAGGGATCCTCCCGGCGGCGGTGGTGCTCGGGCACGCCGGCTTCGCGCGCGTGGTGGCCCGGCCCTCGGCCATCGACCCCCGACCGCTCGTGCTGTGCGCCACCGACCTTGGCGCGACGCCGAGGGACGCTGGCGGGTCCTGGGTGACCGCGCCCAGGCGCCGTCCGGCATCGGCTACGCCATGGAGAACCGCCGGGTCATCTCGCGGGTGCTGCCCGAGCTCTACCGCGAGGCCGGGCTGCACCGGATGGAGCCCTACTTCTGGGCGCTGCGCTCGGCCCTGCTGCAGTCGGCGCAGGGCGACCTGGCCGACCCGCGGGTGGTGGTGCTCTCGCCGGGCACCCACTCCGAGACCGCCTACGACCAGGCCTTCGTGGCCACCGCCCTCGGCTTCCCGCTGGTCCAGGGCAGCGACCTCCTGGTCCGCGACGGCTGGGTGTGGATGCGGGCGCCGGGGCGCGCGGCGGGCGGTCGCCTGGAGCGGGTCGACGTGATCCTGCGCCGGGTGGACGCGGCCTGGAGCGACCCCCTGGAGCTGCGCGGCGACTCCCAGCTCGGGGTGGCCGGGCTGGTGGAGGCGGTGCGGCGCGGCCGGGTCCGGATCGTCAACGGCCTGGGGGCCGGCGTCCTGGAGAACCCCGCGCTCCTGCCCTTCCTGCCGGCGGTCTGCGAGGCCCTGCTGGGCGAGCAGCTGCGGCTCGACTCGGTCCGCACCTGGTGGTGCGGCGACCCCGACTCCCTGGAGCACGTGCTGGCCCGGACCGACCGGCTGCTGGTGCGCACCATCGACGGGCCGCCCGTGCCCGACCAGGTCAGCCGTCGGGAGCTGGAGAAGCGGATCCTGGCGGCACCGCACCGCTGGGTCGGCCAGGAGCGGCTGCCGCTGTCGCAGGCGCCGACCTGGGGCGTGGGCGGGCGGACGAGCGGGGTGGCCACCCCGGCGCCGGTGACCCTGCGGACCTTCACGCTGCGCTACGGGTCGGCGTACCGCCCCCTGGTCGGCGGCCTGGCCAACATCGTCGACCCCAGCCCGTCGGGCGACCACTCGCGCGCCAGCAAGGACGTGTGGGTGATCAAGGCGGCCCCCGGCGACCCCGACCAAGGGCTCGCGGAGGTGCTGCCGATGACCAGCGCCCGGTCGGTGAGCGTGCTGATGCCGCGCATCCTCGAGGACATGTTCTGGCTCGGCCGCTACGCCGAGCGGGCCGAGGACATGCTCCGCTTGGTGCTGACCTCGCACGCCTACGCCGAGGACTTCCGCACCCGGCCCCGCACCTCCGGGGGTGCCACGCTCGAGGTCTTCCTGGAGGCGGTCCGCCGGCTGGCGGGTCCGGGCAGCGCCGACCTCGACGACGAGTTCCGCTCGCTCCTGCTCGACGCCGAGCGCGTCGGGTCGGCCGCGCACGCGATCGGCCAGCTGCGCGACTCGCTCCAGGGCGTCCGCGACCAGCTCTCCGGTGACATCTGGCGCGGCTTCGGCACCATCGACCGGGCCACCGCGGCGCTCACCGCCTCCCGCCACAGCCACCAGGTGGCGGAGTCGGGCGGCCGGATGCTCACCGGCGTGCTGGCCCTGCAGGGCGCGACCGCGAGCATGATGCGCGACGCCGGCTGGCACATGATCGGCGCGGGCCGGCACCTCGAGCGGGCCCTGCAGCTGTGCCACCTGCTGGCGGCGACCACCACCCTGCGGCGCGGCATCGACGTCGACCGGGAGGTGCTGAACGGCGTGCTCGCCTCCTCGGAGAGCGTGGTCACCCACCGCCGCCGCTACCGCGGCTACGTCCGCCCGGCCGGCGTCCTCGAGCTGCTGCTCATGGACACCGACAACCCCCGGTCGCTGGCCTTCGCCCTCGACGAGCTGACCCGGCACCTGGCCGCCCAGCCGACGTCGACCGGGTCCACCCGCCCGGAGCGGCTGGTGGCCGAGCTGGCCGAGCAGGTGCAGGCCACCGAGGTCGCGACGCTCACGGCCATCGGCGGCGTGGGCCGGCCCAACCTGGAGGCCTTCCTCTCCGCCACCGCGCTCTCGCTGGGCCGGATCGGCGAGGCGGTCCACGACCTGCACTTCGCCGCCGGGCCGGCCCCGCGGGCCCTGGCGGCGATGAGCCTCACCGAGGTCCGCGGCTGATGCGGTACCGCGTCCGGCACCTGACGACCTACACCTACGACGAGGAGGTCACCGACTCGCTCGGCATCGCCCACCTGGTGCCGCGCGAGCTGCCGTGGCAGCGGGTCGCGGCCCACGAGGTGACCACGGACCCGGCCGCCTCCGACCAGAGCCACGACACGGACTTCTACGGCAACGCGGCGACGTACTTCCAGGTGACCGAGGCCCACACCAGGCTGGTCATCGAGGCGACGAGCGAGGTCGAGGTCGAGGCGCCGGTGGTCGCGGCCGCCGCCCTCGCCCAGCCGTGGGAGTGGGCCCGCCCGCTGGTCTTCCCCGCCACGGCGGGGGCCTGGCGGGCCACGGACTTCGCCCTGCCGTCGGCCTCGGTGGACCAGGCGCCCGCGGCCGCGGAGTACGCCGCCGCGTCGTTCACCCCCCGCCGCCCGACCGGCGAGGCGGTCCTCGACCTCGTGCACCGGATCCACACCGACTTCGACTACGACAGGACGGCGACCACCGTCACCTCCACGGTCGCCGAGGTGCTCGCGTCGCGGGCCGGGGTCTGCCAGGACTTCGCCCACCTGGCCCTGGCCTGCCTGCGCAGCCAGGGCCTCGCGGCGCGCTACGTGAGCGGCTACCTGGCCACCGAGCCGGCGCCGGGCCGGCCCCGGCTGGTCGGTGCGGACGCCTCGCACGCCTGGGTCGCGGTGTGGCTGCCGGGGACCGGGGAGCCGGCCGGCTCCGAGGGCGAGTGGCTGGCCGTCGACCCGACCAACGACCAGGCGGTCGGCGACCGCCACGTCACGCTGGCGTGGGGGCGCGACTACTCCGACGTCCCACCGGTCAAGGGCGTCATCTTCAGCGAGGCCAAGGAGTCCACGCTGCAGGTCAGCGTGGACGTGGCGCCGCTGTGAGCGAGCCGCTGCGCGTCGTGGTCGACGACCTGTCCGGGCCGGAGGTCGAGGCGCTGCTCTCCGAGCACCTCGACGGCATGCGGGCCCACTCCCCGGCCTGCAGCGTGCACGCCCTCGACCTGTCCGCGCTCCGCGCCCCCGAGGTGACCTTCTGGGCAGCGTGGTCCGGGACCGACCTGGCCGGCTGCGGGGCGCTCAAGGAGCTGTCGCAGAGCAGCGGCGAGGTGAAGTCGATGCGCACCGCGTCGGCGCACCTCCGGCGCGGCGTGGCCGCCGCCGTGCTGGGCGAGGTGGTGGCCACCGCCCGGTCGCGGGGCTACGACGAGCTGCTGCTCGAGACCGGGCACGGGCCGGCGTTCGACGCCGCTCACGCGTTGTACGTGCGGAGCGGCTTCGAGCCGTGCGGACCCTTCGCCGACTACGCCGACGACCCGTTCAGCAGGTTCTACCGGCTCGGGCTCACTCGGGGCTGAGGCCCCCGTCGGCCGGCCCCGCGTCCCCGAGGCGCCGCTGCGACATCTCGAAGGCCGCGATCAGGTCGGTCAGCAGCGCCGTCGCAGCCTGCGCCAGCTCCAGGACCTCCGCGGTGTCGCGGGCGGTCGCCAGGACGTCGAGGAACAGCTCGTGGTGCACGCGCACGGTGTCGAGCAGCCCGACCGAGTCACGCATCGCCCGACGGCCGAGCTCGTAGGCGGCCTGCAGCCCGGCCTCGTCCCGCTGCGCGAGGTACCGGAGCATCAACGGCGCGTAGTCCCGTCGGAAGCGGTCGACCGCCTCCACCTCCGGCCTCCGCTCGCCGGCGCTCACGAGGCCAGCCACTCCAGCCCCTCTTCGAGGTCCAGGGCGGTCTGGGTCAGGGGCAGGTGCACGGCCAGTCGCACCAGCGCCATGGCCACGTCGGGTGCGATGCCGACGACCACGGTGCGGGCACCGCGCAGCCGGGCCATGTAGGCGAGGTCCGACAGGGTGCGGGCCGCGAACGAGTCGAGCACGTCGAGGGCTGCGACGTCGATGAGGATCCCGCGGGCGCGTTCGCGGCCCACCCTCTGCAGCAGGTCGCGCTGCAGACCGGTGAGCTGGTCGTCGTCGAGGGCGGCGTGGATCGAGACGATGAGGTTCGGGCCCTGCGAGAGGATGGACGCCGGCACCGGTGGCCGGGCGGCGTCGGGCGGGTCAGCGTTCATCCGGCACCTTCGAGACCTGGAAGCCCAGCTGCCGCTCGGCCTCCTCGATCCCGCCCTGGAGATCGCCCACGGTGTGCATCTTGCTGAGGTCGACGCCGATGGTGACGAGCGTCTGGGCGATCTCGGAGGACAGTCCGGTGATGATCACGTCCGCGCCCATGAGCCGCGAGGCCGTCACGGTGTCGACGAGGGAGTTGGCCACGGCTTCGTCCATGTTGGGCACGCCGGTGATGTCGACGACCACGAGCTTCGCCCGGTGCGCCCGGATGGCGTGCAGCAGCTGCTCGGTCAGCTGCTGGGCCCGCCCGGTGTCCAGGACACCGATGATCGGCAGGATCAGGAGCCGTTCACGCACCTGCAGGACCGGCGTGGACAGCTCCAGCAACGCGTCCTGCTGCTCGCGGATGACCCGCTCGCGCTGCTCGACGAAGCTCACCGCCACGGTGTTGGCGATGCGGTTCGCGGCTGGCTCGTAGGCGTCGAGGACCCGGTTGAGGAGCTCGAAGTCGCGTCGGTACTTCTCGAAGAGCGAGCGCGCCAGGACGTCGCGCAGCAGCAGCACGATCCCGACGACCTCGTGCGTCTCGACGCCCCGGGGGATGATGCGTTCCGAGAGGTCGCGGGCGTAGCGCTGGAGCGCCTCGACGCTGCCGGTCTCCAGCACCTCCACGTAGTTGTCGTAGACCGAGGTCGCCTCGGTGAACACCTCGTGGGCCGTCATCGCCGAGAGCAGGTGGGCCTCGGTGATCCGCTCCGCCCACTGCTGCCGGAGGTCGGTGCGGTTGGCCCGCAGGTGGGCGACCAGCTCGGGGAGCAGCACGTCGTCGTCGTCGTCGTGCCTGCTCTCCTCCACGCTCACGTCGGTGGGTTCCTCGCTCATGGTGTCGTCGCCTCTCTGGTCCTGGGTCGGGATGTTCACTCGCTGTGTCACGGCAACCACTTCTCCATCGTCACGGTCGTCCCCTCACCGAGGACCGACTCGAGCTCCAGCCTGTCCATCAGTCGCCTCGCACCGGGCAGCCCGAGGCCGAGCCCCTGGTAGGTGCTGTATCCGTCGGTCATGGCGCGCTCGGGGTCCTCGATCCCCGGACCCACGTCCCGGGCCACGACCCTGATGCCGCGGCGTCCCCCGGCCGAGACCAGGGAGATGACCAGCTCGCCCCGCAGCGCGAACTTCACGATGTTGCGCGTGATCTCGGAGATCGCCGTCGCGATCACGGTCTGGTCGACGGGCGCGAAACCCGCCTCGGCGGCGAGCTCCCGCCCTCGCTGCCGGGCGAGGACCACGTCGGCGTCCCTCTGGACCGGCACCCGCACGGCGCTCTCGTCCGCGGCCTCCTCGCGCCGCTCGAGCAGCTCGGACCTGATGCGGGCGCAGGACGAGCACGCGAGGAGGTGTCCGCTGGCGTCGAGCTCGCGCTGTCGGCGCCGATCGCCGCTCGAGAGGGCCCGCAGCACCGGACGGCACCTGTCCGTGGGCGGCTCGATGCCCTCGGCCACGAGGAGGTACTCGACCCTCAGGCTGGCGCGGGCTCGGCTCAGGCGCGCCGCGACCGCCCCCGGCGTCGTACCTCGTCCGGCGGCCATCGTCCTGGTGTCCTCGCCCTCGACCTCGTGCTGCACCAAGAGGTCCCGGTCGGCTGCCGGCAGCCGGGCCAGGGCGGCGCTCACCAGGGCGCGCTGCTCCTGACGCAGGACGTCGGTGGCAGGTGACTCGACGACCGCGTGGTCGACCAGCAGGTGCGAGCGGCTGCGGGCGCGGTCGTTCTTCTCCGCCATCGAGGCCACGAGGTTCCGCGCCGTCACGGCGGCGTAGTGGGCGATCAGGTCCGGATCGACGCGCGAGCCGGCCGCCACCACCCTGGCCAACGTCTCCTGCACCAGGTCGTCGACCGTGTGCGGGTCCTTGACGCGCGACCCGACGACGCGACGCAGCATGGGGACGAGGTCGGTGAGGACCTCGTCGTCGCACGGCGGACCCTCCCCCACGGGGGTGTCGGTCACCACACGCGCCCTCCCTCGTCGAGAGCAACCTGCGCGGGCGGTACCCGCTGGAAGGCATGTCTGACCCCTCACGTCGATGCGTCCCCACCTCCATGACTCCCGAGCACGGGCTGCATGACGCGGAGGGGCACGGATCGCCGCGACCGCGCGCCGGGCCGGCGCGGTGGGGGCCCGGTCGACCGAGCCACCCACCCCGCGTCATGTGCGGCGGTCCGGGTGGTCATGGAGGTGTCGGGCAGATGGCCTGCTCGGCGTGTGAGGGGGTCGGCGTGGCAGGCACGTGGCGTCTGGAGGTACCGCCTCGGCTCAGGGCCGGGACGGGCTGGCGCACGACCCCGGGGACCGCTGCCCGCAGGCACCTCGGGGCCCCGGAACACATGACGGTCGGCCCTCAGGGCCGGCCACGGAGGGAGTGGTCGTCGATGTCGACGCCGAGTGGAGAGCAAGCCCGGATCGAGCGTCTGGAGGCGCGGGTCGCCGTGCTGGAGCACCACGTGCAGACCCTGGTCGCGGCGGCGGACGCCGCCTCGCGGCTGCGGCTCGCCCCGGGCCCCGACGTCCGCATCACGGGCGGCACCTGGGTGCGCCACATCCTCGAGAAGGAAGGGCTCGTCGGCGACCGCGCGGAGCGGGGCCGGCGATGACGGGCCTGCGGATCGCCCAGGTCGCCCCGCTCTACGAGTCGGTCCCGCCCGGTGCGTACGGCGGGACCGAGCGCGTGATCGCGACGCTGTGCGACGGCCTGGTGGGCCGGGGTCACGAGGTGACGTTGTTCGCTCCCGAGACCTCGGAGACGGCGGCCAAGCTGGAGGCCTTCGGGCAGCCGCTGCGCGAGCGCTTGTCCGCCGAGGAGATGACGCTCCTGGCGCCGCACCTGCACCTCGAGATGCTGGCCGAGCTCTACGAGCGTGCCGGGGAGTTCGACGTCGTGCACTCCCACCTGGACATCTGGACCCTCCCGTTCACCCGGCTCAGCGAGACCCCGACCGTGCTGACGATGCACGGGCGACTGGACCTGGGCTTCCTCCACGACCTGCTGCCGAGGTACGCCTCGGTGCCGCTGGTCTCCATCAGTGACGACCAGCGTCGTGCGGTGCGTGACCTCAACCTGACCTGGGCGGCCACGGTGCACAACGGCCTGGACCTCTCGGCGTACGTCGAGCCGCACGACAGCGAGGGCTACCTCGGGTTCGTGGGCCGGATCGCGGAGGAGAAGGGGCCGTTGGCGGCCATCGAGGTCGCGCGGCGCAGCGGTCTGCCCCTGCGGATGGCGGCCAAGGTGGACCCGCTCGACGAGGAGTACCACGAGACCGAGGTGGCGCCGCACATGGGCGCGGACGTCGACTTCATCGGGGAGATCGACGAGCACCAGAAGCCGGCCTTCTACGCCGGCGCCCGCGCCACCCTGTTCCCCAGCGACTGGCCCGAGCCGTTCGGGCTGGTGATGATCGAGTCGCTCGCCGCGGGCACCCCGGTGATCGCGCTGCGCCGCGGCTCGGTGCCCGAGATCATCGAGGACGGCGTCACCGGCTTCATCTGCGACGACGTCGACGAGATGGTCGCCGCCACCGGGCGCATCGGCGACCTCGATCCCGAGGACTGCCGTCGAGAGGCCCAGCGGTTCTCCGGTGAGGCGATGTGCGGTGGCTACGAGCGGGTCTACGCCCGGTTGGTCCACGGACACCGGGGGAGTGCGCCTGGTCGTCGCCAGCCGTGACAGGCTCGCGAGGTGAAGGCCTACCGCTGCCGGGTGTGCGACAACCCCCTGCACTTCGAGAACTCGGTGTGCGTCTCGTGCGGGACCAACCTCGGCTACAGCCGCGCCGAGCGGGCGATCGTCCCGGTGGACCCGCAGGGCCGCTACCTCGACATGGCCGGGCTGGTCTGGCACGTGTGCCGCAACCTCAACCTGCACGGCTGCACGTGGCTGGCGCAGCAGGAGGGCGGCCAGTGCTTCGCCTGCGACCTCACCCGCACCCGGCCGAACGACGACGACGTGGCCGGGCTGGCCAACTACCCGGAGGCCGAGCGGGCGAAGCGGCACCTCGTGGTCGAGCTGGACACCCTGGGCTTCCCGGTGGTCGGGAAGGACCCGGCCACGGGCGGTGACCCGGAGAACGGCCTGGCCTTCGACCTGCTCAGCAGCGTGGCCGAGAACGTGGTCATCGGGCACGCCGACGGTGTCATCACCATCGACCTGGCCGAGAGCGATCCGGCCTACCGCGAGCAGGTCAAGCAGAAGCTGGCCGAGCCCTACCGCACCATGCTGGGCCACTTCCGGCACGAGGTCGGGCACTACTACGAGTGGCAGCTGGTGCGCGGCGAGGACCTGATGACGCGCTGCCGCGAGCTCTTCGGCGACGAGAGCGCGGACTACCAGGCCGCGATCGACCGCCACTACGCGGACGGTCCGCCGTCGGGGTGGGAGGAGTCCTACATCAGCACCTACGCGACCATGCACCCCTTCGAGGACTTCGCGGAGAGCTGGGCCCACTACCTGCACATCAGCGACACCATCGAGACCGCCTCGGAGTACGGCCTGACGTCGGTCGCGCCGGTCACGGCGTTCTCGAACTTCCGCGACGTGGTCACCGGGATCTGGGCGCCCCTGACCGTCGCGCTCAACATGATCAACCGCAGCATGGGCAAGGACGACCTCTACCCGTTCGTCATCCCGGCCCCGGTGCTCGACAAGCTCGACTTCGTGGCGGCCCTGCCGCGCTCCGCCTGACCCCCGGCGCCGGGCGCACTTTCCCGGAGTTGCCGGAATCGGGGGCGTCCTTGACCTACAGTGCGGGAGCCGCTCGGGCGTCAAGTCAACCTCGTCAACCTCGTCAACCTCAGA
>CAZEPK010000069.1:0-16800 GCA_964514085.1 uncultured Nocardioides sp.
CTGCGGACGCTACGAGGGCATCGACCAGCGCGTGCTCGACCACGCCGCGACGCGGGCCGAGGTGGTCGAGGTCTCGCTCGGCGACTACGTCCTCAACGGCGGCGAGGTCGCTGCGCTCGCGGTCACCGAGGCGGTGGTGCGCCTGCTCCCGGGCTTCATGGGCAACGCCGAGTCGCTGGTGGAGGAGTCCCACGAGGACGGGTTGCTGGAGTACCCCGTCTACACCCGGCCCGCGTCCTGGCGCGGCCTCGACGTCCCGCCCGTGCTGCTCTCCGGCGACCACGCGGCGGTGGCGGCCTGGCGCCGCGAGGAGGCGCGGCGGCGTACGGCGCAGCGCCGGCCCGACCTGCTGCACCCGAGCGTCGCGGCGACCGAGTGGGACGTCGTCCCCGCGCGCCCCGGCGACGCCGGTGAGCTGCTGACGCTCCAGCGGGCCTGCTGGGTCCAGGAGGCGCTGGCCAACGACAGCCTGGCCGAGATCCCGCCCCTGCACGAGTCGCTGGCCGACGTCCAGGAGTGGATGGGCACCTGGTCCACCTGGGTGGTGCGCAGCGAGGGCCGCCTGGTCGGTGCGGTGCGCGGTCGCCTCAAGCACTCCGAGGGCGGGTCGGCCTGGGACATCGGCCGGGTGATGGTGGCGCCGGACCTCCAGGGCCGCGGGCTGGGCCGCGTGCTGCTCGAGCACATCCAGGCCGTCGCGCCGCCCGAGGCCACGTCGTACGTCCTGTTCACCGGCGCCCGCAGCACCGACAACATCCGCATGTACAAGAAGGCCGGCTTCCGGGTCCGCACGGACCTCGAGGCGCCCCCGCTCGCGGTGGTCCTCACCAAAGCGCGGAGCTGACCGAGGGGACGCTTGACGGATTGGGCCGGTGGAGCGCCCCTGTGGCAGACTCGCTCCTTGGCCCAGCGGCCGGTTCTCTGCCACAGGGGAGCCCGAAGCCGCCAGCCTCACAGCTCCAGCAACAACTCCATGCACACCATCCGACTCCGCGGCTGACCTGTGGCACTCGCGAGGAGCACCAACATGAGCAACCTGATTGCCGATCTCGGCAACGCCGTGAAGCGCGACGACGTCCCTGACTTCCGCGCCGGCGACACCATCAAGGTCCACGTCAAGGTCGTCGAGGGCAGCCGCTCCCGCGTCCAGGTCTTCCAGGGCGTCGTGATCCGGATCCACGGGTCGGGCGTCGGCCGGACCTTCACCGTCCGCAAGGTCTCCTTCGGCGTGGGCGTGGAGCGCACCTTCCCGCTGAACTCGCCGATCTTCGAGCAGATCGAGGTCGTCACCCGCGGTGACGTCCGTCGCGCCAAGCTGTACTACCTGCGCAACCTGCGCGGCAAGGCCGCCAAGATCAAGGAACGCCGCGAGGCCTGAGCGTCGACCTACACTCCACGACGTGACGATCGAGGACGCCGACACCGGCTCCGGCTCCGGCGCCAGGCTCGAGGCTCCCGCGTCGAAGGGTTCGTCGCGGGGTCCCAGGTCGGACCGGCCGCACATCCCGGTCTGGCAGGAGACGCTGATCCTGCTGGTGATCGCGGTGCTGCTGGCCGTGGTGATGAAGGCCTTCTTCGTGCAGGCCTTCTACATCCCGTCGGAGTCGATGGAGCCGGGGCTGGTGAAGAACGACCGCATCCTGGTCCAGAAGGTCTCCTACGAGCTCGGCGGTGGCCCCCACCGGGGTGACGTGGTGGTCTTCGCCGACCCGGGCGGCTGGCTCGGAGCCGACGACGTCGAGGGTCCGTCCAACCCCGTCGCCAAGGGGCTGGAGAAGATCGGGCTCTACCCCTCGGGCGGCCACCTCGTGAAGCGGGTCGTCGGCGTCGCCGGCGACACCATCGTGTGCTGCGACGACCAGGGCCGGCTCTCGGTCAACGGCTCGCCGGTCGACGAGAAGGGCTACACGCGGCCCGGCGAGATCGACCAGCACGACTGCTTCGGCCCGATGACCGGCAACTGCAGCTGGAGCGTCGGCCCGGTGCCGGAGGGCACCGTGTTCGTCATGGGCGACAACCGCGCCCACTCGGCGGACTCCACGGTGCACATGTGCCTCGAGGGCGAGACCGACTGCACCAAGAACCCCTACGTCGACACCGACCTCATCGTCGGCAAGGTGTTCGCGCTGGTCTGGCCGCTGTCCCGCTTCGGCGGCGGCAACGGCACCGACGCCTTCTCCAAGGTCCCCGACCCCGACCAGTGAGCGCGCTGCCCCGGGGAGCGACGGTCCGGCGGGACGCCGGGCTGTACGGCTACGAGCGCGCCCTGCGACGCCACGGGATCGAGCCGATCGCCGGGGTCGACGAGGCGGGCCGCGGCGCCTGTGCCGGGCCCTTGGTCGCCGGCGCCTGCATCCTGCCGGCGGGCAAGGCCGGGATCGTGCCGGGCCTGGCCGACTCCAAGCTGCTGACCGAGAAGGCCCGGGAGCGCTGCTACGCCCAGATCACCCGCCGCGCGGTGGCCTGGTCGGTCGTCGTCGTCTCGCACGAGGAGTGCGACCGGCTCGGCATGCACGTGGCCAACATCGAGGCGCTGCGGCGGGCGGTGGCGCTGCTCGAGGTGCCGCCGGCCTACGTCCTGACCGACGGGTTCCCCGTCGACGGCCTGGGCGCGCCTGGTCTGGCGGTCTGGAAGGGCGACCGCGTGGCGGCCTGCATCTCCGCCGCGTCCGTCCTGGCCAAGGTGACGCGTGACCGGCTCATGACCGAGCTCGACGCGGAGTGGCCGGTCTACGACTTCAAGACCCACAAGGGCTACATCACCGAGGTGCACAGCGCCGCGCTCACCGAGCACGGCCCGTCGCCGGTGCACCGCATGCGGTTCGTCAACGTGCGGAGGGCCGCCGGGCTGGAGCCGCTGGACGCTGTGCAGAATGAGCAGGCGACCACGCTGGAGCGGGCCGCGGAGCTGGAGGAGGCGCGGTGAGCTCACGGTGAGTGCAGAGGATCTCGAGAAGTACGAGACCGAGATGGAGCTCACGCTCTACCGCGAGTACCGCGACGTGGTCGGCATCTTCAAGTACGTCGTGGAGACCGACCGCCGCTTCTACCTGTGCAACCAGGTCGACGTGAAGGCCCGCAGCGAGGCCGGCGAGGTCTTCTTCGAGGTCTCGATGAGCGACGCCTGGGTCTGGGACATGTACCGCCCGGCCCGCTTCGCCAAGACCGTCAAGGTGCTGACCTTCAAGGACGTGAACGTCGAGGAGCTCAACCAGGCGGAGATCGACCCGCCCAAGGGACCCTGAGGGTGGGCTGGACCAGCTCGGGCTCCGCACCGGCTGCTCCCCGCCTGCAGAGGGCGGAAAAATAGGCCGATCGGTTGGTTCCACCAGCGATTTGCCCTCGCGACCGTAACCCCCCACATAGCCTCGCGGCGACGCCTTGGGAGGGGCGTCAGGGAGCAGAGGTGTGTCGTGATGACCGTGGGCAGGGACCGCCGTCGGAGCCGTGGCCAGGAGGGCGCAGCGGCCGTCGAGTTCGCGCTGGTGGCACCGCTCCTGCTGCTGCTGGTCTTCGGGGTCATCAGCTACGGCTACATGCTCAGCTTCCGCCAGGCCCTGAGCCAGGGCGCCGCCGAGGGAGCGCGCGCCGCGGCCGTGTCGCCGTACCCGACGTCGGCGGCCAAGGAGCAGTCGGCGCTGAACGCGATCAACGACGCGCTCGGCGTCGACGCCTACGGCGTGACCTGCGCCGCCGCGGCCGCCGGCTCGCCGCTGAAGAAGGACGGCGTGACGGTCGGGACCTGCTCGGTCACGACGGCGGCCTGCGCCTCCGACCCGACCAAGAGTTGCGTCACCGTGGCCCTCGACTACCACTACCAGGACCACCCGATGCTCCCGAACTTCCCCGGCGTGGGCCTCGTGCTGCCCACGCACCTGACCTACGACGCCACGGCCAGGGTCAGCTGAGGCATGTCCCTCCAGTCCTGGTGGCGCCGGACGCCGCGTCCCCCACGGGCCCGTGACGCGGCTCGTCCTCCGCTGACGGTTGGGCCGGGTCGGGACGAGCGCGGCGCCGTCATCCCGATGGTGGCCCTGCTCCTCGTGGTCCTGGTCCCGTCGAGCGCGATGGCGGTCGACCTCGGCATGCAGCGGGTGGTCCGTCGGGACATGCAGACGATGGCCGACGTGGTGGCCCTCGACGTGGTGCGGCTGGTCGACGGCCGTACGGCGTCCCAGATCGACGCCGGCTACAACGGCCTGCCCACGCTGGCCAACGCGGTGGCGCGCAGCGTGGCCCGCAACGACGACGACGTGCTCGGCGACCTGCCGACGGTCACCGCCACGCTGGCCCACCTCGACACCGCCACCGGCCTGCTCGACACGGTCAGCGGTGGCGCGACCCGCGCGGTGACCGGCACCGAGGTGCCCAACGCCGTCCAGATCACGGCCTCCGGGGCGGTGGACTTCGCCTTCGTGCCAGGTCGAGGGGTGGCGCTGCGGACCGCCGTGGCCGTCCCGGCGCCGTCCGCCTGCTTCCGGCTCGGGTCGTTCGCCGTGGGGCTGAGCTCCGACGACAGCGCCCTGCTCAACACCGTGCTCCCCGGCCTCCTGGGCAACAGCACGGTCTCCACCACGCTCGTCGGCTACCAGGGGCTGGCCTCGGCGAACCTGACCCTGCTGGACCTGGTCGGTGTGGCCGGGCTCGGCGTGGGCAGCCCCGACGCCCTCCTGGGCCTCGAGGGACTGACGATCGGCCAGTTCTACGCGGCCATGGCCAGCGCGCTCCAGGCCCAGGGCGGCCACGCCGCCGACGTGACGCTGCTGAACTCCCTCAGCGCGAAGGCCAACGTCACCGGCACCTTCAAGGTCCGCGACGTGCTCGACATCGCGAGGGGGGACACCGCGGCCCTGGCCGCCAGCTTCAACGTGCTAGACCTCGTGGTCGGCGCTGCCTACGCCGCCAACGGCTCGCACGCCCTGGCGGTGCCCGGGCTGAGCACGCAGGTGCCGGGCCTGGGCAGCCTCTACACCTCGCTGACGGTCGTCGAGCCGCCTCGGCTCGCGTGCGGAGGCGTGGGGAAGGCGACGGCCCGGACCGGTCAGGTCGACCTGGTGGTGCGCGGCTCGGTCCCGGACGCGACGCAGCCGGTCGCCGGCCTGACCACGGCCCTCGGTCCGCTCGGCAGCATCGTCGGCGGCCTGCTCAGCGGCATCACCACCGGCGTGCTGTCGGGGTCGCTGCTGGCCCGGACCAACGTGGAGTCCGAGGTCCTCCTGGCCCAGGCCAAGGGCACGCTGACCAACATCGTCTGCGGTGACGCGACCGCCGTCACCAACCCCGAGGGGATCGACGTGCGGGTCTCCTCCTCCCTGGCCTCCTCGATCACGGCCAAGGAGACGGTCGCGATCTCCGGCTCCCTCGACCTCAAGATCACCAACCTGCTGGGCATCCCGGTGAAGATCGCCACCGTCAGCATCGACCTGTCCTCCACGGCGACGGCCGCCACGACGCAGGGGAACGCCGGCGCGACGGTGTCCTTCCGGCACCCCTCCGACACCTACGGGACGCCGAAGTCCTACGGGTCCGGCATCGTCGTGGGCAACCTGGCCTCGCCCACCGTGGACCCGACGGCGAAGGTCCGGATCACCTTCCTCCCCGGCTACGGCACTACCGGTGACATCAGCATCAGCTCGGTCACCGGCCTGGCCGGGGCGCTCAACGGCCTGCTGAGCACGGTGACCGCCACTGCCAACAGTGCGCTGATCACGCCCCTCAACGGCTCCATCACCCCCGAGCTGCAGAAGCAGCTCGGCCTGAAGGTGGGCGGCGCGGACCTGTTCGCGCTGCCGCGCCCCAGCTGCAGCGACCCGCAGCTGGCCGGCTGAGGGCGGCGCGTACGTCAGGCCCGGGGATGGGCCTGGCGGTACGCCGCCCGCAGCCGGTCGGTGGTGACGTGGGTGTAGAGCTGCGTGGTGGCCAGGGACGCGTGACCGAGGAGCTCCTGGACCGAGCGCAGGTCGGCACCCCCCTCCAGGAGGTGCGTGGCGGCGGTGTGCCGCAGGCCGTGCGGCCCGATGTCGGGGGCACCCGGCACGTCGGCGATGCGGCGGTGCACCAGGGTCCGCACGGCGCGCTGGTCGATCCGGCGGCCACGGGCACCGAGGAAGAGCGCGCCTCCGGCCCCCTCGGCGACCAGCGCGGGACGCCCCACGGCGAGCCAGCGGTCGAGGGACCGGGCGGCCGGGTGCCCGAAGGGGACCGTCCGCTCCTTGCGCCCCTTGCCCAGCACGCGGACCACGTTGCGTCCGCGGTCCAGGTCGTCGACGTCGAGGCCGGCGAGCTCACCGACCCGGATGCCCGTGGCGTAGAGGAGCTCCAGCATCGCGACGTCGCGGACGCCCACCGGGCTGCCGTCGTCGGCCAGCTCGGCCGCGGACCGGATCAGGTCGCTGGCCTCGTCGGCGCGCAGCACCGGGGGCAGGGTGCGGTGGGCCTTCGGAGAGCCCAGGCTGGCCCCCACGTCGGCCGGGGCCTGACCGGTCCGGTGCAGCCAGGCGGTGAAGACCCGGGCCGCGGTGGCCCGGCGGGCCAGCGTGGTGCGCGAGAGGCCCAGGGTCTGCTGCTTGGCCAGCCAGCTGCGCAGCGAGCGCAGGTCGAGCTCGGCCACGTCGGTCAGCCCCAACCGGGAGGCGTGCTCCAGGAGGCCGGCCAGGTCGCCGACGTAGGCCCGCACGGTGTGGCCGGTCAGGTCCCGCTCGGAGACCAGGTGGCGCTCGTAGGCCCCCAGCACCCGGGCCAGCGACTCGGGGAGCTCGTCCTCCGGAGCGCGGGTGCTGGTCACTCCAGTCACACTAGGCCGTGGAACGCCACCCGGTCGGGAGCCGCTCGACAAGTCCCCGGCCGGCCAGCTCGCCGAGGGCGACCCGGACCCGCTCGGTCCCGAGGCCGGCGGTGCGGGCGATGGCCTCGACCGCGGCCGGGCGGACCAGCGGCACCGCCTCGAGGACCTGCTGCTGGGCCCGGCTCAGCGCGTCGCGCTCGGTCGCGGCGGCGCGGAGCGGCTCAGGCACGTGCTCGCCGATCGCCCCGGTCAGCTCCAGGACCTCCTCGGCCCGGGTGACCAGGATGGCGGCGCCGCTGCGCAGCAGCTGGTGGACCCCCTCGGACGGGGCGCTGGTCACCGGCCCGGGCACCCCCATCACGGGCCGGTTGAGCCGCGCGGTCCAGCTGGCGGTGTTGAGGGCGCCGCTGCGCACCGCGGCCTCGACCACGACCGTGCCCCGGCACAGGCCGGCGATGACCCGGTTGCGGGCGAGGAACCGCAGCCGGGTGGGCGCACAGCCCGGAGCCAGCTCGGAGACGATCGCGCCGTGCTCGGCGAGGTGGTCGAGCAGCCGCTGGTGGGCGCGCGGGTAGGCCCGGTCGACGCCGCAGGCCAGCACGGCCACCGTGGGCCCGCCGCCGGCCAGGGCGCCACGGTGCGCGGCCTGGTCGATGCCGAACGCCGCGCCGGAGACCACGGCCTGCCCGGCGCGGGTCAGGCCGGCCCCGAGCTCGGCCGCCACGTCGGTGCCGTACGTCGTCGCCGACCGTGACCCGACCACCGCCACGGCGGGCGGCAGGGCGTCGAGGCGCTGCGGACCCCGCACCCACAGCCCGAGCGGCGCGCGGCCCATGGCCTGGAGCGGCTCGACGCCATCGAGCGGGTCGAGGCAGACCGGCCACTCGGCGTCACCCGGCACCACCCACCGGATGCCCCGCCGTGCGGCGTGCTCGAGGTCGCGCTCGGGCTCGAGGTCGGCCAGGCGCGAGGCGACGTCGGTGCGCAGGCCGTGCGCGTCGCGGCCCTCCAGCAGCTCCTCGTGGAGGCGGACGGCGCCCACCTCGGCGACCAGCCCCGCCATCCTGAGGCCGCCGGGCTCGCCCAGCCGGCTCAGCGCCAGGCGGGCCAGCCGGTCGTCCTTCACCCGGCGCTCCGGACGGTCGCCGCGAGCAGCGGCTGCCCGCTGCGCAGGCGCAGCGCGACCTGGGCCTCCGCCACCCCTGGCTGGTCCACCCCGGCCAGGTCGGCCACGGTCCAGGCCAGCCGGTGCACCCTGGTCACGCCCCGCCGGGTCAGCCTCCCCTTCCAGAGGTGGTCCTCGACCAGCTCGGTGGCCGCCGGGCTCAATGGCCACCTGGTGGCCAGGGCCGGGCCCGGTGCCTGGCCGTTGAGCCGCCACCCCTCCTCGGCGTACCGCGCGGCCTGCCGCTCCCGCGCCGCCGTCACCCGGACCCGGACCTCCGCGCTGCTCTCCCGCGACGCGAGCGGGTCCCGCGCCGCGGTGGGCGTCAGGGCGGTCAGGTGGCGGGTGATGTCGATCCGGTCGGTGATCGGGCCGGTGACCTTGCGGCGGTAGTTCTGGCGCTGGACCTGGCTGCACTTGCACCGGTCGAGGCTGGCGTCGACGTGGTAGTCCCCGCAGGGGCAGGGGTTGGCGGCCAGGACCACGATGGAGCGGGCGGGCAGCACCACGGACTCCTCGGCCCGCGCCACGCTGATGTCACCGCTCTCGAGCGGCTGGCGCAGGGCGTTGATGACGTCGGCGCGGAAGAGCGGGAACTCGTCGAGGAGCAGCACCCCGCAGTGCGCCCGGCTGATCTCGCCCGGCCGGACGGCACCGGAGCCGCCGCCCACCAGACTGGCGGTGGAGGCGTCGTGGTGGGGCGCCGCGAACGGCGGCCGGGTCAGCAGCCCGTCGCCCGGCTCGAGGGCGCCGGCCAGGGAGTGGACCGCCGTGAGCTCGAGCGCCTCCTCGGGCGTCAGGTCGGGCAGCAGTCCCGGCATCCGCTCCACGATGCTGGTCTTGCCCGACCCCTTCGGCCCCGAGAGCAGCAGGTGGTGCCCGCCTGCTGCGGCCACCTCGACGGCGTAGCGGGTGTCCTCCAGGCCGGCCAGGTCGGCGAGGTCGACCTCCTCCATCCGCCCGGCGCCGCGCCAGGTCAGCAGGCGGCTGGTGGACATGGCCGCGACCGGCGCCGCGTCGGGGACGGGCTCGTCGCGCAGCTCGGCCACGACCTGGGCCAGCGAGCGCATGCCCAGCACCTCCATGCCCGGGACCATCGACGCCTCGTGGGCCTGGGGCTCGGGCACCACCACGTGGCGGAAGCCGCGCTCCGCGGCCGTCATGACCATGGGCAGGACGCCGGGCACCGAGCGGAGGCCGCCGGCCAGGGTGAGCTCGCCGATCACCACCACGCCCCGCAGCGCCTCGCCCGGCACCACCCCGGTCGCGCCGAGCACCGCCAGGGCGACGGCCAGGTCGAAGTGGGTCCCGCGCTTGGGCAGGTCGGCGGGGGAGAGGAGGACCGTGGTCCGGCGCGAGGAGGGCCACTCGAGGCCGCTGTTGATGATGGCCATCCGGCAGCGGTCGCGCGCCTCCTGCAGCGAGGAGTCGGCGCGCCCGACGAGCACGGTGGCGACCTGGCCCGGCGAGACGTCGGCCTGGACGTCGATGAGGTGGCCCAGCGCGCCGGCGAGCGAGACGGTGTGGCTGGTGGCGAACGGCATCAGGACAGCCCCCGCACGTGGTCGAGCACGGCGGCCCCGCGGCGCGGCCTCCGGACCGCCACCAGGTCGACCCGGGTGCCGGCCGGGCGGACGCCGTGCTCCTCGGCCCACCGCCACACCAGCCGGTGCAGGCGGTCGAGCTTGGCGTCGTCGACGGCCTCGTGGGGCGAGCCCGCGCCGTCGCCGCGCCGGGTCTTGACCTCGCAGGCCACCAGGACGTCGCCGTCGCGGAGCACCAGGTCGAGCTCGCCCTCCGGGCACCGCCAGTTGCGGTCGAGCAGCACCATGTCGAGCTCGGTCGTGAGCATGCGGGCAGCGAGCCCCTCGCCGTAGGCACCCAGGGCCCGTCGGCTTGCCGCGGTGGTCGTCATGTCGTCTACCTCCTGGTGAGGAGGATCCCGATCTGCGGGGACCGCCCGGGCGGGTCCGGCGCTGCCCTGTGGAGAACCCCGGGCTACCCGTGGGTTGGGTAGGCCATGTGGACTGACCGATCGGATGACTGTGCGCCGTTCACCCGCGCGGGACCGTGGGTCTCCCTACCGTGATCCACGGATTCTTCTCGGCGGAAGGTTGGGGGCGCATGGCAAGGCGACGACGGCTGTTCGGTGTGCGTTCGGAGCGTGGCGCCGTGATCGTCGAGGCTGCCCTCGTGACGCCGCTGCTGATGGCGCTCCTCCTGGGGATCATCGAGATGGCCCTGCTCATGAAGGACGACGTCGCGCTGACGTCCGCGGTCCGCAACGGCGGGCGCATCGCCTCGGCCAACGCCGCCGCCGGCCCCGGTGGGGTCAGCGAGGGCGGTGACTGCATCTCGCCCTGCTCGCCGGCCAACGCGCCGATGTTCGCCCAGCTCGCCGCCAACGCCATCCAGTCCGCCGGCACCGCGCTGCCCAAGGACTCGATCCAGGAGCTGTGGATCTACAAGGCCAACGACAAGGGCTTCCCGGGCGCCAACGGCAGCACCGCGATGACCTGCGGCACCAACTGCGTGAAGTACAAGTGGGTCCCGTCCAAGGACCAGTTCCGCTACTACAGCGGCTCCTGGACCTCCTCGACGGTCAACGCCTGCGCCAACAGCACCGCCCCGCCCATCGACGTGCTGGGCGTCTACATGCTGGCGCGCCACGACTTCGTGAGCGGCTTCTTCGGCAAGGCCACCAACATCGAGGACCACGCCGTATTCACCTTCGAGCCACTGCCCACGCTCACCTGCGCATCAGGCGCCCACTCGTGAGCCCACGACCGCAGCGCAAGTCCTGGCGTCGGGTCCGCGACGAGGCGGGCTACGCCGCGGTCCTCACCGCGCTCCTCGCCTCGGTGCTCTTCATGGGCATGGCGGCCTTCGGCGTGGACACGGCCCGGTGGTACTGGGAGATCGAGCGCGTCCAGAAGACCGCGGACGCCGCAGCCCTGGCCGGGGTGACCTACATGCCCAACGACCTGGCCACGGCGACGACGACGGCCATCGCCGCCGCGACCAAGAACGGCTACCCCAACGCGGGCGCCAGCTCGGTCACCGTCGAGGTCGGGGACAAGCCCAGCGAGCTCAAGGTCACGATCCGCAGCACCATCGACAACACCTTCGGCGCCATGATCGGCGTGAAGAAGGCCACGATCACCCGCTCGGCCGTGGCCGACTACACCGCACCGGCACCGATGGGCAGCCCGTGCAACACCTTCGGCAACGAGCCGCCCAGCCAGCCCGCGCCGGCCTCCCAGCCGGCCGGCTCCGCGCTCCCGGCCACGCCGTTCCCCAACTGCAGCACGACCCCGGACTTCTGGGCCGCGATCGAGGGCCCGAGCACCGACAAGGTGCAGGGCGACCGGTTCATGAACTACACCTGCTCCGGCACGTCGAACGCCGGGTCGACGTACCTCTGCGGCAGCAGCAAGAACACCGAGTACCGGCCCGAGGGCTACTTCTGGGCCGTCCACGTCGAGCCCGCCGCCGTCGGCACCGCGATCAACGTGCAGGTCTACGACCCGGCCTACATCAAGACCCAGATCAACTGCTCGGACCTCTACACCGGGCTCACCGCCTACATGAACGACTACGCCTCCACCGACGCCTCGTCGCGCTACGCCAGCGGCGCGGCCGGCACGCCGTACTGCACCGGTGACTACATCCCGGGCTCCTCCACGGTGGACCCGCCGGTCACCAGCTTCGCCATGCGGCACGCGAACGACACGTTCAACCCCAAGGCCGCCACGGTCATGCAGAACAGCCAGTGCACCAAGCAGTTCGTGGGGCTCAGCAGCGCCCCGACGACCACGCAGCTCAAGCAGTGGACCGACGCCGCCAAGACGACCAAGAACGCCAACTACAACCTGCAGATGGCCCAGGTCTTCCACCAGTGGGTCGACCTGTGCACCTTCACCCCCGACGTGCCCGGCGACTACTACATCCAGGTCCGGACCAACGTGACCACCGCCGGCGGGACCGCCGTGCCGAACATCAACCCGAACGGCAACAGCTACACCCCGATGATCTACACCGGCAACAGCGCGGTGACCGCCGCGACCGGCAACACCACGGCGGGCGTGGGCCTCAACTCCTTCGCCATCCGGGCCGTCCCGAGCGACGCCTCGAAGAAGCCCTACATCGCCGTGGCCGGCAACGAGAGCATGCCGATCCTGCAGAACAAGGACGGCAGCACGGCGTCGTTCAACCTGATCCGGGCCCTGCCCGGCACCCGCGGCCAGTACATCGCCTTCGACTTCTACGACCCGGCCGACGGCGCGGGCACCTCGGGCGCCACCGTGGTCATCAAGCCGCCGACCGACTCCACCGGCTCGGTGAAGACCGGCCCGGGCGTCACGCCGCCGAACTGCAAGCACGCCCTGAACGCCGGGGCGTACACCGCCGCCGCCAACTGCACGGTGACGGTGAAGAACACCACGCACGACGGCCAGGTCGAGCACATGGTCATCCCGATCCCCAACGACTACAACTGCAACCCGGCCACGCTCGGCGGGTGCTGGTTCTCGGTGCAGATCACCTTCCCGAGCACGGTCACCGACTTCACGACCTGGACCGCCAACATCGGCGGCGACCCGGTCCGCCTGATCGAGTAGCCGGCCGGCTCGTCGCGCCACAGCGGCAGCAGCCGGACCGGTCCGGCCCCCACCAGGCGGAGGGGGTCGAGGTAGGTCCGGCCCTCGATCCAGCCCCAGTGCAGGCAGGCCCGGGGGAAGCAGTGCGAGCCGGCCAGGCCGAGCGACCCCAACGGGCCCCCTGCCGCCACCACCGCACCGACGGCCACCGTGGCCGCCACGGGCTCGTAGGTGGTGCGGGTGGTCCCGTGGTCGACCACCACCACCCCGCGCCCGGCCAGCAGCCCGGCGAAGCTCACCGTGCCCGGGAGGGCGGCCAGGACCGGCTGCCCGACCGCGCCCAGCAGGTCCACGCCGCGGTGGCCCGCGCCGTACGGCGAGTCCGGCGGGTCGAACGCCCGGACCACCTCGGGCTGCGGCCGCAGCGGCCACTGGCCCACGGGGTCGGTCGAGGTGTCCGTCGAGGTGTCCGTCGAGCCGGCCGGAGCGGGGAGGACCAGCGCGGCGACCAGCAGGAGCGCGGAGAGAGGACCCATGCCGCCCAGCCTCCCGGGCCGCGCGGACGGCCGGGCCCCGCGTGAGGGCGCCCTGTGGACCTGACGGTGCCGGGGAGCGGCTGTGAAGGATTGGCGGCTGCCCGTGGCGGTCGACTACTCTGGAGGAGCAGCCCTCCGGGGCTGACTTCGCACGCATGCAGATCGCGACGGGCGCTCTTGTGGGGCCCGACCACCCGCGAGCGACGACCCTCGGTCCTGACCCACGTCAGGTCGGGTCGCGCGCAGGCGTCAGGACGTACCGGCACCCGCTGGTGCGTGAGCAACTGAAAACCAGATACGGACTCCACACCGGCGTGCCCTGCCACAAGGACACGCGGACGGTCGTGCGGGCCCACCACAAGGAAGAGACGTTCACATGGCAGTCGTCACCATGCGCCAGCTCCTCGAGAGCGGCGTGCACTTCGGACACCAGACCCGTCGCTGGAACCCGAAGATGAAGCGCTTCATCATGACCGAGCGCAACGGCATCTACATCATCGACCTGCAGCAGTCGCTGGCCTACATCGACCGGTCCTACGCCTTCATCAAGGAGGTCGTCTCCAAGGGCGGCACGGTCATGTTCGTGGGCACCAAGAAGCAGGCCCAGGAGGCCATCGCCGAGCAGGCGATGCGCGTCGGGATGCCCTACGTCAACCAGCGCTGGCTCGGTGGCATGCTCACCAACTTCCAGACGGTGCACCAGCGGATCAACCGCCTCAAGGAGCTCGACGAGATCGACTTCGACGACGTGGCCGGCAGCAGCCGCACCAAGAAGGAGCTGCTGCAGATGCGTCGCGAGCGCGACAAGCTGAACAAGTCGCTCGGCGGCATCCGCGAGATGAGCCGTACGCCGTCCGCCGTGTGGATCGTCGACACCAACAAGGAGCACCTGGCCGTCGAGGAGGCCCGCAAGCTGCGGATCCCGATCATCGGCATCCTGGACTCCAACTGCGACCCCGACCTGGTCGACTTCCCGATCCCGGGCAACGACGACGCCATCCGCGCCGTCGGCCTGCTGACCCGCGTGGTCGCCGACGCCGTGGCCGAGGGCCTCATCGCCCGCTCCGGCGCCAAGGCCAACGAGGGCGCGGAGGCCGTGGGGGCCGAGGAGCCCTTGGCCGAGTGGGAGCGCGAGCTCCTCGGCGGAGACGCCGAGCAGGCCGCCGAGACCGCCACCGGTGCGCCGGCCGAGGCCACCGAGGCCGCCTCCGAGGCGACCGGTGCCTCCACCGAGGGTGCCGAGGCCGTCGAGGCCGCCGACGCCGCCACCGAAGAGCCGGCCGCCGAGGCTGCCGCTCCCGAGGCTGCTGCTGAGGCTGCTCCCGAGACCGCTGCTCCCGAGGCCGCTGTCGAGACCGACGTGACCGAGGACCTCACCGAGACCATCGGCGAGAGCACCGACGCCGCGGCCGAGGCCACCGAGGTCGCCGAGGCGACGTCGACCGACGAGGCCGCCGACCAGGCCACCGACGAGGCCACCGACGAGGCCCAGGCCTGAGTCCGGCTCCTCCTCCCATCCACAGACAACAGGAAGAAGAAGCACCCCGACATGGCTAACTTCTCCGCAGCCGACGTCAAGAAGCTCCGTGAGCTCACCGGCGCCGGGATGATGGACTGCAAGAAGGCGCTCGACGAGTCCGACGGCGACTTCGACAAGGCCGTCGAGTTCCTCCGCATCAAGGGCGAGGCCAAGGCCGCCGCCCGCGGTGCCGAGCGCGAGGCGACGGCCGGACTGGTCGCGCACGCCCCCGGCGTGCTCGTCGAGCTCAAGAGCGAGACCGACTTCGTCGCCAAGAACGCCGACTTCATCGCCGCCGCCCAGAAGATCGCGGACGCCGCGTCGGAGGCCAAGCCGGCCGACGTCGCCGCGCTGCGCGGCGTGGCGGTCGACGACTCGACCGTGGGCGACATCGTGGACGCGCTGGCCGTGAGCATCGGCGAGAAGATCGAGCTCGGCCAGTACGCCGCGTTCGACGGCGACGTGGTGGCCTACATGCACAAGCGGGCCGCTGACCTCCCGCCGGCGGTCGGCGTGCTCGTCGAGTACACCGGGGACGCCACCGCGGCGCGCGGGGCGGCGATGCAGATCGCCGCGATGCGCCCGCAGTACCTCACCCGCGACGAGGTCCCCGCGGACATCGTCGAGCACGAGCGTGCGATCGCCGAGGCGACCTCGCGCGAGGAGGGCAAGCCCGAGCAGGCGATCGCCAAGATCACCGAGGGCCGGCTCAACGGCTTCTTCAAGGACGTCGTCCTGCTCGAGCAGCCCTCGGTCACCGAGAACAAGAAGACCGTCAAGGCGGTGCTCGACGAGGCCGGCACGACGCTGGTCCGGTTCGCCCGGTTCGAGGTCGGCGCCTGACCTCCTGACCCACCCTCACCCCGACCACCCCACGGAGGAGCCCGCGTGCCCGGCTACCAGCGAGTCCTGCTGAAGCTCTCCGGCGAGGTGTTCGGGGGAGGGAAGGTCGGCGTCGACCCCGACGTCGTCCAGGAGATCGCCCGCGAGATCGCGGCGGTCAGCGCCTCCGGCGCCCAGATCGCCGTCGTCACCGGCGGCGGCAACTTCTTCCGCGGCTCGGAGCTGCAGCAGCGCGGCATGGACCGCGTCCGGGCCGACTACATGGGCATGCTCGGCATCGTCATGAACTGCCTCGCGCTCCAGGACTTCCTCGAGCGGATGGGCATCGAGACGCGGGTCCAGACCGCCATCACGATGGGCCAGGTCGCCGAGCCCTACGTCCCGCGCCGCGCGATCCGGCACATGGAGAAGGGGCGCGTGGTGATCTTCGGCGCCGGCATGGGTCTGCCGTTCTTCTCCACCGACACCGTCGCGGTGCAGCGCGCGCTCGAGACCAAGTGCAACGTGGTGCTCGTGGCCAAGAACGGCGTCGACGGCGTCTACAGCGCCGACCCGCACCAGGACCCGAGCGCCACGAAGTTCGACGACCTGTCCTACGACGAGGCCATCTCGCGCGGCCTGCGGATCATGGACCAGACGGCGTTCACGCTGTGCAGCGAGAACAAGATGCCCATGATCGTCTTCGGCATGGAGACCGAGGGCAACATCCTGAGGGCGGTGCAGGGTGAGAGGATTGGCACCCTGGTCAGCTCCGGCTGACCCCACGCACGGCACCCAGCAGACCAGCACCACGGAGGAGCAGCGGTGATCGACGACATCCTCAACGAGGCCGACGGCAAGATGGACAAGTCGGTCGAGGCGACGCGCGAGGAGTTCGCGGCGATCCGCGCCGGTCGTGCGCACCCGAGCATGTTCAACAAGGTGCTCGTGGACTACTACGGCACGCCCACCCCGCTCCAGCAGCTGGCCTCGTTCACCGCCCAGGAGGCCCGGATCATCCTGATCCAGCCCTACGACATCGGCGCGATGGGCGCCATCGAGAAGGCGATCCGCGACTCCGACCTCGGGGTCAACCCCTCCAACGACGGCCGGGTCCTGCGGGCGGTCTTCCCGGAGCTGACCGAGGAGCGCCGCAAGGAGTACATCAAGGTCGCCCGCACCAAGGCCGAGGACGGCAAGGTGGCGGTGCGCAACCTGCGCCGCACGGCCAAGCAGGGCCTGGAGAAGCTCGAGAAGGACGGCGAGGTCGGCAAGGACGACGTCACCGGCGCCGAGAAGCGGCTCGACGGGATCACCAAGACCCACACCGACGGGATCGACGAGATGCTGAAGAACAAGGAAGCCGAGCTCATCGA
>CAZEPK010000070.1:0-16766 GCA_964514085.1 uncultured Nocardioides sp.
CATCACACCACCTCCCGGATGCGGGCCAGCCTGGCCTGGCGGGCCGTCCACCGGGCCGTGGCCAGGCCCAGCGCGGCCAGCAGGGCCAGCGCCAGGACCGAGGCGACGAGGACGACGGCCCACGGTGTGCTGAAGTCGCTGGTGTCGACCGCGGGCTCCGCGGTGAACTGCCGGACGCCGGGCAGCGCCAGCACCGCGGCCACCGTGCCGCAGGCGGCGCCCGCGACCGCACCCACCACCACGACCGGCAGCTGGCCCAGCAGCTCCATGCGGCGCAGCGACCGGTCCGGCAGGCCCGCCATCCGGAGGGCGGCGAGGTCGTCGGCGCGGGCCCGCCAGGTCGTCGCCGTCGCGACCAGCATCACCAGCATGGCCACCAGCAGGGCAGCACCGCCGACGAGGACCGACAGGGCCAGGCTCCACGCCGCCGGCGACGCGTCGAGCCGGGTCCGGACCTGCTCGACGGTGGTGACCTCGCCCACGACCACGGCCCGGTGGCCGAGCGCCCGGCGCGCCCGGTCCATCGCCGCCCGGTCGTCGGACCAGACCGAGACCACGTCGCTGACCACGTTGGTGTCGGGACGGCGGAGCAGGCCCGCGACGTCGACCACCCGGGAGCCGGGTGGTGACCCGGGCACCCGAGCCAGCGTGCCGGCGACCGACATGGTGATGGGGTTCTCCAGTCCCGCGGCGGTGAAGGTCTCCTCCTCGGCGGTGGTGACCAGCGCCGGGACCGGCTCGGGGACCCAGACGCTGGCCATCACGGGCGGCGCCGAGCCGGAGGTGGTGATGTTGGCGCCCAGCTCGCCGGCGGGGTCGGCTGCGGGGACCAGCGACCCGCCGGCGCCCACCGCGCGCCGCCACGCCGTCGGTGGACCGAGGCTGAACGGCTGCCCGTCGACCGCGAGACCGGGCAGGAGGACCGTGCCCGCGACACGGCTCGCCGGCGGGGTGGAGACCGCCAGGCCCGTCACGATGCACCCCTCGGCACAGGGGACGCTCACCGAGAAGGGCACCGTCTGGTCGCCCAGCGGGATCACCGAGAGCTCGACCGAGCCGGTGACACCGCCGGGCTCGAGCAGCCGCAACCCGATGGTGAGGTCATCGGTGCGGTCCTTGGACGGCCCCAGCAGCCGCACCGCCGAGGAGACCACCGACCCCGCGAGGGTGGTGCCGTTGAGCCGCAGCGGGTCCACTCGGGGCGCGGCGATCGCGGCCCAGGCGTCCGGGTCCGTGCCCGCGGGGAGGTAGGCCAGGCGCGGGAACGCCGCGGCGTCGACCGCGATCGTCGGCCCCTCGACCGAGCTGGCCGACGATGTCGACACGACCGGCGTGAGGTGCCGGTGCTCGGGGTCCACCTCCTCCAGCGCCGCCACCACCTCGTCCAGGCGCGTGGCCTGGACGGCCATGACGTACGGGGCGCCGTTGGCCTGCTCGGCGGCGTTCTGGCGGTTGTGCTGGCCGGTCACGAGGGCGTCGAGGCAGAAGACGAAGAGGGCGCTGGCCACGACCACCATGACCAGGACCCGGCGGGCGGCCGGGCGGCGTACGGCGCCGACGATGCCCGCCGCGGCCACCGCGCGGCCGCTGCGCAGCAGCCGCTTCGAGACCAGCCGGGTGGCCGGGGCGAGGGCCCGCCCCAGGAGCAGGGCCGCCGCGAGAGCGAGCAGGGTCGGCGCCAGCGTGGCCAGCGGCCCCTCGAGGTTGCCGGTCACGAGGGCCACGACCGCCGTGAGGGAGAAGACGACCAGCGCGACCTCGGCGGCACCCGCCCCGGCTCCGGCCTGCCGGGCCGGCACGGCACGCAGCAGCGAGTCCACCGGCTCGCGCGCCGCGCGCCGGGCGGCGGCCAGGACCACCAGCAGCACGGCGGCCAGCGAGCCCAGCGCAGCGAGCAGGAAGGCGCCGGGGATCTCCACGGGCACCGTCACCGGGAAGACCAGCCGCGCCACCCCGGCCATGACCAGGGGCGCCGCCAGGATCCCGGCAGCGCCACCGCACAGGGTCAGCGGCAGCAGCTCGGCCAGCAGGTAGCCGGCCGCACCTCGACGACCGCGTCCCCTGAGGCGGGCCAGGGCCAGCTCGGGCCGACGGTCGTCGGTCGCCGCGACCAGGACCATCCAGAGCACCACGGCGACGAGGACGAGCAGCTGGGCGACGAGCACCACGACCGTGGTCCGGCCCTGGTCGCTGCCGGTGGCCACCTCCTCGGCGAGAGCCGGGATGTCGGTGGTCACCAGCGTCTGCGCACCGCTGTGGTCGGCGAGCGCCTGGCGCTGCACGTCGGCCACCACGGGGCCGATGCGGAGCAGGTCGTCGTGGTCGATCGCGCCCGTGTCGAGGGACCAGACCACGGAGACGGTGAGCCGGTGCCACGTGGCCAGGGCCGTGGCCGGGTCCATGGTCTGGGGTGCGGTCACCCAGTCGTCGGTGGCCACCCCGACGTCCTGGATCTCGATGCCGGCCCTGCCGGACAGGGGTGCGCCCAGCCACGTCTGGTCCTGCGAGGGCGCGTAGACCCCGACGATCGTGACCCGCGCCTTGCTCAGCTCCGGGTTGTTCCCGGGATCCAGTCGCTCGGTGAGCTTCACGGTGCTCCCGACCGTCCAGCCGTTGACCTCGACGTCGTCGGTGCTCACCATGACCTGACCCGAGGTGCTGGGGCACTCGCCCTGCACCACCTCGAGCCGGGCGCAGGCGCCGCCCACGGCGTACAGCCTGGTCGCGACCGACGGGCCGTCGGGGGTGGGCACCGACACCGGGGTCACGACCGACGCGATCGGGTCCTCGACGAAGGGCTCCAGCCGCTCGGGCAGGGAGGACAGGACGGAGTCGACACTGCGACCCTGGGCGGTCACCCGGAGCGCCTTCTGGTCCGGCGAGGCGTTCTGCAGGACCGAGCCGGCCAGCGCCTGCTCCATCGCCCGCTGGTAGAGCGGCCCCAGGCCGACGCTGACCGTCAGCAGGCCCGCCAGCGCGACCAGCGAGAGCGCCTGGAGCCGTCGGTGGCGCACCCTGCTCCACACAGCCGACTCCCGTCCCCACCGCCGCTCCGGCCTCGGACGCTAGTGCGCGTTGGTCACGGTTCGGACACGAGAACGTCTCCCGACGACAACGACGCCCTGACCCGCAGGTCAGGACGTCGCGGTCGGTCGGAGCTGCGGGATCCGCGGATCAGCCGCCCGCTGCGCGAGCGGTCAGGCCGGTCGGGCCGCCGGGGCGGCCGTGGCACATCTTGTACTTCTTGCCCGAGCCGCACGGGCACTGGGCGTTGCGCCCGACCTTCGCGAAGGGGTCGTCCTCGGCGGTGACCGTGCTGCCCTTGACCTCCGCCTCGCCGCCCTCGGTGGGCGCGGAGTACGAGAGGTTCTGCGGCTGCCGGGGCTGGCTGAGGCCCTTGGCCGTGATCTGCGGGCTGCGGACGAACGCCGCGGCCGGCGACTCGAGCTCCTCGTTCGGGGACTCGGCGGGGCCGGAGGCCACCAGCGGGTCGTCGGCGTCGACCTCGCCGTCCTCGTCGGGCACGAAGTCACCGATCACCCGGCGCAGCGGCTCGACGATCTCGATCTCGTCCTCGTCGACCTCGCCGTCGCCGTCCTCGACGGAGACCTCGAGGTTGAAGAGGAAGCCGACAGCCTCCTCCTTGATGCCGTCCATCATCGCCGCGAACATCTCGAAGCCCTCGCGCTGGTACTCGACGAGGGGGTCGCGCTGGGAGTAGGCGCGCAGGTAGATGCCCTCGCGCAGGTAGTCCATCTCGTAGAGGTGCTCGCGCCACTTGCGGTCGAGCACCGAGAGCAGCACCCGGCGCTCGAGCTCGCGCATGACCTCCTCGCCGACCTCCTGCTCGCGCCGGTCGTAGGCCGCCTGGGCGTCCTGCTGCAGGTCGGTGATCAGGTGCTCGCGGTCGAGGTTGGCGGTGCCGCCCGCCTCCTCCTCGAGCTGGCGGAGGTCGAGGGAGACCGGCCAGATCTGCTTGAGGTCGATCCAGAGCTGGTCGAGGTCCCACTCCTCGGCGAACTCCTGGGTGGCCCCCGTGACCAGCCCGGTCACCACGTCGTCGAGGAAGGTGCGGATCTGCTCCTCGATGTCGGCACCCTCGAGGACCTCACGGCGCTCGCCGTAGATCACCTTGCGCTGGCGGTCCATGACGTCGTCGTACTTCAGGACGTTCTTGCGGGACTCGAAGTTCTGCGACTCGACCTGGCCCTGGGCGTTGGCGATCGCGCTGGTCACGCGCTTGTTCTCGATCGGGACGTCGTCGGGGATCTTGAGGACCTGGAGCACCCGGTCGACCCAGTCGGACTTGAAGAGCCGCATGAGCTCGTCCTGGAGGGAGAGGTAGAACCTCGACTCGCCGGGGTCGCCCTGGCGGCCGGAGCGGCCGCGCAGCTGGTTGTCGATGCGGCGCGACTCGTGGCGCTCGGTGCCGACGACGTAGAGGCCGCCCAGCTCCTTGACCTCGTCGTGCTCGCGCGCGACCTGCTCCTTGACCTTCTCCAGCGTGGCCGGCCAGGCGGCTTCGTACTCCTCGGGGTGCTCGACCGGGTCCAGGCCGCGGTCGCGCAGCTCCTGGTCGGCCAGGAACTCCACCGAGCCGCCCAGCATGATGTCGGTGCCTCGGCCGGCCATGTTGGTGGCCACCGTGACCGCGCCGCGGTGGCCGGCGACCGCCACGACCTTGGCCTCGTCGGCGTGCTGCTTGGCGTTGAGCACCGAGTGCGGCACGCCGAGCTTGGTGAGCTTCTGGGACAGGTGCTCGGACTTCTCGACCGACACGGTGCCGACCAGGACCGGCTGCCCCTTCTCGTGGCGGGACCGGATGTCCTCGACCACGGCGTCGTACTTGGCCTCCTCGGTGCGGTAGACGAGGTCGGGCTGGTCGACGCGGGACATCGGCTTGTTGGTCGGGATGGGGACCACGCCGAGCTTGTAGATCTTGTCGAACTCCGAGGCCTCGGTCATGGCCGTACCGGTCATGCCGGAGAGCTTCTCGTAGAGGCGGAAGTAGTTCTGCAGGGTGACCGTCGCGAGCGTCTGGTACTCCTCGCGGACCTGGACGCCCTCCTTGGCCTCGATCGCCTGGTGCAGTCCGTCGTTGTAGCGGCGGCCCGCCAGCATGCGGCCGGTGTGCTCGTCGACGATGAGCACCTCGCCCTGCATGACGACGTACTCCTTGTCGTTGTGGAAGAGCTCCTTGGCCTTGATCGAGTTGTGCATGAAGGAGATGAGCGGGGTGTTCACCGACTCGTAGAGGTTCTCGATGCCGAGGTGGTCCTCGACCTTGGTGATGCCGGGCTCGAGCACCGAGATGGTGCGCTTCTTCTCGTCGACCTCGTAGTCGACGTCGCGCTGGAGCTTGCTGGCGATGGTGGCGAACTCGCCGTACCACTTGACCTCGTCCTGCGTCGGACCGCTGATGATCAGCGGGGTCCGGGCCTCGTCGATGAGGATCGAGTCGACCTCGTCGACGACCGCGAAGTTGTGACCGCGCTGCACGCACTCCTCGATGGAGCCGGCCATGTTGTCGCGCAGGTAGTCGAAGCCGAGCTCGTTGTTGGTGCCGTAGGTGATGTCCGCGCCGTAGGCCACCCGGCGCTCGTCGGGGCGCATCTCGGGCAGGATCACGCCGACGGTCAGCCCGAGGAAGTGGTGGACACGGCCCATCCACTCCGACTGGAACTTGGCCAGGTAGTCGTTGACGGTGACGACGTGGACGCCCTTGCCCTCGAGCGCGTTGAGGTAGGCCGGGAGGGTGGAGACCAGGGTCTTGCCCTCACCGGTCTTCATCTCGGCGATGTTCCCGAGGTGCAGCGCGGCACCGCCCATGACCTGGACGTCGAAGTGGCGCTGGCCGAGCACCCGGCGCGCGGCCTCGCGCACCGTGGCGAACGCCTCGGGCATCAGGTCGTCCAGCTCCTCGCCCTTGGCCAGCCGCTCCCGGAACTCCGCGGTCATGCCACGCAGCTCCTCGTCGCTCATCGCGACGAAGTCGTCCTCGATGGCGTTGACGGCCTTCGAGATGCCTTCGAGCTGGCGCAGGATCTTGCCCTCGCCGATGCGGAGGAGCTTGTCGAGGATGGCAGGCACGGTGCTGGTGACTCCTGGGTCGAGAGCAGGGGGGCGGCGCGGACGGCGCACACGGGGCGCTGAGCGCCTCGTTCATCGTAACGGTCGACGGGTCAGGAGCGTTCCTCGTCGCCGACCTGGGTGACATTGATGTCCCCTGCCGTTGACACGAACTTAGTTTTGGTGTCCACTGATGCAGACATGAAAACCACCAGGATGTACACCATGACCGCGCGAGCCGCCGCGGCCGAGGACACCCGCCGCCGCATCGTCGACGCGACCATCACGCTGGCCGGCGAGCGGCCCTTCGTGGACATCACGCTCGACGCCGTGGCCGAGCGAGCGGGGGTCAGCACCAAGACGGTCCTGCGCCAGTTCGGCAGTCGCGACGGCCTGCTCGCCGCCTCGATGGACGTCGCGATGTCGGACACAGCGGACGAGCGACGCGTGCCGGGAGGGGACCACGAGGCCGCCGTACGGGTCGTGGTCGACCACTACGAGGCCCGCGGCCGCACCGCCCTGCTGATGCTGGCCCAGGAGGAGAGCGACGCGGTGGCCCGCACCGCGACCGACCGCGGCAAGTCCATGCACCGCGCGTGGGTCCGCGACGCCTTTGCCCCGGCCACCGATGACGAGGTCCTGCTGGACCTCCTGGTGGTCGCGACCGACGTCTACACCTGGAAGCTGCTCCGCCTGGACCGCGGGCACTCCCGGGCCGACACCGAGCAGCGCATGCATGCGCTCGTGCGGGCCCTGCTGAGCAAGGAGCACTGACCGTGGCCGAGATCCTCTTCGTCACCTGGGACGGCGGCGGCAACGTGCCGCCGGCCGTGGGCATCGCCAGCGAGCTGCGCCGACGCGGGCACGCAGTCCGCTTCCTGGGGCACGCCGTGCAGGAGGAGGCGCTGACCGCGGCCGGTTTCGAGTTCGTCCGACCGACGCAGGCCCGTGCCTTCTCCGCACTCGACTCGAACTCACCGTTCACGATGATGGCGGCCTTCGGCGACCGCGGCCTGGGCCGGGACCTGCTCGCCACCGTCGCCGCTCGGCCCGTCGACCTGGTGGTCATCGACTGCCTGATGGTCGGCGCGATCCACGCCGCTCACCGGGCGGGGCTCCGCTACGTCGTGCTCGAGCACCTCTACGACGAGTTCTACAGACGAGGCATCCTGGGCGGGCCGATGGGGCTCAACCTGCGCCTGCGCCGCCTGCGTCCCCACGCCGCTCTGGACGCGGCCGCGCTCCGCCTAGTCACGACGGTCCCCGTCCTCGACGCGGCGACCTCCGAGGCCGCCGATCTGCGCCACGTCGGGCCGGTCGTGGAGGTCGGGCGGCGCGTCGCCACCGAGCCCACGGTGCTGATCAGCCTGAGCACCTACGCCTTCGCACGCATGCGCCGCTCGCTCCAGGCACTGGTCGACGCTGCCTCCGGACTCGAGGCGAAGGTCGTCGTGACCACCGGGCCGGCCATCGCCCCGGAGACTATCAGCGCACCCGCGCACGTCGAGGTGCACCGGTTCGTCCCGCACGCCGAGCTGATGCCCTCGACCACCCTCTTCGTCGGGCACGGTGGCCACGGCAGCACCATGCAGGCCCTGGCCCACGACCTGCCGATGGTCCTCATGCCGATGGACCCGATGACCGACCAGCCGATCGTGGCGCGCAGCGTCGCGGCCGCCGGCGCGGCCCGCGTCGTGGTGAAGAAGGCCAGCCCGACCGAGCTCAGGCCGGTGCTCGCCCAGATGCTGGCCGACGGTCCGCACCGAGCGGCCGCAGCCCGCCTGGGCGCCGAGGTGCGCCGCCTGCCGGGCGCCCGGCTCGGCGCCGACGCGATCGAGGAGCTGGTCAGGGACGCAGCTGGGGCGCCAGGTCGCCCTTCGGTTCGACCGTGATGTCCGCCAGGCCCAGCCAGCCCGCCAGGGAGCGCAGCTCGGCGGACAGCTCCTCGGCGGTGTCCTCCGGCGCGCCGTCCTCGGCCCAGGCCGACTTCACCACCAGCCGGCCCTCCTTGCGGTCGGCCTTGAGGTCGACCCGCGCCACGATCTCGTCGCGGAGCAGGAAGGGCAGCACGTAGTAGCCGTGCACCCGCTTGTCGGCGGGGGTGTAGATCTCGATGCGGTAACGGAAGTCGAAGAGCTTCTCGGTGCGCTCGCGGAACCACACCACGGGGTCGAAGGGGCTGAGGAACGCCCGGGCCTCCACGCGCCGGGGCCGGCGGGCCGCGGCGTGCAGGTAGGCCGGACGCTTCCAGCCCTCGACCTGCACCGGGAGCAGCACGCCCTCCTCGACCAGGGCCGCCACGGCGGGCAGCACCTGCTCGGTCTTCATCCGGTAGTAGTCGGCCAGGCACGGCACCGAGGCCACGCCGTGGGAGGCGGCCGCACGGCGTACGAGCTCGAGGGCGGCCTCCTCGCGGCTGGGGACCGGGCGGGCCAGCACCTCGGGCGGGATCACCCGCTCCGGCAGGTCGTAGACCACCTCGAACTGGCTGTTGCGGCCCGCCACCGCGACCTGACCGGTCATGTAGAGGAAGTCGAGCGCCTTCTTGGCCTCCGACCAGTTCCAGCCCCAGTGCTGCTTGTCGCGGGGCGCGCCGTCGTCGAGGTCGCGCGCGGTGCTCGCACCGCGTACGGCGATCTCGGCCAGCAACCGGTCGGTCAGGTCGTCGTCGAGGGCCTGGAACCACTTCCCCCGCTTGTCGCGGTAGTCGGCCATCCGGTGCTGCATCACCGGCCACAGCTCGACCGGCATGAGCGCCTGGACGTGAGCCCAGTACTCGACCAGCCGCCGCGGCCTCTTCTCCGCGGCCCGCGTCAGCAGCGTGGTGTCGTAGGGACCCATCCGCGAGAACAGCGGCATGTAGTGGGCCCGCTGCAGCACGTTGACCGAGTCGACCTGCAGCACCCCGGTCCGCTCGAGCGTCCGGGCGAAGGTCCGCATCGTCGGCGTGGCGTGCCGCGGGTCGAGGAACCCTTGCGCGGCCAGCGCGATCCGGCGCGCCTGCGCGCGCGAGAGCGTGTCCGTCACGCAAAGAACTCAACCACGACCCACGGACACAGCGAGGCAACGGGAGCGGATCGCAACCGGGGCGGGCCCGACTCCTTGGCTCAACCCTGCGGAGGAGCGAAGCGGGTGAGCGGGGTTGGGCTGAGGAGCCGTACGTGGCGCACGAGCCGAGACAGCCAGCCGAACCGGGCCACAGACCGTTCGAGACGCAACCGACGCCGATTGCGTCTCAAGCGGTCTGTGGTCACGCGCGCCCTAGGGCTCGGATCGGGTGCGGGGTACGGCTTCTCAGGCACGTCTGCCTCCCCCGCTGCGCTCCTCCGTCAGACCTACCTGAGAAGTCGGGGCCGCGCGGTTGCGTCGCGCTCCCGTTGCCTCGCTGCTGCGGTGTCGCTGCGGTTGCCTCTACGGCAGGTCGAGGAGCTTTTCCTTGACGGCGTACATGACCGCCTCCATGCGGGAGTGCAGCTGAAGCTTCTCGAGGATGTTCCGCACGTGGTTCTTGACGGTGTTCTCGGAGATGAAGAGGTCGCGGGCGATCTCGCGGTTGTTCATGCCCTTGGCGACGAGGCGGAGCACCTCGAGCTCGCGGTCGGTGAGCCGCAGGCCGGGGACGTGCTCGCGCTCGGGGCGCGACATCTGCTTGAACTCGTCGATGAGCTTGACCGCCATCGACGGGCTGATCAGCGACTGCCCGTCGGCCACCACACGGATGGCCTGGGCGACCTCCTCGATCGAGGAGTCCTTGAGCAGGTAGCCCGAGGCGCCGCTCTTGACCGCCTCGTAGAGGTCGGCCTCCTCGTCGGAGACGGTGAGGATGATGATCTTGGCGGAGGGGACGGCCTCCTTGATCGCCAGGCAGGCCTCGATGCCGGAGCGCTTGGGCATCCGGATGTCGAGCAGCACGACGTCGGGGGCCGCGGTGGCGGCCAGGCTGGTGCCCTCGAGACCGTCGCCGGCCTCGCCCACGACCTCGACGCCCGGCTCGGCGGCGAGGAGCATCGTCAGCCCCCGCCGGAACAGCTCCTGGTCGTCCACCACCAGAACCCTGATGGGCTCCGGCTCCCCCGTCTTCGTCTCCGCCACCGAGGCATCATGACACGACTGGGCGGTGCGCTGGGCACAGACGGGGCATATGGATGCCCGCACGGGTGGCCCGAACGGGCCAACCCGTGCGGAAGCCGCAGCCCCGGGTCAGCCGACGTCGAGCGAGATGACGCCGTAGTCGTAGCCCCGGCGCCGGTAGACGACCGAGGGGCGCTCGGTGTCCTTGTCGACGAACAGGTAGAAGTCGTGCCCGACCAGCTCCATCTCGTAGAGCGCCTGGTCCAGGGTCATCGGGCTGGCCGGGTGGGTCTTCTCCCGGACCACCAGCGGCCCGTCGCCGGTGACGGTGATGGGACCGACCTGGCGGTCGAGGACCTGCGCGTCGTCGAGGGCCAGCTCGACGTCCTCGTCGGCCGCGGCCAGGGCCTGTCCCACCGAGACGGGCGCGTGGCGCCCGTGGTGGACCCGGCGCCGGTCGGCCGCACGGCGCATCTGGGAGGCCATCTTGTCCAGGGCCAGGTCCAGGGCCGCCATCTTGTCGGCCGCGGCGGCCTCGGCCCGGATGACCGGGCCCTTGGAGAACGCGGTGAGCTCTATGCGGACGGCGCGGTCACGCTGGCGTGGATTGGCCTCGCAGTCGACCTCCACCTGCACCCGCATGATGCGGTGGTCGTGCTTCTCGAGCCTGGCCAGCTTCTCCTCGACGTGACTGCGGTAGCGATCGCTGATCTCGCAGTGACGTCCGGTGACCACAACATCCATGTGAACCTCCCGTGTAGGCGTGTCCTGTCGGTTGGTCAGGAGCAGCCACGAACGCAAAAGGCCCGGGGAATCCCCCGGGCCCTGCGTCCGCGGGTGGACTCCATGCATCGACGGTAGTCGGCAGGTGGTGGGCACGGAAGGGACTGGCGACTCTTTCAGCAACTCATCAGCCAGCACCCCCGCTCGCCCGCGCCCGCCGGGGCGTCGCGGCCACCGCAGCCACGCGGACGACGTCCAGACCGGTCGCCTCCAGCGCCCGCTGAGCCTCGCGGGCCGTCGACCCGGTGGTCAGGACGTCGTCGCAGACCACCACCCGCAGCGGTGGCCGTCCCCGCACCAGCCGGCGCACGGCCGGCGCCCGCGTCTGCATCGCGCCGGCCAGGTTGGCCCCCCGCTCGACCGCACCGAGCTCGGACTGGTCCCGCTCCCGCCCGCTCACCCGCAGCAGCCTCCGGGTCTCCACCTCGAGCCCGGCCCTCCTCAGGAGCCGCCCCGCACGCGCCGTGATCGCGTACGTCGGGTCGTGACCCCGGGCCCGCACGGTGCTGGCCCGCGACGGCACCGGCACCAGCACCACGGCGCTTCCCCGCGGCAGCTCGCACGCCACGGCCGCTTCCAGCAGCCAGGACAGCGGCCCGACCAGCCCCAGCAGCCGCCGCTCCTTCAGGCCCAGCACCATCGCCCGCACCACCCCGGCGTACGCGCTCGCCGCCCACGGCTCCACCAGCCCCGCCGGCACCGGGCTGGGCCAGGCCGGCACCGCACCCACGGGCAGCTCCCCCTCGCACCCGCGGCACAGCAGCCGGCCCGGCCGCCCGCACCCGACACCGGACCCACCCAGCAGCAGGTCGATCGCCCCGTCGAGCACGCTCTCGGTCACGCCCCGATCGAACCGCTTCGAGCCCTCCCGGCGTGGCCGCGTACCGCCGCCCTGTGGACGAGCGACCCGAGGTGGTCGGCTGTGGACACCCGGTGGACGCGCCAGCCGAGGCCCAGCCCCGGGTTGAGAGGTTTCGAGACGGTTGCTGCGCAACCTCCTCAACCACCGACGTAGGCGGCGCCACCTCCTGAACCACCTCGGTGGTTGAGGAGGGCGTGCTGCGCCCGTCTCGAAACCCGGTGACGCGGGGCTGGGACAGGACCAGCACCGTGTTGCGGGTTTCGAGACGGTTGCTGCGCAACCTCCTCAACCACCGTCAGCTCGCCTCCCCCACCCACCCGTCCAGCCGGAGCGACGGCCGACGCGCGGCCGGACCTGCGGGCCGGTGCCCCGCGCGGGGCTAAAAGCGCGGCGTGGCGCGGGCAGCGCCACACGACCACGCTGGGAACAACCGCCCGCGACACGGCGTCGCCTGTCCCCGCGCGGGGCGCCGGCCCGCAGGGCCGGCCACCCGGTGCCACGAGCGCAGGCGCCAGACCCGCTCCCCTACCCCACGTACGACAGCATCGTGACCCGCGAGTCCACGCGGGTCTCGTTCCCCGTCGGGCCCGCCAGGTCCACCAGCACCGCCCGCGGGTCCTCGTCGTAGGCGGGTGCGAAGGCGTAGCTCTGCACATCGGGGACCGGGCTGCCGGCCAGGCTCACGACCTCTTCGTCGATGGGGACGCCGGTCACGTCGATCCCGTTCGCCCCGTCGACCGAGGCGTTCCGGACCTGGAACAGGCCACGGCTGACCGGGCGCAGGACGGCGAGCCGGGTGGGTGAGAGCCAGGCGATGTCGCGGATCTGGCCGTCCAGGTTCTCCGGATCGGTGACGTAGTCGGCCGCGAGGGCGCCGACGACCTGCCCGTCGCTCGTCGTCTGGATCCGGCTGACCACGATGGCGTCGTCGTCCTCGTCCACGCGGAGCACCGCCACGAGCCGCGTGCCGTCGCGCGAGACGAGGAAGTCCTTGACGTCCTCACCGCTGATCCCCGACAACTCGATCTCGCGCATCCGGTCGTCGCGCGAGTAGGACACCACCGCCTTGCCTCCGTTGCGGTCCACCTCCCACACCCGGCCGCTGAAGTCCCACGCCGGGCGGAGCAGGTCCACCCCGGCGGTGATCAGCTGGATGGCGCTGCCGGGGTCCTTGACCGGAGCCCGCCAGAGCGTGGTGCCGTCGGTCGAGACGCCGGCGACGTCCTTGGCCTGCAGGTCCGGAGCGACGGTGCGCAACGCGATGTCGCCCTGCCCGAAGGGTCCTGTGACCGGCACGAGGTTCTGCGCGCTGCCCCCGACCATCCGGCCGTCCTGCAGGCCGAAGAGCTGGGTGCTCGAGCCGGCGGCGTACGGCGCGTACTCGTGGCCGTGGTCGACGCTGAAGGTCGACTCCCCCTGCAGCAGCACCGGCCGCCCGTCGATCGTGACCTGGAAGCGGGAGATGGTCGGGTCCTGCTGGAGGGTCCAGGCCAGCTGGGTCACCAGAAGGTCGGCCTGGTCCGCCGAGGGCATGGTGGCCTCGTCGGTGTCGCTGGTCAGGTCGACCTTCGCCACCCCTCCGGTGGAGACGACGACCGAGACGAGCGAGCGGAGGCCGGCCGGGACGAAGTTCTCCTCGGTGCCGGCCAGCTGCTCGGCCGGCCCGAGCAGGAGCCCCTTGACCAGCGTCGAGGCGAACTGGTTGCCCCGGGGCACGAAGACGGGCTCGGGCACCAGCACGCTGGCCGAGGGGTCGAAGAAGTAGAGCGAGACCTGCTGGAAGCGTTGGGCGAACCACGACTGCGGCACCATGACGTACGGCGGCGGCTCGGAGATCCGCCACTCGCCGTCGTCGTCCAGCGCCAACGGGAAGCTCACAGTCGAGTCGCCCTCGGAGACCGGGCCCAGCCAGGCGCCTCGCGAGTCGATGCGGTCGGCGTTGAGGAGGGTGACCTTGCCGCCCTTGGGCGCCAGCGCGGTGGTGTAGACGACCATGCCCGTCGGCTGCCAGTTCTCGCTCGCCTCGGTGGTGAGGAACTCGCGGGCGACCGTGGTGGTGATGGCCGGCGTGGCCTTCATGGCCTCCAGGAAGCCCTTGATGATCTGGTCCGGGGTGTCGCCCTTGGTGGGGCTCCGCGGCTTGATGCTCACGGTGCTGTCGTCGCGGTCGGAGGCGGTCGCGCCCGTGACGTGCACGCTGCCGCTGTCGGGCATGCTGACCCCGCACCCCGTGACGGCGAGGCAGAGACCCAGGGCGGCGACGAGCAGGGACGAGCGCCTCACCGGACGGGCTCCGGTGCGTCCTCGGGGACCAGCGGCAGCGGGCTCTGCCGCAAGGAGGCGCCGACCCGCCGCGGCAGGGTCAGCCGGAACTGCGACCCCTCGCCCGGCCGCCCCCAGGCCTGGAGCCAGCCGCCGTGCAGGTGGGCGTCCTCCATCGAGATCGAGAGCCCCAGCCCGGTGCCGCCGCTGGTCCGGGCCCGCGCCGGGTCGGCCCGCCAGAACCGGTTGAACACCATCGCCGACTCCCCAGGCGCCAGCCCCACGCCGTAGTCGCGTACGGCGATCGCGGCCGCCTGCTCGTCGCCGTCGACGCGGATGACGACCCGGGCCGTGCCGCTCCGCTTCCCGTCGGGGTGGGCGTGGTCGATGGCGTTGGTGACGAGGTTGCGCACGACCCGCTCCACGCGGCGTACGTCGGCCTCGGCCAGGCACGGGTGGCCCGGCGATTCGACCTCGAGCACCACGGAGCGCTGCTCGGCCAGGGCGCGGGTGGTGTCGACGACGCGGTGGGCGACGTCGACCAGGTTCACGTCGTCGGTCTCGAGCACCGCCGCACCCGCGTCGAAGCGGCTGATCTCGAGCAGGTCGGCCAGCAGCGTCTCGAACCGGTCGAGCTCCAGCTGCAGCAGCTCGGCGGCCCGCCCGGTCGCCGGGTCGAAGTTGCGGCGGGCCTCGTGCAGGACGTCACCGGCCATCCGCACCGTGGTGAGCGGGGTGCGCAGCTCGTGGGAGACGTCGGAGACGAACCTGCGCTGGACGCGGCTGAGCTCCTCCAGCTGGCGGATCTGGCGCTGGAGGTTCGAGGCCATCTGGTTGAACGACGTGGCCAGGCGGGCCAGGTCGTCCTCGCCGGTCACCCGCAGCCGCTCGGTGAGCCGGCCGGCGGCCAGCCGCTCGGCCACCCGGCGGGCCATCCGGACCGGGGTCACGACCTGGCGGGTGACCAGCCAGCTGACGCCGGCGACCAGGATCAGCATGAGCACGCCGGCGGTCAGCAGGGCCCGGGTGACCAGCGCCATCGTGTCCTGCTGCTCGTCGAGCGGGAAGAGGAAGTAGACGGTGTAGGTGCTGCCGTCGGCCGGGAGCACCACCTGCGCCCCGACCGCGATGCCGGGCTCGTGGCTGACGATCTCCTCGTCGCCGTCGGTGCGGGCGATCGAGGTGTACCTCCAGGCCATGCGGGCCCCGGGCTCGTCGAAGTGGCGCTCGAGGTCCACGGGCACGCTGGTGGCCGAGAAGTGGCCGCTGGTGGCGGTGCCGCCGTCGGCGATCCGGACCCCCTCCCCCGCGGGACCGGCCACCACCACGCCGTACCCGCGGGTGGTGCCGCGCTGGATGATCACGTCGGTCAGGTCGCCGCGCTGCACGGTGGCGTCGGCGTCCTGGCCCGAGGCCGACTGGAGCAGGACGTTCTGCTCCTTCACCTCGTCGGCGACCTCGCCGGTCACCGCCTTGATGCGCTGGTCGAGCAGGCCGTCGCGGGTCTGCTGCAGCAGCAGCCAGCCCACGCCGGCGATGACCACCGCGGTGAGGATCACGGTGCTGGCCACCACGCGGGCCTGGATCGAGCGTCGCCAGAACGTCAGCCCGCGGCGGAGGGCCCCGGGGAGACGGCGTGGTGCGCGGGCGCGGAGCACGGTCGACGCCCTACGCGGTGCCGGCCTTGTAGCCGACTCCCCGCACCGTCACCACGATCTCCGGGTTCTCGGGGTCGTGCTCGACCTTGGAGCGGAGCCGCTGCACGTGCACGTTGACCAGCCGGGTGTCGGCGGCGTGCCGGTAGCCCCAGACCTGCTCGAGCAGCACCTCGCGGGTGAAGACCTGCCAGGGCTTGCGGGCCAGGCAGACCAGGAGGTCGAACTCCAGCGGCGTGAGGTTGATCGGCTCGCCGGCGCGGTTGACCGAGTGGCCGGCCACGTCGATGGCCAGGTCGCCGATGGTGAGCGACTCCTGCGCGGCCTGGTCGTTGCGGCGTACGCGCGCGCGGATGCGGGCCACGAGCTCCTTGGGCTTGAAGGGCTTGACGACGTAGTCGTCGGCGCCCGACTCCAGCCCGACCACCACGTCGACGGTGTCGCCCTTGGCCGTCAGCATCACGATCGGTACGCCGGACTCGGCCCGGATCTCCTTGCAGACGTCGATGCCGTCCTTGCCCGGCAGCATCAGGTCGAGCAGCACCACGTCGGGCCGGTAGTCGTGGAAGGCCTCGAGCGCGAGGTCGCCCCGGGTCACCACCCGGCCGTCGAAGCCCTCCTGCCGCAGCACGATGGTGAGCATCTCGGCCAGCGAGGCGTCGTCGTCGACCACCAGCACGCGACCCTTGGTCGCGAGGTCGGTCGCCGGCGCGGCGTGCTCAGCCATGCCGCAAGTGTGCCTCACGAGGGTGCGTGGGGACCCGGATGCAGCCGCTGGCCGGTGTATGGGTCACCGGATATCCGGTGACCCATACACTTCTGCACCGAGATCTCGGTAGAGAAGCGAAGGGGTCACCGGATATCCGGTGACCCCTTCAGCTGGTGCTCTGGGTGGTGCTGGGTGGAGCGGTGTGGCTCAGTAGCGGTAGGCGTCGGCCTTGTACGGGCCCTCGACCGGGACGCCGAGGTAGCTGGCCTGGTCGTCGCTGAGGGTCGTGAGCTTGACGCCCAGCGCGTCGAGGTGCAGGCGGGCGACCTCCTCGTCGAGGTGCTTGGGCAGCAAG
>CAZEPK010000071.1:0-16757 GCA_964514085.1 uncultured Nocardioides sp.
GCCGGTCGGCGACATCGACAACGCCTGGCTGGTCCGGATCTTCCGGTCCGTCTTTTTCCTGGTCGGCGCGGGCTTCTCCGCAGCGGTCGGCTACCTCGGCATGTCGCTGGCGGTGCGCGCCAACCTGCGCGTCGCCGCGGCCGCCAACACCAAGGGCCGCGAGGTCGCGATGACCATCGGTCTGCGCACCGGCGCCATGGTGGGCATGCTCACCGTCGGCCTCGGCCTGCTCGGCGCCAGCATCGTGGTCATCGCCTTCCAGGGCGACGCCCCCAAGGTGCTCGAGGGCTTCGGCTTCGGTGCCGCCCTGCTCGCCATGTTCATGCGCGTCGGCGGCGGCATCTTCACCAAGGCCGCGGACGTCGGCGCCGACCTGGTCGGCAAGGTCGAGCAGAACATCCCCGAGGACGACCCGCGCAACGCCGCGACCATCGCCGACAACGTCGGCGACAACGTCGGTGACTGCGCCGGCATGGCCGCCGACCTGTTCGAGTCCTACGCCGTGACGCTGGTCGCGGCGCTGATCCTCGGCTCGCAGGCCTTCGGCGACAAGGGTCTCGTCTACCCGCTGCTGATCCCCGCGATCGGCGCCCTGTGCGCGGTGGGCGGCGTCTACCTGACCAAGCCCAAGGCCGGCGTGGCCGGTCTGACCACCATCAACAACGCCTTCTACATCTCGGCCGGCATCGCCGCCGTGGCCAGCGTGGTCCTGTCCTTCGTCTACCTGCCGACGTCCTTCGCCGACTTCGGTCCGCTCGGCGGCACGCTGGGTCAGATCTCGACCGACGCCACGCCCGACGGCAACCCGGCGCTCATCGCCTCGGTCGCCGTGGTCATCGGCATCGTCCTGGCCGCGGCCATCCTGGCCCTGACCGGCTACTTCACCGGCACCGAGTACAAGCCGGTCAAGGACGTCGGCAAGACCTCGCTCACCGGCGCGGCCACCGTCATCCTCTCCGGCCTCTCGGTGGGCTTCGAGTCGGCGGTCTACACGACCATCGTGATCGGCGCCGCGGTCTTCGGGGCGTTCCTGCTCGGCACCGGCTCGCTGGCCATCTCGCTCTTCGCGGTGGCGCTGGCCGGCTGCGGCCTGCTGACCACCGTCGGCTCGATCGTGGCCATGGACACCTTCGGCCCGGTCTCCGACAACGCCCAGGGCGTGGCGGAGATGTCGGGTGACGTGAGCCCCGAGGGCGCGCAGATCCTGACCGACCTCGACGCCGTCGGCAACACCACCAAGGCCATCACCAAGGGCATCGCGATCGCCACGGCCGTGCTGGCCGCGACCGCGCTGTTCGGCTCCTACGCCACCTCGGTGCTGGAGTCGCTGGCGGAGAACAACGCCGACGGCTCGGAGCTGCTCGGCTTCTTCGTCTTCGACCCCTCGGTCCTGGTCGGGGTGCTCCTCGGCTCCGCCGTGGTGTTCCTCTTCTCCGGCCTGGCCATCAACGCGGTCGCCCGCGCGGCCGGCGCCGTGGTCTACGAGGTCCGCCGCCAGTTCCGCGAGATCCCCGGGATCATGGAGGGCACCGGCCGTCCGGAGTACGGCAAGGTCGTCGACATCGTCACCAAGGACTCGCTGCGTGAGCTGATCACGCCGGGCGTCCTGGCGGTCCTCGCCCCGATCGCGGTCGGGTTCGGCCTCGGCTTCACCGCCCTGGCCGGCTTCCTGGCCGGTGCGATCGGCACCGGCACCCTGATGGCCGTCTTCCTGGCCAACGCCGGTGGGGCCTGGGACAACGCCAAGAAGCTGGTCGAGGACGGCAACCACGGTGGCAAGGGCTCCGACGCCCACGCGGCCACGATCATCGGTGACACCGTCGGTGACCCGTTCAAGGACACCGCCGGCCCGGCCATCAACCCGCTGCTCAAGGTGATGAACCTGGTCTCGCTGCTCATCGCGAGCGCCGTCGTCTCCATGAGCGCCGGCGACGACCAGCACGACGTGTGGCGCGTGGTCATCGCCCTGGCGGCGACCGCGATCATCGTGACCGTCATCTACATCTCCAAGCAGCGCGAGACCGTCATGGGCGACACCGTCCCGCCGGCCCCGCCTGCGCCTCCGGCCACGCCGGCGACCGACCCGGTCGTCACCGCCTGACCCAGCACCACCCGCCGAGCCGTCGTTACTGATCAGCAGTAACGACGGCTCGGCGTCATTTGCGCCCGGGGGATGACCCCGGAGGTAATCGACAGCATGACCTCGGGCTGGCAGCCTCGGGTCATGGACAGCAACGGCAGCAGGTACGACGGGACGCTCCGCGTGGTGATGTGGCTGGACGCCTTCTGGTCCGCCGCCGCCACGCTCGTGGCCATCGGCGGGTCGCTGCTGGTCGGGCTCCTCGGGCTGCCGCACGCCGCGCACCTCGCGGTGGGGATCACCGCCCTGGTCGCCGCCGTCTTCCTCGCCGCGTGCGGTGCCGTCACCGGGGTCCTGCTGATGCTGCGGATGAACGCCGGCCACTACACGATGCCACCCGGCCTCCGGGTCCCGCTGCCCTGCGGCATGGTGCCGCCCATCGGCCCCAACGCGTGAGGCCAGACGCGTGAGGCCAGACGCGTGAGGTCCGGCGCGTGAGGTCCGGCGCCGGCGACGTCGGCGCGCTGCTGCGGGAGTGGCGCGAGCGGCGCCGGCTGAGCCAGCTGGAGCTGTCCCTGCGGGCCGAGGTCTCGACCCGGCACCTGAGCTTCGTCGAGACCGGCCGGTCCCGGCCGACGGCGGAGATGATCGAGCGGCTGGCCGGGCACCTCGACCTGTCGCTGCGCGAGCGCAACCGCCTGCTCCTGGCCGGCGGCTTCGCGCCGGTGCACCCCGAGCACGGGCTGGACGAGCCGGACCTGGCCGCCGTGCGCGCGGCGCTGCGGGTGGTGCTCGCCGCCCACGAGCCGCACCCGGCCGTGCTGCTCAACCGGTGGTGGGAGCTGGTCGACGCCAACGCCGCGCTGGGGCCGCTGCTGGAGGGCGTCGACCCGGCGCTGGTCGAGCCACCGGTCAACGTGCTGCGGCTCTCGCTGCACCCGCGCGGGCTCGCGCCCAGGATCGCCAACCTGGGCCAGTGGCGCGGCCACCTCCTGGAGCAGCTGGCCCAGCGCATCGACCGCACCGCCGACCCGCGGCTGGTCGACCTGGCCGCCGAGCTGGCCGAGTACCCGGGCGGCGACCCCGAGCCCGCCGGGGCCACCGACGTGGTGCTGCCGCTCCGGCTGGTCACGCCGGCGGGCGAGCTCTCCTTCTTCTCCATCGCGGCGCACGTCGGCACCGCCACCGACGTCACCGTGGAGGAGCTGACCCTCGAGGCCTTCTACCCGGCCGACGCCGCCACCGCGGCCGCCCTGCGAGCCCGTGGATGACGCCGACCCGTCGTTACTGATGAGCAGTAACGACGGGTCGGCGGGTGACCCGGTGGCTCGCGGCCTCTCTACGCTGGCCGGATGCGTGAGACCTCGCCCGACCTCCCGCCCCGTCTCCGGGCGGCCCTGGTGGCCGCCGACTTCACCGTCGACGCCGTCCGCGAGCTGCTCGGACCGGTCGCGGACGCGGCCCTGCTCCGCAACGAGACGACGCCGGCCCTGCGCCGTACGGCGACCGACCGGAGCCCGCTGGCCACGCTGACCCGGCTCTTCCTCCTCCAGACGGTGGTGCCGGCGGACGCCGCCGAGGCCGCCCTGCCCGAGCTGGTGGACCGGCTGGTCGCCGAGGGGGTGCTGGACCGCTCGGTCGGTGAGGTCGCGGCCCGGCTCGACGTCCGGCCCTACGCCACCGAGGACCACGCCCTCTGGGTGGTCAGCGACCTGACCCCGGGCCTGGACGGCCTGCCGCAGCGGGTCGGCGGCGACCACGTGCTCGGCATCAGCCCGGCCTCCACCTCGCTGGCGCAGCTGACCCTGCGCGAGGAGGTCGGCAGCAGCCTCGACCTCGGCACCGGCTGCGGCGTCCAGGCCCTGCACCTGGCCGCGCACAGCGGCACGGTCGTGGCCACCGACGTCAACCAGCGGGCCCTGGGCATCGCGCGTTTCAACGCCGCCCTCAACGAGGTCGGCGACCGGGTCGAGGTCCGCGACGGCTCCTTCTTCGAGCCGGTCCGCGGCGAGCGGTTCGACCTCATCGCCACCAACCCGCCGTTCGTCATCTCGCCCGCCACCGGCGAGCGGCTGGTCTACCGCGACTCCGGACTCCCCGGCGACCAGGTGGTCGAGGACATCGTGCGCGCGGCGCCCGACCACCTCACCGAGCACGGCTGGTGCCAGGTCCTGGCCAACTGGGTGGTCGACGGCGGGCGGACGTGGGAGGAGCGGCTGGCCGGCTGGCTCGACCCCGCCCTGGACGCCCTGGTGGTGCAGCGCGAGCTGGTCGACCCGGCCGCCTACGTCGAGCTCTGGCTCAAGGACTCCGGGCACCACCCGGCCACCGGAGGCGATCCCGGCGAGTACCGCCGCCGCTACGACACCTGGCTCTCCTGGCTGCAGGAGCAGGGCGTCGAGGCCATCGGCTTCGGCTGGGTCAACCTGCGCCACGGCGGCACCGGCCGGCACGACCTCTGGGACTGGCCCTACGACGTGGAGCAGCCCATCGCCCCCGCCGTCGCCGACTGGGGCCGGGCCCTCACCACCGTGGCGGACGCCGACGCGAGGCTGGTGCTGCGGCCCGACGTGGTGCAGGAGACGGTCGGGCCGGCCGGTGCCGAGGACCCCGAGACCATCGTGCTGCGCCAGCAGCGCGGCTTCCGTCGCGCCCGCACCGCCGACACCGTCACCGCCGCGCTCGTCGGCGCCTGCGACGGCGACCTCGCGGTCGGGCCGCTGCTCGACGCGGTGGCCCAGCTGCTCGACCTGGACCCGGGCCAGACCCGCACCACCTACCTTCCGATCGTGCGCGAGCTGGTGGACGAGGGGTTCCTGGTCGCCGAGCGCTGATCCGGTCCCCGCCGGCGCCGGCGGGCTCAGGCCGCGCTGAGGTCCCGCGCCTCCAGGGCGCGCTGCCGGACGCGGAGCAGCCGGGCGCGGACCTCGCCGAGGAGCAGGTCCGGGTGACCCAGCGGCAGCAGGTCGGGCAGCTCGGCCGGGCGCCACCACCCCGACGTACCGAGGTCGCGGTAGCCCACGAGCGCCCGCTCCACGACCTTGCCGTACGTCGAGATCGTCGCGTGCAGCGCGAGCGCCTCCTTGACCCGGCCCATGGTGCACCGGCCGTGGGGGCGGTACAGGCCGTTGGCCTTGCCCACCGCCCAGCAGATGCCGCCGGCCACGTGCGCCGCGGACGCGGCGTCGAGCACCACCTCCGGCTCGCGGTCCCAGACCGCCAGCAGCGCGGCGCGCAGCGCCCAGGTGGTCTCGGCGTCGAAGCACTGCTGGCCCACCGCGTCGAGGAGCTCGGCCACCGCGGCCAGGCGGGACTGCGCCTGTCGGCTCGGCGCCTCGGGCAGGTCGCGGCCGTCGTCGACGAGCGGCGCGGCGTCCAGGGCCAGCGTGGCCTCGCGGCTGCCGGAGACGCCGTCGAGCCAGGCGAGTGCCCGCTCGTGGACCGGCGGCGTGGGCTCCGGGGCCGGCCGGCGCAGCTCGCGGTCGAACCGGTCGGCGTGCTCCTGCCACCGGGTGCCCGTGACCGGCTGGCTCCAGACCTCGACCAGCCGGCCGTCGACCAGCACCAGGTGGGTCAGCCGGTCCAGGTCGCGCCGGTCCAGGTCGTGCCGGTCCGCGTCGTACCGGTCCAGCTCGTACCGCTCCAAGGGGACGCTGGGGTGGGACGTGTAGACAGTGGGGTGAGCGGGTGGGTAGGCAGGTGTGAGGTAGGGGTCGTCGTCGTACAAGGTGGCCTCCGGGACGGGCGTCGCTGACCCCGTCACGCTGGCACGCACCGACCCGGTCCGCATCCGCTCCTCCACAGGTCCACGCCGGGTGGGCCGGGCCCCGAGTTGGCCCTCGTGGAATCAGAAGTCGTCACCACGCGCTACCGTCATCGGTCGTGACCCCGCTCCGGACAGTGGGGTCGTGGCACGCAGAGGCCTCGTAGCACCAGGGAAGAAGCAGTCAGTGGCACACAAGTTGGTGATCGTCGAGTCCCCGACCAAGGCCCGCAAGATCGGCGGGTACCTCGGTCAGGGCTATGTCGTCGAGTCCTCCATCGGCCACATCCGCGACCTCCCGCAGAGCGCGGCCGAGACGCCGGCGGGCATCAAGGACAAGCCCTGGGGGCGGCTGGCGGTCGACGTCGACAACGACTTCACCCCTTACTACGTCGTCCCCCGCGACAAGAAGCAGCACATCTCCAAGCTCAAGACGCTGCTCAAGGACGCCGACGAGCTCTTCCTCGCCACCGACGAGGACCGCGAGGGCGAGGCGATCGCCTGGCACCTGCTGGACGAGCTCAAGCCCAAGGCCGGCATCCCGGTCAAGCGGATGGTGTTCCACGAGATCACCAAGCAGGCCATCCTCGACGCCGCGGAGAACCCCCGCGAGCTCGACATGGACCTCGTCGAGGCCCAGGAGGCCCGGCGCATCCTCGACCGCCTCTACGGCTACGAGGTCAGCCCCGTCCTCTGGAAGAAGGTCATGTCCGGCCTCTCCGCGGGCCGGGTCCAGAGCGTCGCCACCCGGCTGGTGGTCGACCGCGAGCGGGAGCGGATGGCCTTCCGCGTCGCGTCCTACTGGGACCTCGAGGGCACCTTCGACGCCGGCGCCGAGAAGGACCCCCGGATGTTCCCGGGCCGGCTGCACTCCATCGACGACACCCGGGTCGCCAGCGGTTCCGACTTCGGCGACGACGGCCAGATCAAGGACAAGAAGGGCGGCCGGGTCCACCTCGACCGCGCCGGCGCCGAGGCGCTGGTGCGCGCGCTGGAGGACACCACCTTCGAGGTCCGCTCGGTCGAGGCCAAGCCCTACCGCCGCCAGCCCTACGCGCCGTTCCGCACCACCACGCTCCAGCAGGAGGCCAGCCGCAAGCTCGGCATGTCGGCGTCGGTGACGATGTCGGTCGCGCAGCGCCTCTACGAGAACGGCTTCATCACCTACATGCGCACCGACTCGACCACGCTGTCGGGCGGTGCCGTCGACGCGGCCCGGTCGCAGGTGCGCGAGCTCTACGGCGCCGAGTACCTCCCCGACGTGCCCCGCACCTACGCCAGCAAGGTCAAGAACGCCCAGGAGGCGCACGAGGCGATCCGCCCCGCCGGCGAGGCGTTCCAGACCCCGGCGCAGACCGGGCTGACCGGTGAGCAGTTCCGTCTCTACGAGCTGATCTGGATGCGGACCGTCGCCTCCCAGATGAAGGACGCCGTGGGCCAGTCGGTCTCGGTCCGGCTCGGCGGCGCGGCCTCCGACGGGCGCGACGTCGTCTTCTCCGCGTCCGGCCGGGTCATCACCTTCCACGGCTTCCTCAAGGCCTACGTCGAGGGCACCGAGGGCGGCAAGCGCTCCGACGACGACCAGGTCCCGTTGCCCGACCTGCACGAGGGCGACCCGGTCTCGGCCGCCGCGCTCAACGCGCTGGGCCACGATACCAAGCCGCCGGCCCGCTACACCGAGGCCTCGCTGATCAAGGAGCTCGAGGACCGCGAGATCGGCCGGCCCTCGACGTACGCCTCGATCATCACCACGATCGTCAACCGCGGCTACGTCTACAAGAAGGGCACCGCGCTGGTGCCCGCCTGGATCGCCTTCTCCACGATCCGCCTCCTCGAGGACCACTTCCCGCGGCAGATCTCCTACGAGTTCACCGCCGGGATGGAGGACGTCCTCGACGAGATCGCCGCCGGCCGCAAGGACCGCGTCTCCGAGCTGGGCGAGTTCTACTTCGGCTCCGACCGGGTGCAGGGGCTGCACGACCTCATCACCAACCTCGGCGACATCGACGCCCGCGAGCTGGCGACGTTCCCGGTCGGTGGCCCCGACTCCGGGATCCACCTGCGCGTGGGTCGCTACGGCCCCTACCTCGAGGGTCCCGACGACGAGGGCAACCCCATCGGCAAGCGGGCCAACGTCCCCGACGACCTGCCGCCCGACGAGCTGACGCTGGAGAAGGCCAAGGAGCTCTTCGCCAACCCCGCCGGGGAGGAGATCGAGCTCGGCAACCACCCTGAGACGGGGCTCCCGATCGTGGCCAAGAACGGTCGCTACGGCCCCTACGTCACCGAGGTGCTGCCCGACGACGCGCCCAAGAGCGCCAAGCCGCGCACCGGCTCGCTCTTCGCGTCGATGTCGCTGGACTCCATCACCCTCGACGACGCGCTGCGGCTCCTCTCGCTGCCGCGGGTGGTCGGCGCCGACCCCGAGTCGGGCGAGGAGATCACCGCCCAGAACGGCCGCTACGGCCCCTACCTCAAGAAGGGCACCGACTCGCGGTCGCTGACCTCCGAGGAGCAGCTGTTCACGGTCAACCTCGACGAGGCGCTGAAGATCTACGCCCAGCCCAAGCAGCGCGGTCGCGCCGCTGCGGCGCCTCCGCTCAAGGAGCTCGGCAACGACCCGGTCTCGGGGCAGCCGGTGGTCGTGAAGTCGGGCCGGTTCGGCGAGTACGTCACCGACGGCGAGTACAACGCGACCCTGCGCAAGGACGACACGGTCGAGGCGATCACCCTCGAGCGCGCCGCCGAGCTGCTGGCGGAGCGCCGCGAGCGTGGTCCGGCCAAGAAGGCCGCGAAGAAGGGTGCCAAGAAGGCCCCCGCCAAGAAGGCGGCGAAGAGCACGGCCAAGAAGACCACCAAGAAGACCACCAAGAAGGCTGCGAAGAAGGCCTGAGCTGCTCCGCACGGTGGCTGAGGTGTGAAGGCGTGCTGCGCCTGGACCTCGAAGCCGGGTGACCCGGCGCTGGGCGGGGAGCAGCTCCCAGCGCGGGCTGCGGGGGCTTCGAGGCTCGGCCGTAGCCGGCCTCGCACCTCAGCCACCGGTGGGGGCGACGGGGGCCTCGCACCTCAGCCACCGAGGGGGCCGACGCGGCTCACTCGTTGCGGAGCCGGGCCATCACCGGTCCGGCCAGCACGCCGTGCACCAGCACGGAGGCCACGATGGTGAAGGCCACGGTCGACCACAGCGCGTCCGCGGCCAGCACCGAGTCCTCCTTGCCGGCGTAGGCCAGGTAGTAGAGCGAGCCGACGCCCCGGACGCCGAAGAAGGCCACGGCCCAGCGCTCGCCGCGGTCGAGGCACGGGTCGGTGCCGGGCCGGCGCAGACTGAGCGAGAGCCAGCCCGCCAGCGGCCGGATGACCAGGATCAGCCCGAGGCCGATGGCCACGCCGTGCCAGTCCAGCGCGCCGAGCAGGCCGCGGGTCAGCGCGATGCCCAGCACCAGCAGCACGAAGAGCGTCAGCAGCCGCTCGAGCCGCTCGACCACCTCGTGCATGGCCGCGTGGTAGTCGTGCGAGCGCTCACCGGAGCGGAAGGTCATGGCACAGACGAAGACCGCCAGGAAGCCGTAGCCGCCGACGACCTCGGTCACGCCGTACGCCGTGACCAGCGCCGCCAGCGCCATCAGCGACTCGCCGCGCTCGGCCACGCGCAGGGCGTCGCTGCGCGAGCGGAACGCCACCGCGGCGAGCACCCGGCCGACGACGACCCCCGCGACGATCCCGACGACCACCTTGCCGACGAGGTACCAGCCGACCCACTCGAACCCCCAGTGCCACACCGACCCCTCGGTGGCCAGCAGGATCGCGGCGTAGACGAAGGGGAAGGCCAGCCCGTCGTTGAACCCGGCCTCGGAGGTCAGCGAGAAGCGCACCTCGTCGCTCTCGTCGACCTCGTGGTCACCGGTCTGCGGCCCGGCGACCTGCACGTCGGAGGCGAGCACCGGGTCCGTCGGGGCCAGGGCCGCGCCGAGGAGCAGCGCCGCCGCCGGGGCCAGGCCGGAGGCCCAGCCCAGCAGCGCCACCGCCGCGATGCAGAGCGGCATGCCGATGGCGAGCAGCCGCCAGGTGACGCCCCACCGCGCCCAGCTCGACCGGTCGCGGACCCGCAGGGGTCGGTCCAGGGCCAGCCCCACCCCCATCAGGGCCACGATCACCACCAGCTCGGTGACGTGCTCGATCGCGGCGCGGTTGGTCTGCGGGTCGAGGGGGAGGTCGTCGGGCAGCGAGGTCAGCCCGAGCAGCATCCCCACGCCGACCAGCACCATGGGCGCGGAGATGGCCCACCGGTGCAGCAGATCGGGGAGGACCACGGCGAGGAGGAGGCAGCCGCCGGCCACCAGGTAGACGAGGTCGGCGGTCACTGGCCGTAGGTACCCGACCGGGCAGGCCCTCAGCGGGAGACGGCGGCCTCAGTCCGGCCGCACCCAGGCGCTGGCCCAGGGCCCCAGCTCGAGCGGCTCGGCACGGGCACCGGTCAGGACGTCGGTGCCGCGGACGCCGTCCAGCCGGACCGGCTGGCCGGTGACGTTGGTGATGCAGCGCAGCTCGTCGTCGGTGCCCTCGCCGCGGACCACGGCGAAGACCCGGTCGTCGAGCCGCTCCACCCGCTGGGTCCCGAACGGGTCGAAGGCCGCGTGCCGGCGGCGTACGTCGAGGAGGTGGCGCAGGCCCTCGAAGACCGACCGGCGCCGCGTGTCCTCCCGCAGCTCGACCGCGAGCCGGTCGGCGTCGAGGACCGCCCGGTTGATCCGCCGGTTGATCCGGCTGGTGACCATGCCCTCGAGGTCGGGCGGGGAGCCCACCAGCGAGTGGTAGTAGAGGGCGGGGATGCCGAGGAAGCTGAGCAGGATGCTGTGCGCGGCCAGCGCCTTCGCGGCCACCACGGCCGGCTCGCGAGCCTCGGCCACCGTGCACAGCGCGTCGAGGTAGCCCAGGTTGAGCTCGTAGACGGTGCGCGAGCCGTCACCCCGGCTGGCCCAGGAGACGCGGCCCCCGTGTGCACGGGTGCGGGCGACCAGCGCCTCGCGCTCGTCGTCGTCGAGGATCCCCTCGGTGGCGCGCAGGCCGATGCCGTCGTGGCTGGCCAGGAAGTTGAACCACGTGGCCGTCGGGCTGACCGGACCGACGCCCTCGGCCCAGGTGCTGAGGCGCGCCGTGGACCCGGCCACGAAGGAGTGCAGGACCAGCGGCGGGAGCGCGAACTGGTAGACGAGGTTGGCCTCGTCGCCCCCGTCGCCGAAGTAGGAGATGTTCTCGGCGTGCGGCACGTTGGTCTCGGTCAGCAGCCGGGCTCCGGGGGCGACGTGGTCGACCAGGGCCCGCCACACCTTGATCACCGCGTGGGTCTGCGGCAGGTGCAGGCAGGTGGTGCCCGACTCCTTCCACAGGAAGCCGATGGCGTCCAGGCGCACCGCGGCCGCGCCCCGGACCAGGTAGCCGAGCAGCACGTCGCTGAGCTCCAGCAGCACCCGCGGCTCCCGGACGTCGACGTCGACCTGGTCCTCGCCGAACGTGGTCCACGCCCAGGCCTTGGTCCCGTCGGCGCGGGGGTAGGCGTGGTGCAGCGGGGTGGTGCGCGGCCGGACCACCCGTGAGTCGTCGAAGTCGGGATCGCGCTCGAGGTAGTAGCCGGCGTACGCCGGGTCGCCGGCCAGCCACCCGAGGAACCAGCGGCTGGCGCTCGAGGTGTGGTTGGCCACGAAGTCGAACATCACCGTGTGGTCGCGGGCCAGGTCCTCCACGTCGGCCCAGGTGCCGATGGCGGGGTTCACGGCGCGGTGGTCGACCACGGCGAAGCCGTCGTCGGAGGTCCAGGGGAACATCGGCAGCAGGTGCACGTCGCTCAGCACCTCACCCACGTGGTCGCGCAGGAACGCCGCGAGGGTGTGCAGCGGCGTCTCCCCGCTGCGCCGGATGCCGTCGCCGTAGGTGATCAGCACCGCCGTCCGCTCGGTGGCCGGCTCCACCTCGCGCCCACCGAGCCGGTGGCGGTAGGACTCGGCCAGGCCGACCAGCTGCTCGCTGACCTGGGCGTGCTCGCTCGGGTAGAGCGGCTTCAGCAGGGCGTCGAGCCGGGCCCGCAGAGCCTCCTCGCTCACCCGAGCCCCTCGGACCGGGCCACGGCGGCGCCCTCCTCGACCACCTCGGCGGCGAGGGGCGCTGCGGTGCCTCCCTCGGCCAGGAGACCGCGGACGGCGTCCAGCCCCCAGTCGTCGAGCTCGGCGATGCGGTCGGAGAACGACCGGAGCCCGCCGTACCGACGCGCCGCGTCGGCCCACCGCTCGCGCTGGGAGTACGACGGCCGCGCGACGACGCAGTCCGGGTCGTTGACCCACAGGCGGCCCTGCTGCCAGGCGCGGGCGGCCAGCGGCATCAGCCCGCGCAGGCCGGTCGAGCCGTCCTCCCCGCCCTCGTGGAAGGTGTCGGGGGAGACCCGCATGGCGTCGACCAGGCCGACGCTGGGCAGCAGCGGGGCCCCGCAGCCCACCAGGTAGACCGAGTCGCCGACCGCCTCGCGGACCAGGGCCAGGCCGGACCGGTAGGCCGCCACCGCGTCGAGGTCGCTGTCGTGGCGGCGGCCGGGCACGGCCCCGCCGTAGAGGAAGTCGAGCTTGAGGTAGTCGACGCCCAGGGCCACGAGCCGCTGGAGCTGCTCGGTGAGCAGGTCGCGGACGCCCGGGTGGGTCAGGTCCAGGCCGGCCAGCGGCTGCCCCCAGTTCCGGCCCGCCGGGCCGACCAGCCAGTCGGGGTGCTCGCGCGCGAGCGTGGTGCCGGTGCCGACGAGGAACGGCGCCAGCCACAGGCCGGCGCGCCGGCCGCTGCTGCGGATCGTGTCGACCAGCCCGGGCAGGGAGCCGAACCCGTCGCGCACCACCAGGCCCTCGCCCAGCCCGGGGCTCCAGCCGTCGTCGACCTGCACGACCTCGACCGGGAGGTCGTGCTGCTCCAGGCCGAGGAGGTCCTCCTCGACGTCGGCCGCGGTGACCTCCTCGAAGTAGCGGTACCACGAGCACCAGACCCGCGGTGGGGCTGCGAGGACCGACGGACCCACCTCCGCGCCGTACGCCGCCAGGGCCGCCTCGGCGCCGTCGGCGTGCGTGCGCGACTCGACCCGGTCGGTCGCGGTCACCACCACCCGGTCGCCCACGAGCTCCGCGCGGAGGGTGGGCACGCGGACCAGGTCGGTGGTCGCGTAGAGGCTGACCGGCCCGCCGTCGCCCGGGTCCACCACCAGCAGCCCCTCGGCCTGCAGGCCGGTGCTGGGCAGCGGGGTGCCGGGCCGGAACCGCATCAGGTGCTGCCACTCCTCCGCGGGTGCGCGGCCGCTCGCAACGGCGGCGTACCAGGTGGCCGGGCTCCAGCTCTGCCAGCCCTCGGCGTAGACCCGCGCGGTCCGCGGGTCGACCGGCACCTCGTCGACGACCTCGCTCATCCGGGCGTCCCGACCTCGACCGGTGCCCCGCCCCGCTCGGCCGACTCCCTCGCCGCGAGCACCAGCCGCACCGACTCGGCGGCGTCCGCCGCGGAGTTCTCCGGCTCCCGGTCCTCGGCCACCGCACACATCAGCTCGCCCATCGCCGCGGCGAACCCGTCGACGAACCACGCCCCGCTCAGCTCGACCTCGGTCGACGTCGAACCGTCGTCGACCTCAAGCCGGTCGGAGTCGAGCAGCACGCTGCCGCGCAGCGTGCCGGTGGTGCCGTGCACCCAGAACGGGCAGCCGGGCCGGCTCGTCACGTTGCTCCCGGAGATGCGCACGGTCGCGGTGGCCCCGGAGCCGGTGCCCATCGTGAGGGTGGCCGACCACGGGTTGCGCGCCTCGGCCGGCTGGCCCGGCACCCGGCTGTCCACGGCCTGCACCGTGCGGACCGGCCCGGCACCGCCGTCGGCCAGCCACCCGCGGGTGATGTCGACCCAGTGCAGGAGGTAGTCGGTGAGCAGCATGTGCGGTACGTCGTCGAACGGCGTCCCGGCCAGCGGCGGCAGGGCCTTGTCGTGCAGGTGGGTGACGCCGACGACGTCGCCGACGGCGCCGTCGCGGATCAGCAGGCTGGCGGCCCGCCACGGCGGCGCCCAGCGGCCGTTGTGGTTCACCGCCACCCGTACGCCGGCCGCCGCGGCCCGCTCCAGCAGGGCCGGCAGTGCGGCCAGGTCGTCGGCGGAGAGGGTGAGCGGCTTCTGGGCCAGCACGTGCTTGCCGGCCTCGACCGCCGCCTTGATCCAGGCCAGGCGGCCCTCGGGACCGGTCGCCAGGTCGACGTAGCGCACCTGCGGGTCGGCCAGCAGCTCCTCCGCGCTCGCGTAGACCCGGCCGACGGAGGGGAAGCGCTCGCGCACGCCGGCGGTGGTGGCCGGGTTGCGGCTCCACACGCCGACGACGCCCACGCCGTGCTGCTCGTAGGCCGGGAGGTGCGCCGACTGGGCGATGGTGCCGCTGCCCAGGATCGCCACACCGCCGCGGGCCGCCGGGTCCTCGGGGAAGCGGGGCGCGGTGTCGACCTTCACGACGGGCTCACGACGGGCCCTCGGCCACCACGGGCGCGGCCGCGAACCGCAGCACCGACTGCAGGACGTCGGGGTCACCGCGGTCGAGCCGCGCGAAGATCGCCGCCACGTCCTCGGCGTCCACCACGTCGGTGACCAGCGCGCCCACGTCGACGCGTCCGGCGCGGACCTGGTCCATGAAGGTGCGCACCAGCCGCGGCTGGTCCCAGCGCGGCCCGAGCCCCACCGGCGTTCCCGAGATCTGGCTCGCAACGATCTTGACCCGGTTGTGGTGGAACTCCTCGCCGAGCCGCAGGTGCGCGGCCCCGCCCTGGTAGAAGCCGGAGGCCACCACGGTGCCGTCGACCACCACCGAGCGGGTGGCCTCGTGCAGCGCACGGTCGCTGCCGCTCAGCTCGATGGCGGCGTCCACGCCGCCCGCCGACCAGGCGCGCACCACGGCGCCGGCCCCTCCCTCGGCGTCGGCGCGGACCACCTCGGTCGCGCCGCAGCGCAGGGCGGCCTCCAGCCGGGCCTCCACGCCGTCGACGGCCACGACGGTGGCGCCGGCCAGGACGGCCAGCCGGGTGGCCAGCAGGCCGATCACGCCCTGCCCGAACACCGCCACCCGGTCACCGAGGCGCACGTCGCCGGCCAGCACGGCGTTCAGCGCGATCGAGCCCACCCGCGCGAAGGTCCCCGCCACCGGTTCCTGGCCGGTCCACACCCTGTCCCGCACGGCGGCGGCCGCGACCACGGCGTCGCTGCGGTGGCCCCAGATGCCGTGCACCACGTCGCCGACCCGAGGAGCCGTCACGTCGTCGGCCACCTCGACGACCTCGCCGACCTCGGAGTAGCCCCAGCCCTGGACCGGGTAGCCGAACGTCGGGGTGCCCTCGACGAAGAGCCGGCGCTCGGCGTCCCAGGTGCCGGTGAGGTAGGGATTGGACCCGCGGTAGGCCGTCAGCTCGGTCCCCGCGGAGATGCCGGAGTACCACGTGCGGATCCGCACCGACCCCGGCGTGAGCGGCTGCGGGTCGCAGGGGACCAGGGCCACCTGGCCGGGGGCGGTGAAGGACACGATCTCGGGCACGGCTCTCCTCTTGTCGGCGCGGCGGCCGCGGTCAGCCCTTCTCGGCGCCCGCGGTCAGGCCACCGGCCAGCCAGCGCTCGCTGAGGAAGAACAGCACGATGATCGGCAGGGTGAGGATGACCGAGCCGGCCATCAGCACGGTGGTGGGGACCTCGATGCTCCCGGCCAGCTGGGACAGGCCGAGCGAGACGGTCCAGTTCTCGCGCTTCTCCACCAGGAATAGCAGCGCGAAGAGGAACTCGTTCCAGGCGATCATGAAGACGAACAGCGCGTTGGACGCGATGGCCGGCATCGCCAGCGGGAGGCTGATGTGCCGCATGGCCTGGAGCCGGGTGCAGCCGTCGATGGCGGCCGCCTCCTCGAGGCTGGCGGGGATGGTGTCGAAGTAGTTGCGCAGCATGTAGATCGACACCGCCGCCACCTGCGCGACGTACACCACGAGCAGGCCGGTGAGCGTCCCGCGCTGGTGGATCCGGGTGAAGAACACGAACAGCGGGATGGCCAGCAGGATCGAGGGGAAGAAGTAGACCCCGAGGAACAGCGCGCCGATCTGGCGGCGCCCGAAGAACTCCAGCCGGCTCACGGCGTACGCGCCCGGGATGGCCACGAGCAGGCTCAGGACCACCGTGCCGATCGCCACGAAGAAGCTGTTCTTGATGAAGTTGAGGAAGCCCTGGCCGCCGTCGGCCTGCGAGGCCAACACGTCCTTGTAGGTGCCGAACTCGATCTCGCCCGGCTTGGGCCACAGCGCGCCCGGGTCCTGCAGGACCGCCTCGAGCGGCCGGAAGGACAGCAGCACCATGTAGTAGAAGGGGAAGAGCGTGATCAGCAGCAGGAAGGCGATGATCAGCGGGCGCAGGGCGCCGAAGATTCGGCGCTCGACGGCGTCGCGGGTCAAGGTGCTCATGCGTTTCTCCGGGGTCCCCGCGGAAGCGCGAGGCTCCGCGCGCAGCGCCGCTCGGAGCGGTTTCGTGGGGTGGTCATGCGACCTCCTCCGGACGGCCGAACAGCTTGAGGTAGACGGTGACGAGGACGGCGAGGATGGCGGCCAGCACCAGCGCCTGGGCCGCTGCCGCACCGATGTCGCCGCGGTTGATGAGGTAGTCGTAGACCCGGACCGCGACCACCTGGGTGCCGGAGCCGCCGCCGGTCAGCAGGTAGATGTCGTCGAAGTTGTTGAAGGTCCAGATGAACCGCAGCACCGTCAGCACGGCGATGGTCGGCAGCAGCTGCGGCAGCACGATGTAGCGGAAGCGCTGGCTCGGTGTGGCCCCGTCGACCTCCGCGGCCTCCTCCAGCGACTCCGGGATCGCCTGCATGCGTGCGGTGAGGAAGAG
>CAZEPK010000072.1:0-16591 GCA_964514085.1 uncultured Nocardioides sp.
CTCGGCGGTGAAGGGTCGCTCCTCGCGGTAGAACATCGCGTTGCGGGCCACGTCGGCCTGCCGGTTCCAGCCGCGGGCCAGGTTGACGTGGGCGGCCAGCGCGCTGGCCTCCAGGTGGCTCCGGGTCGGCACCACCTCGACGCGGCCCAGGTCCGCGCCGCGGGCGTCCAGCTGCGCCACCAGCGGGCGCACGTCGGCGTCCAGGGCCGCGGCCGAGGACGCGCCGACGACGTCGCTGCCGGCGATGAAGAACTGCCACCCGGTCGCCGTGAGAATGGCAGCCCCGAGCAGCCCGCGGCCGGCCCGGCGGCCGAAGCGCCGCGCGAACGGCGAGGTCCACCAGGCACCGGACGCCGCGGCCACCAGCAGCACACCGCCGAAGATGAGCGACAACCGCGAGACGTTGGTGCCGATCGGGGTGGGCACCACCCAGACCAGCACCACGGCGGCCGCGTAGACGGCCGAGCAGCTGCGGGCCAGCCGCCACTCCCGCGGTAGCAGGCACAGCCCGGCCCCCGCCAGGACCAGCGGCACCAGCGCCGTGCGCCACGACATGGGCTGGACGCCGAAGAAGGGGAACGCCGCGGCCGTGCCGGCGACCACCAGCACCGGCAGCACCCCGAGGGCCAGGGACGCGGCCCGGCGCCGGCGCAGCCACAGGGCTGCCGCCACCAGCCCGAGGAACAGCCCGGCCACCGGGCTCGCCGCCGTGGCCAGGCCGGCCAGCACAACGGTGAGGGCGCCGCGACCCCAGCGCTCGGCACGGGTCCGCTCGGGACGCGGCCAGGCGAACACCGCGGCCAGCGCGCCCAGACCGAACAGCAGCCCGAGGCCGAAGGTCACCCGCCCCGACACGGCGTTGCCCACGAGGGCGGCCGCCGCGTAGAACGCCGCCCAGGCGGGGTTGGCCACCGACGGCATCCGCCCGAGCAGGATCGCGACCAGGGCCGTGGAGAGCGTCCCGACCAGCACCATGGTGGCCCGCACGCCGAGCACGCTCATGACGTACGGCGACACCAGGCTGTACGACGCGGGGTGCAGCCCGCCGTACCACGCGAAGTCGTAGGCGCTGGTCGGGTGGCTGACCGCGAACGTCGTCCACGCGTCCTGGGCCGCCAGGTCACCACCCGTCCCGGCCAGGCAGACGAACCAGAGCAGGTGGAGGACCAGCGCCCCGCCGGTGACGACGAGCACGACGCGCGTCTGGCGGCTCACCTGACCCAACCTGCCACGTCCGACCTGTCCGCGTGCTGACCGGCACCCGTCCACGAGACGACGGAGGCGTGACGGCGCGCCGCCGAGCCGCGGAACGAGGGCGACGCGGAGCCCTCGCCCTCGATAGCCTCCTCGGGTGGGTCACTCCCTGCTCGCCTTCGTGGTCGCCTCCATCCTCTTCATCCAGGTGCCGGGGCCCAGCCTGCTGTTCACCATCGGCCGGGCGCTCAGCGTCGGCCGCACCGAGGCGCTGCTGTCCGTGGTCGGCAACGCGCTGGGGCTGCTGGTCCAGGTGGCCTGCCTGGCGGTGGGGCTGGGAGCGGTGGTCGCGGCCAGCGCGCACGCGTTCACCGTGCTCAAGCTGGTCGGAGCGGCCTACGTCGTCTACCTCGGCGTGCAGGCGATCCGGCACCGGGCCGACGCCCGGCGGGCCATGGACGACCCCACGCTGGCGCCGGGCACCCGCGGGTGGGCCTCGGTCCGGACCGGGCTCGTCGTGGGGGTGACCAACCCCAAGACCATCGTGTTCTTCGCGGCCTTCCTGCCGCAGTTCGTCGACGACAGCAGGCCGGCCGCGCCGCAGCTGCTGCTCCTCGGGCTGCTCTTCGCCTCCATGGCCGTGGTCTCCGACTCCTGCTGGGCCCTGGCCTCGGCGCGGGCCCGGACCTGGTTCGCGCGCAAGCCGGCCCGTCTCGACCGGCTCGGCGCCACCGGCGGTGTGATGATGATCGGGCTGGGCGCGACCCTGGCCACCATGGGCAACCCCGCCTGAGCCGCCGGGCCAGTGCGACGACCGAGGGCAACGACCGAGGGCAGAGGAGGGCGACCATGCCAGTGACGCGAGGCTTCGCCGGGCGCCGGCGCGACCACGAGGGACGGCTCCCTCCCGGGCAGTACGACACCGGCTCCAGCTGGCCGGTCCTCACCGCCGAGGCCACGCCCCGGATCGAGCCCGAGCGCTGGTCGCTCAGCGTGGACGGCCTGGTCGAGCGGCCTTCGACCTGGACGTGGGACCAGGCCCACCAGCTGCCGGAGTCGACGTACTTCGGCGACATCCACTGCGTGACCACCTGGTCGAAGTTCGACGTGGCCTTCAAGGGCGTCAGCGTGGACGACCTGCTCGCCGCCGCCGGGCCGCTGCCCGAGGCGGCGTACGTGATGGCGCACTCCAGCACCGGCTACACCACCAACCTCCCGCTCTCCGACGTCACCGACGGCAAGGCCTGGGTGGTCTGGGAGTACGGCGGGAACCCGCTGCCGCGCGAGCACGGCGGTCCGGTGCGGCTGCTGGTGCCGCACCTGTACTTCTGGAAGTCCGCCAAGTGGGTCTCCCGGCTCGAGCTCATGGCGCAGGACCAGCCCGGCTTCTGGGAGCAGAACGGCTACCACGACCGCGGGGACCCGTGGCTCGAGCAGCGCTACCAGGGCGACTAGGAGCAGCGATGTCGATCGAGGACGTGCAGGCGGTCGAGACCTCCTGGACCACCGGGGTGGTCATCGAGAAGTCGCATCCCACGCCCGACCTGGTGCAGCTGCGGATGCACGTCGAGGACCGCGTCCCGCACCGCCCCGGGCAGCACTACCTGATCCGGCTGCGGGCGCCCGACGACTACACCGCCCAGCGCTCCTACTCCATCGCCTCCGACGACGACGACCCACTGGTGGAGTTCGGCGTCGAGCGGCTCCCCGACGGCGAGGTGTCGGAGTTCCTCTCCGACCAGGCCGAGGTCGGCGACGTGCTGGAGGTCCGCGGCCCCATCGGTCGCTGGTTCACCTGGGACGTGCGGACGCCGGCCCTCTGCCTCGTGGGCGGCACGGGTGTGGTGCCCGCCGTCTCGATGCTGCGCACCGCCCGCCGCCTGCACCGCAGCGAGCTGCTCCGCATCGTGGCGGTCGCCCGGAGCCCGGCGATGCTGCCCTACGCCGACGAGCTCGCGCGCGGCGGGGCCACGCTGGCCTTCACCCGCGAGGCGACCGCGGACCGGCCGGCTGGCGCACCCACGGCGGCCGAGCTCACTCCCCTGCTCGAGGGTGTCGAGCTGGCCTACGTGTGCGGGTCGGCGCGCTTCGCGTCGTACGCCGAGTCGCTGCTGCTCGACTGCGGGGTCGAGGCCGGCGCGATCCGGGTGGAGCGGTTCGGCCCGACCGGCTGACTCCGCGGCCGCGCCCGCCCGGCAGAAAATGACGGGCCGATGTCGGTGACGACTGGTTGACTTGACGGCGATGTTCGCCTCCCTCGTGCGCCGGTTCCAGCCACCCTCTCCCCTGGCCGGCCGGCTGGCCCGGCAGTCGCTGCTCTTCGCGCTGGGCGAGGGCACGTTCATGACCGGGTCGGCGGTCTTCTTCACCCAGATCGTGGGGCTGAGTGCCGCCCAGGTCGGCCTGGGCCTGACCATCGCCGGAGTCGCGAGCTTCATCACCGCGTGGCCGGCAGGCCGGCTGGTCGACCGGTTCGGCCCCAAGCGGTGCTGGGCGGTCAGCGCCGCCGGCCAGGCCAGCCTGTTCACGCTCTGGCCGTTCATCGACGGCTTCGGCGGCTACGTCGCGATGGCGGTGACGATGGAGGTCGTCGGGTCGCTCGGCGGCTCGGCCTACGGCGCCTACACGATCGACGTCCTGCCTCCTGACGAGCGGGTGCGCTCGCGCGCGTACATGTACTCCGCGCTCAACCTCGGCTTCACCTCCGGAGCCCTGCTCGGCGGCATCGCGCTGGCCTTCGACTCCAACACCCTGCTGCAGGGCCTGCCGTGGTTCACCACCGTCGCGTTCCTGGTCAACGCCCTGGCGATCCTGCGGCTGCCCAACGCGCCCCACGACGACCGCACGCCGGAGCAGCGCCAGGAGAAGGTCCCCGGGCCCGGACCGCTCCGCAACATCGGCTGGATGACCAGCACCTTCTTCATCGGGGTGCTGTGGACCAACCAGGTGCTGCTCAACATCGTCATCCCGCTGTGGCTGGTGCAGGAGACCGACGCGCCCCGCGTCCTGCTGGCCTTCCTCTTCGGCACCAACACCGTGATGTGCATCTTCCTCCCGATGGCAGCGGCGCGCGGGGTCAAGGACGTCGGCACCGCCCTGCGGGCGATCCGGATCTCGGCGGTCTTCTTCGTGGGCTCCTGCGTGATCACCCTCTACACCCACGACACCGTCGGCTGGGTGACGATCGCGCTGGTCTGGCTGGGCCACGTGACCGTCACCGGTGCCGAGCTGTTCCTCTCGGCCGCGAGCTGGTCGTTCGAGGCCGAGCTGATGGACCCGCGCCGCCGTGGTGAGTACTCCGGCGCGGCCGAGCTCAGCGGCACCCTCGGCCGGGTCTGGGCGCCGGCGCTCTACACCTTCCTGGCCATGACCTGGGGCGCGGCGGGCTGGCTGGTGATCGCGGCGATCATCGTGGTGGCGACAGCGGGGCTGCACAGCTCGGCCCGCCGCGCGCAGGCCTTCCTGGTGCGCCACGTGCCGGCCGCGGACCTCGCCGCCGCGTCCGCGCGGGGCGCCGAGGAGGCGGACCCGCCCGTGCCGGCGCCGTCCGTGCTGCAGGAGCCGCCGCTGTCGCCGGCCACCGGCGGGACGGGCCCGACCACGCTCTCCGACCAGACCTGACCGGACACTAGGGTCGGGGCATGAGCGAGTACGACGTCGCGAAGGTCCGCGCCCACTTCCCCGCGCTCGAGAGCGGGCTGGCCTTCTTCGACGGCCCCGGTGGCTCCCAGACGCCGGACGTCGTGGCCGAGGCGGTGCGCTCGACCATGGTCGCGCCGCTGTCCAACCGTGGTGACCTCACGCCGGCCCAGGAGAACGCCGAGCGGGCGGTGGTCGGGGCGCGGGCGGCGCTGGCCGACCTGCTGGACGCCGACCCGGGCGGGATCGTGTTCGGCCGCAGCTTCACCCAGCTGACCTTCGACCTGTCGCGGACGATGGCCAAGGAGTGGGGGCCGGGCGACGAGGTCGTCGTCAGCCGGCTGGACCACGACGCCAACGTCCGGCCCTGGGTGATCGCGGCCGAGGCGGTGGGAGCCGGCGTGCGGTGGATCGACCTCGAGCCGGAGACCGGCGAGCTGTCGATGGCCTCGCTGGAGGCGGCCCTCAGCGAGCGGACCCGGCTGGTCGCGGTGACCGGCGCCTCCAACCTGATCGGCACCCGGCCGGACCTCACCGCGATCGCCCGCACCGTGCACGACGCCGGCGCCTGGCTCTACGTCGACGCGGTGCACCTCGCCCCGCACGCCAGCGTGTCGCTGCGCGAGTCGGGCGCGGACCTGATCGGCTGCTCTACGTACAAGTTCCTCGGACCCCACGCCGGGGTCGTGGCCGCCAGGCCCGAGCTGCTGGAGGGCCTGCGCCCCGACAAGCTGGTGCCGGCCACGGACCAGGTGCCCGAGCGCTTCGAGCTGGGCACGCTGCCCTACGAGCTGATGGCCGGAGCCACCGCGGCGGTGGACTTCCTGGCCGACCTGGCCCCCGGGACGGCGACCGACCGCCGCGCCCGGCTGACCGCCTCCATGGCCGCCCTCGAGGAGCACGAGGACCGGCTGCGCCTGCGGGTCGAGGACGGGCTGCGCGCCCTCGACGGGGTCACCCTCCTCTCGCGGGCCGCGTCCCGGACCCCCACGGTGCTGGCGACGTTCGCCGACCACGACGCCGGCGACGTGGCCCGGCACCTGGCCGGTCAGGGCATCAATGTCCCGGCCGGCACCTTCTACGCCCACGAGCCGGCACAGCGCCTGGGCCTGGGACCCGACGGCGGCCTGCGGGTCGGGCTGGCGCCCTACACCGACGACAGCGACGTGGACCGCCTGCTCGAGGCGCTGTCGACGTACGCCGGGTCGGGTCAGTAGCCCTCGCCCGAGGCGTTGCAGTCGGCCTGCGCCAGCGTGAGGTCCTCGGTGGTGCTGTTGTAGTCCGGGTCGTCCGGCTCCATCGCGTCGAGCCGGGACTGCAGGCCGGCCACGTCGCCGCAGGTCGGGTCGCTGCTGCACCCCGCGACCAGGGGTGCGGTCAGGAGCAGCGCAGCAGCCAGCCCGGCGAGGTTCACGGGCCAAGGCTAGGGCGCGCACAGGACGGCCCCTCCCGGCGTAGCCGGGAGGGGCCGTTCGTGGCGACGCGCCACCGCATGGGGGCAGTGGCGCGCCTGGCCGAGTCGGTGTCGCCACACGGCAGGCACCGAGCAAAGGGTCTGCTCGCTGACCGTCGCGCTCCCTCCCCAGGGGGCTCCACGTCCTCCCCGCCAAAGTAAACGTTTGCGGGTGACCTGCGCCAGCCCCGGAGGCCACAACCACCCGGACGGGCCACCTCCGCATGGCCCGGTCAGCGTCCGGTGGTGGTGGGGACCACCCCGACGGGTCCCTCGAACCGGTGGGGCGCGGTGTCGTCGCCCTCTGGCACAGTCGGGCCATGGCCACCGGAGTCGTGTTCCGTCCCCAGCTGCCGCCCGAGGAGCTGCGGGGCGCCGTCGAGGCGGCCGAGGCCGCGGGCGTCGAGGAGCTCTGGCTCTGGGAGGACTGCTTCCTCGAGGGCGGGCTGACCACCGCGGCCGCCGCGCTGGCCTGGTCCGCGCGCATCACGGTCGGCATCGGCCTGCTGCCGGTGCCCTTCCGCAACCCGGCGCTGGCCGCGATGGAGCTGGCCACCCTGGCGCGCCTCTTCCCCGGTCGCCTCACCGTGGCCCTGGGCCACGGCGTCCAGGACTGGATGCGCCAGGTGGGCGCCGCGGTCGACTCCCCCCTGACGCTGCTCCGCGAGCACACCACCGCGGTCCGGTCGCTCCTGGCCGGGGAGACCGTCGACGTCCGCGGACGCTACGTCTCCCTCGACCGGGTGGCGCTCGACTGGCCGCCGGCCACTCCCCCGCGGCTGCTCCTCGGCGCCCGCGGGCCCAAGACGATCGCGCTGGCCGGCGAGGTCTCCGACGGGGTGCTCCTCGACAGCGTGACCGACCTCGACGTCGTACGCCGTGCACGCGAGCTGGTCGGCGACGCGCAGGTCTACGCCTACACCCCGGTCGAGCCGGGCACCTCGCGGGAGGCGGTGCTCGACTGGGTCGGGCGGCTGCAAGGTGCCGGTGCGGACACCGTGGTCCTCCAGGGCACCGACGAGCACCCCGGGCACGTCCCGCTCATCGACGTCCTGACGGCCTGAGCCTCAGGAGACGACCGCGTCGATCGTCTTCTTGAGTGCGCTGGGCTGGGAGGGCCGGCGCGGCGCCTTCTTGCGCGCGGCGATCAGCTCGGCGCCGATCTCCTGGAGCGTCTTGCGGCCCAGGCCGGAGCGGACCTGGGGGAACCACTCCTGCTCCTCCTCCTCGATGTGGTGCCGGACGTTCTCGATGAGCACGGTGGTCTTGGCGTCGAAGCGCTCGTCACCGGGCTTCATCGTGGACAGCTCCATGACCAGGACGTCCGCGACGTGGTGCTCCTCGTAGGACTCCAGGACGTCGTCCTCGAGGTCGGGCAGCAGCTCGCGGACCCGCGGGTACATGACCTCGTTCTCGATGTAGGTGTGGACGGTCAGGATCTCGATGATCTGGTCGACCAGCTTGCCCTTGGTCTTCTCCGCTCCGTCCCCGGCCTTCTCGAACTGGGTGAAGAGGCGGCGGATCTCCTTGTGGTCGTCCTTGAGGTGGACGATGGCGTCGGTGGACGCGGCGTTCTTGGTGGTGGCCATGGAGCAGGGGTACCCGCAGCACCGGTCGGTCACCCGTGAGGGTGGCGCCTCAGCCCCGGCCCCGCAGGCGCGCGTTGTCGGCCCGGAGCCGGCTCACCTGCGCCTCGAGCTCCAGCACCCGACCGACCCCGGCCAGGTTGAGGCCCTCGGCCAGCAGCTGGCCGATCCGCACCAGCCGGTCCACGTCGTCGGTGCTGTAGAGGCGCGTGCCGCCCGGCGTGCGGTCGGGGTCGACCAGCCCCCGGCGCTCGTAGACGCGCAGGTTCTGGATCTCCATCGACGCCATCCGGGCCGCGACGGAGATCGCGTAGACGCCCTGGTCGCGCGCTGCCACGGTGCCTCCTCGGGAGCTCTCTTCACGGTTGACATTACCTCTTGTCCGGCGTAGAAAAAACCTGTATCACTGGATACAGATCGAGAGCCGCAAGAGGCTCTCCCGGACCCAGGACCAGGAGGACACCATGTTGCTGCGCAACACCGACCCGTTCCGTGACTTCGACCGCCTGACCCAGCAGCTGCTCGGCACCACCACCCGTCCTGCGGTGATGCCGATGGACGCCTGGCGCGAGGGCGACCGCTTCGTCATCGAGTTCGACCTGCCCGGCGTGGCCAGGGAGACCATCGACCTCGACGTGGAGCGGAACGTGCTGACCGTGCGGGCCGAGCGCATCTCCCGCAACGGCGACTGGGAGATGCTCGCCACCGAGCGGCCGCGCGGCGCCTTCAGCCGCCAGCTGGTCCTCGGCGACAACCTCGACCTCGACCGCATCGAGGCCTCCTACGAGGGAGGCGTGCTGCGGCTGGTCGTGCCCGTCGCCGAGAAGGCCAAGCCCCGGAAGATCGAGATCGGTGGCACGGACAGCTCCGCCGGCACCGTCCAGGGCGGCACGCACCCGGAGGCCATCTCGGCCTGACCAGCACCGGGGCGACGCCGGTCACGCACGCGACGTCGCTCCACCGCGCGAGGCGGGGTCCCGCGAGGGGCCCCGCCTCTGCTGCGCGCGGCGGCTAGTCGGCCTTCTGCCCGGCCAGCATCAGCCAGGTGTCCACGACGGTGTCGGGGTTCAGCGACATCGACTCGATGCCCTGCTCGAGCAGCCACTGGGCCAGGTCGGGGTGGTCCGAGGGGCCCTGGCCGCAGATGCCGACGTACTTGTCCGCCTTCTTGCAGGCCTTGATCGCCAGCTCCAGCATGTGCAGCACCGCGGGGTCGCGCTCGTCGAAGCCCGCCGCCACCAGGCTGGAGTCGCGGTCGATGCCCAGGGTCAGCTGGGTCATGTCGTTGGAGCCGATCGAGAAGCCGTCGAAGTGCTCCAGGAACTGGTCCGCGATCACGGCGTTGGACGGGATCTCGCACATCATCACGACCTTGAGGTCGTTCTTGCCCCGCTCCAGGCCGTGCTCGGCCAGCAGGGACACGACACCTTCGGCCTCCTTGACCGTGCGGACGAACGGGATCATCACCCAGACGTTGGTCAGGCCCATGTCGTCGCGCACGTGCCGCAGCGCCTCGCACTCCATGGCGAAGCAGTCGGCGAACTCCTCGGAGAGGTACCGCGACGCGCCGCGGTAGCCGATCATCGGGTTCTCCTCGTCCGGCTCGTACGAAGGGCCGGCCACCAGGTTGGCGTACTCGTTGGACTTGAAGTCCGACATCCGCACGATGACCGGGTACGGCGCGAAGGCGGCCGCCAGCATCGAGACGCCCTCGGCGACCCGCTGCACGAAGAACTCCCGCGGGCCGGGGTAGGCCGCGATGGTCGTCTCGATCTCGCGGCGCAGGTCGTCGTCCAGCGAGGTGGGGTCCCGCTCGAGGTCGAGCAGCGCCTTGGGGTGGATGCCGATCTGGCGGTTGATGATGAACTCGAGGCGGGCCAGGCCGATCCCCCGGTGCGGCAGCTGGGCGAAGGCGAAGGCCTGGTCCGGCGTACCGACGTTCATCATGATCTTCACCGGGATGTCGGGCATCTCGGAGAGCTCGGTGCGCTCGACGGTGAAGTCGAGCACGCCGTCGTAGACCAGCCCGGTGTCACCCTCGGCGCAGGAGACGGTCACCTCGCGCCCGTCGGTCAGCTGCTTGGTGGCCGAGCCGGTCCCGACCACCGCCGGGATGCCCAGCTCGCGGGCGATGATGGCCGCGTGGCAGGTCCGGCCGCCGCGGTTGGTGACGATGGCCGAGGCCCGCTTCATGATCGGCTCCCAGTCGGGGTCCGTCATGTCGGCGATGAGCACCTCGCCCTCGGTGAACTCGTGCATCTGGTCGACCGAGGTGAGCACCCGAGCAGCGCCGGCGCCGATCTTCTGTCCGATGGCACGCCCCTCCACCAGCACGTCGACCCCGCGTGTGACCGCGGCGTCGATCTTGAACCGCTCCAGCGCCCCGGTGGCTCGCGACTGCACGGTCTCGGGGCGGGCCTGCAGGACGTAGATGCCGCCGTCGAGCCCGTCCTTGCCCCACTCGATGTCCATGGGCCGGCCGTAGTGCTCCTCGATGACCAGTGCGTGCCGGGCCAGCTCCTCGACCTCGTCGTCGGTGAGCGAGAGGCGCGCCCGCTCGGCCGGGTCGGTCTCGACGAACTCGGTGGTCCGGCCCACGGTGGCGTCGTCGGTGTAGACCATCTTGGTGGCCTTCTCCCCCACGCCGCGCTTGAGCACCGCGGGTCGGCCCTCGCGGAGCGCGGGCTTGTAGACGTAGAACTCGTCGGGGTTCACCGCCCCCTGCACCACGCCCTCGCCCAGCCCGTAGGCCGAGGTGATGAACACGGCGTCCTTGAAGCCTGACTCGGTGTCCATGGTGAACATGACCCCGGACGCCCCGACGTCGGAGCGGACCATCCGCTGCACGCCGGCGGAGAGCCCGACGTCGCCGTGGGCGAACCCGTGGTGGACGCGGTAGGCGATGGCCCGGTCGTTGTAGAGCGAGGCGTAGACCTCGCGGATCGCGTGCAGGACCGCGTCGATGCCGCGGACGTTGAGGAACGTCTCCTGCTGGCCCGCGAACGAGGCGTCGGGAAGGTCCTCGGCGGTGGCGCTCGAGCGCACGGCGAAGGACATCTCGACGCCGGACTCCTCGACCAGCCGGTCGTAGGCCTCACGGATGTCGGCCTCGAGGTCCTCGGGGAACTCCTGCTCCACCACGGCGGCGCGGATCTCCTTGCCGACCTCGGCCAGTCGGCGTACGTCGTCGGTGTCCAGGCCGTCGAGCAGCCCGCTGATCCGGTCGGCCAGCCCCGTGTCACCGATGAACCGGTGGTAGGCGTCCGAGGTCGTCGCGAACCCGTCGGGGACCTGCACGCCGAGGTCGGCCAGGTGGGAGACCATCTCGCCCAGGGAGGCGTTCTTGCCGCCGACCTGCTCCAGGTCCCCCATCCCCAGGTCGCGGAACCACCGCACGTTGTCGCTCATGGCTGGGCTCTCATCTCTCGGCCTGCCTTCTTCCTGTTCTTGGTGAGGGTCTGGACGATCAGGGTGGACATCTCCTCGACCGAGCGCGAGGAGGAGTCGATGACGGGGATCCGGTTCGCGGCGTACAGGTCGGCGGCCCGGCGCAGCTCCCAGCGGCACTGCTCGGCCGAGGCGTAGCGCGACCCGGGACGCCGCTCGTTGCGCACCCGGCTCAGCCGCTCGACGGTGGTGGTCAGGCCCACGCACCGCGGCACGTGGTCGGTCAGCAGCCCGGGCAGGTCGTTGCGCTCGAGGTCCTCGTCGACCAGCGGGTAGTTGGCCACGAACAGCCCGTGCTGGAGGGCGAGGTACATGCTCGTCGGCGTCTTGCCGCATCGCGAGGGCGCGATCAGGACGACGTCCGCCTTCTCCAGCGCTCGCACGCTCTGGCCGTCGTCGTGCTCGATGGTGAACTCGACCGCCGCCATGCGGTCGTTGTAGTTGCGGATGTCGCCGACGCCGTGCAGCCGGGCCGCCTCGTGCAGCCCCGGCCGGCCCAGGACCTCCTCGACGCGGCTCATGTGGATGTCGAAGAAGTCGATGACGGGCGCGCGGGTCCGGGCCAGCTCGTGGCGGATGGTGTCGACGGCGGCGGTGCAGAAGACCAGCGGGGTGATCGGTCCGTCCATCGCCTCGTCCAGGATCGTCACCACCCGCTGGGCCTCCTCGACCGTGGTGATGAACGGGAAGAGGGTCCGGTCGAAGCGCAGGTCGGGGAACTGGATGAGCAGCGCGTTGCCCATGGTCTCGGCGCTGATGCCAGTGCTGTCGGAGAGGAAGAAGACAGGCACGACCGGCGCCTCGTCGACCTCGACGATCGTGGGGTCCGCCATCCACGCCTCCTCGGGGCCGAGACTAACGGTCGTGAGACCTGGACCCCGTGGGTCACTACCCCGATCGGTGCCGCTGCTGACAGCGGCACTGCTCCTGACCGGCTGCACGGGGTCGGCCACGGGGCCGGAGGCGTCGCCTCCCTCGACCTCGACCTCGGCCGCGGTCTCGGCCTCACCGACCCTCGGCACGTCTCCGCCGCCGGCACCGATGCCTCGCCGCGCGGCCGTGGTCGTCTACGTCTCGGACGGCGACACGATCGGCGTCCGGCTCGCGGGCGAGGACGGCGTACGCCGGGTGCGCCTGCTGGGCATCGACACCCCCGAGACCAAGGACCCGGACCTCGCCGTCGAGTGCGGCGGCCCGGATGCCAGCCGGGCGCTGACCCGTCTCCTGCCCCGCGGCACCGAGGTCACGCTGCTCACCGATCCCGGCGAGGACCGCTTCGACCGGTACGGGCGGCTGCTGCGCTACGTCGACACCAGGGCAGGCGACGTGGCGCTCGTGCTCCTGCGACGCGGGCTGGCCCGCTACTACGTCTACGACCACGAGGGCCTCCGCTACCCGCGCTACCGGCAGGTCGAGGCCGCCGCTCGCCGGGCCGGCCGCGGCTCGTGGTCCGCCTGCCCCGACTTCCAGCCCCGCGGTGGTTGAGGAGGGCGTTCTGCGCCCGTCTCGAAACCCGGCAATCCCGGGCTGGTCCTGCCCCCGCCCCAGCTCACCGGTGGTTGAGGAGGGCGTTCTGCGCCCGTCTCGAAACCTCGCAACCCGGTGCTGGCCCTGGCCGAGTCCCAGCACCGTGTCACCAGGTTTCGAGACGGTTGCTGCGCAACCTCCTCAACCACCGACCGGGTGTCGCTGCGCGAGCTCCTGAAACCACCGACGGGGGTCGCTGCGCGAGCTCCTGAAACCACCGACGGGGGTCGCTGCGCAACCTCCTCAACCACCGACCGAGGTGTCGCTGCGCAACCTCCTCAACCAGCGGACGACCCATCGCCGGGCTCCACGAGCCCGGCCCACCAGTCGGCGACGGTGGCCGGGTCCTTGTCCAGGGCGGCGCCGTGGATGGTCACCTCGGTCATCGCCACGCCCGGCGCCTTGGCGGCCCACCAACCACCGCTGGGCACGACCTTCTCCCGCTCCATGAAGTCGGCCACCCGCGCCGTGAGGACCTCGGGATCGCCGTCGGCGAAGACCAGGAAGGTGTTGGTGTGCGGCGGGTCCGGCTGGAGGCGGAAGCCGCGGTCGACCAGCTCGCCGGCGAAGGCCCGGGCCCAGGCCACGCAGTCGCCCATCAGCGGAAGCTCGTCGCGCAGGCCCACGAGCGAGGACAGGGCGTACGGCGTCATCCCGAACAGCGTGCCGCCCATCCGCTGCCGCCAGGCGCGCAGCTCGACCGCGAGGTTCTCCTCGCAGGCCACCGCTGCCCCGGCCATGGCCCGCAGCCCCTTGTAGAAGGAGACGTAGACGCTGTCGAAGAGGGCGGTGATCTCGGGCAGCGGGTGGTCGAGGTGCGGCTGCGACTCCCACAGGCGGGCGCCGTCGACGTGGAGCGGCACGCCGAGCTCGCGGGCCGCCTCGGAGAACGCGACCAGCTCCTCCCACGTCGGCAGCAGGCACCCGGCCTCGCGCAGCGGGAGCTCCAGCTGGACGGCGCCGAGCCGACCCACCGCCGGGTGGGCGCGCAGGCCGTCGGCGGTGGCGGTCTGCCAGCCCTCGGTGAGGTTCTCGAAGCGGAAGCCCTGCAGCAGGCGCGGTCCGTCGGTCTCGTGCCGCAGCTGGTGCGCGAGGTCCGGCAGCGCCACCCGCTGGGAGCCCCGGCGCTCGCACCACGCCCGCAGCGTCGCCTGCTGGGCCATGGTGCCGCTGACGAAGAACACCGCCGCGGGCTTGCCCAGCAGGTCGGCGACCTCGGTCTCCAGCCGCTCGACCGCACCACCGCCGCCGTACCGGTCCCACTCCTCGAGGCCGAGCTCGTCGACCGCGTCGGCCAGCAGCCGCATGGTCTCGGCCGGTCCGCGCCGGGCGTGCCAGACCACGGTGTCGGTGCAGGCCAGGGCCGCCGCCCGGAACCGGTCCTCGAGCTCGCTCACGCCGCCACCGTAGTCGGACGACCCGTGCCGTTCGGCCCTTCCGGGTCGGGTCGGCGCCGGGCAGGCTTGGCCACGTGCAGGCGGAGGGACGGCCGGTGCTGAGGGCGACCGGCGAGCCACGGCGAGCGCTGCGCCGCGCCGCCGTCCGCGCCAGCCTGGCCTACTCCAGTCGCCAGACCGAGCCGTGGCAGCTGGTGGTGTCCGGGGACGAGCTCGCGCTGTACGCCGACCCGCAGCGCTGGCGGCCCGCCAGCGACCCGACCGGGCGAGAGCTGACCCTCAGCGTCGGCTGCGCCCTCCTCAACGCCCGGGTCTCGCTCGACACCGAGCGGTGGGAGTACGACTTGCAGCGCGTGCCCGACCCGACCCACCCCCACCACCTGGCCAGCCTGACAGTCCAGGGGCTGCGACCGGACCTCACGGCCGACCAGCCGCGGGGGCTCGGCCACCTCGCCGACGGCGACTTCGCGCGGCACCTCGTGGACGAGTGCGCCACCCGGTGGCCGGAGCAGGGGGAGCTGCAGACGCTGGCCCTCGCCGTGGGGGAAGAGGGCGCCTCCTTGCACGTGCTCGGACCCGACGTCCTGGCGGTCTGCACCGCCGAGAACAGGGCGGTGGACTGGCTCCGCGCCGGCGAGGCGGTCCAGCGACTGGTCCTGGAGTCCGCCCACCTCGGACTGGCCGTGCAGGAGCTGGAAGGTGAGCTCGAGCTGCCCTCGGACCGCGCCCTGGTGCGCGACCGGCTGGGCGGTGACGTCCACGCCCAGGCAGTGCTCAGGATCGGCGGCCCCGGTCGGAGTGTGCGCGGACGATACCGGACGTTGGTGGACATCTTGCGCTGATCCGCGCCACGGAGCCGAAATCCCCACTACCATACGAAGATGGCCAACGGGGGGCCGTCACTGCAGTTCCCGGATGGCCCGAGGACGGCGCTGGACGATCTGATCGACCAGCTCGTCGAAGGGGCCGGCGAGGTCCGCAGGACACAAGGCAGACTACGCGAGCTGTTGCGCGCCTCCGCGAGCGTGACGGGCGACCTCAGCGTCGCCACCGTCGTCGAGAACCTGGCCGGCTCGGCAGTTCGGCTCGCCGAAGCCGGGCACGCCGCGGTGGTCGTGTTCGCCGCCGACGACACCGGCCCCGCCGTCACCCACACCGGCCTCTCGGAACACCGGCTGGAGCTGCTGCAGCGCCGGCCGTGCGGCGACCGCTCCCACGGCGTCCTGTGCAGCCCCTTGACGGTGGGTGAGGTCCCCTTGGGCGAGCTCGTCCTCTTCGACAGTGCGCACGGAGCCTTCTCCGAGGAGGACGGCGAGCTCGTCGCCGCCCTGGCCGCGACCGCCGCCACGGCGCTGAGCAACGCCCGCCGCTACGACGAGTCCCAGCGCCAGCAGCGCTGGATGCGGGCCAACGCCCAGATCATCCAGCAGATCCTGGCGCTCGACGGCGCGGACCCGCTGGCGCTCGTCGCCCACTGCGCCGCCGAGGTCGCCGAGGCCGACCTCGTGACGGTCGCACTGCTGAGCGAGGACTCCGCCGAGGTGGTGGTCGAGGCCGGAGCCGGAGTGGGCGCCGAGGAGCTCCTCGGCCAGCGGTTCACCGTGGCCGGCACGCTGGTGGCCCAGGCGCTCGCGGACGGCGGCCCGATCCCCGTGCAGGACTACCGCGACGTCACCGAGGACGCGGACCGCGCCCTCGTGGACCTCGACATCGGGCCGGTCATGGTGGTGCCGCTGGTCGGCAGCCACCAGACCTGGGGGGTGCTGAGCGTCATCCGAGCCACCGGTCGCGAGCCCTTCTCGCCCGAGGACCTCACCATGGCCACGGACTTCGCCAACCACGCGACCCTCTCCTTGGAGCTGGCCGAGGCCCGCGACACCGAGCACCGGATGCACCTGATGGAGGACCGCGAACGGATCGCGCGGGACCTCCACGACCACGTGATCCAGGAGCTGTTCTCCGCCGGCCTGGCGCTGGAGAGCATCGCCGGCCGCGCCGACCTCTCCGAGAGCGCCCGGCACAGCCTGCGCGCCCGGGTCGACGACCTCGACCGCACGATCCGGCGGATCCGCACCAGCATCTTCGGCCTGCGCGGGACCATCGACCGCAGCCGGGACGAGCTGCGGAGCGCGGTGCTCGACCTGGTCTCGGAGCTGACCCCGCACCTGGGCTTCGCGCCGGCCGTGCAGTTCGCCGGCGCACCCGGCCTGGTGGACGACAGCCTGGTCGAGGACGTGACGGCGGTGGTCCGCGAGGCGTTGACCAACGTGGCCCGGCACGCGGACGCCGACAGTGCCGTGGTCGAGCTGTTGGCCACCGTCGACCGGCTCGTCGTCACGGTCTGCGAC
>CAZEPK010000073.1:0-3165 GCA_964514085.1 uncultured Nocardioides sp.
GGGCCGCCCCGGCGACGCCCGAGCCCGAGATGGAGATCGACCTCTCCAACCCGGCCGCCTCGGGCTCGGGTGAGGGCGAGTCGCTGGTGGGCCGGATCAAGGCCGACCGCGGCCCGACCCGGCGGGCCCGCAAGGTCTCCTCCGGCACCATGGCCGCCCACATCCAGACCCAGGCGTCGTTCGAGACCGGGCTGGCCTCACCCCTGGTCGAGGCGGAGGACCCCGAGCCGGCCGTGCCCGCGAGCAGCCAGCGGGTCGAGCCGCTGGAGCCGGCCGCGCTCCGGGTGCTGGCCAAGCCGCCGGTGCGCAAGCTGGCCAAGGACCTCGGTGTCGACCTGGGCACGGTGACGCCCACCGGGCCGGGTGGCACGGTCACCCGCAAGGACGTCGAGACGGCCCACCCCGGCGTCTACCTCGAGGAAACCCCGACCCGGGCGCACAGCATCCCGAGCGTCCCGACCTCCGGCGAGCGCGAGACCCGTGAGGAGATCAAGGGCGTCCGCAAGATGATGGCCGGCGCGATGGTGCAGTCGGCCTTCAGCGCGCCGCACGTCACCGAGTGGGTCACCATCGACGCGACCGCCACCGTGGAGCTGGTGGAGCGGCTGCGCACGCGGCGCGAGCTCCGCGACGTGAAGGTCTCGCCCCTGCTGGTGCTGGCCCGCGCCGCCATGCTCGCCATGCGGCGTACGCCGGTCATCAACTCGTTCTGGGACGAGGCGGCGAACCAGGTCGTGGTCAAGCACTACGTCAACCTCGGCATCGCCGCGGCGACCCCGCGCGGCCTGGTCGTGCCCAACGTCAAGGACGCGCAGGCCCTGAGCCTGGTCGAGCTGGCCACGGCCCTCGGCGAGCTGACCGCGGTCGCCCGGGAGGGGAAGACCCAGCCGGCGGACATGAGCGGCGGGACGTTCACGATCACCAACGTCGGCGTCTTCGGCGTCGACGCGGGCACGCCGATCATCAACCCCGGCGAGTCGGCCATCCTCTGCTTCGGTGCGATCAAGAAGCAGCCGTGGGTCGTGGACGACCAGATCCTGGTGCGCCACGTGACCACGCTGGCCCTGTCCTTCGACCACCGGCACATCGACGGCGAGTCGGGGTCGCGCTTCCTCTCCGACGTGGCCGGGATCATCGAGGACCCTGCGTCCGCGCTGCTGTTCTAGGGCTGGAGCGGCTGCACGAAGCGGAGCTTGTTGCCGAACGGGTCGCGGATGCCCGCGTCGATGCCGTAGGGCTGCTCGTTGGGCCCGTCGGAGAACTCCACGCCCTTGGCGGAGAGCTCGTCGTAGGTCCTGCGGCAGTCGTCGGTGACGAAGCCGACCCAGCCGCCCATCACGCCCTTGCTCACCAGCTCGCGGACCTGGGCGGCGGTCTCCTCGTCCATGGACGGCGGGCCGGGCCGCTCCAGCAGGATGGCCCGCTCGGGGTGGCCGGGGACGTTGACGGTCAGCCAGCGCATGAAGCCGAGGTCCTGGTCGGTGTGGACCTCCAGGCCGAGCTTGCCGACGTAGAAGTCGAGGGCCTCGTCCTGGTCGAGCACGAAGATCTGCGAGACGTTGATGTCCTTGAACACGGCTACCTCCTCAGCGCTTGGCCAGGCCGTCGAGCCGCAGCTCGGTGGACGGGTCGGAGTGCGTGCCTCCGCTCTCCACGTGCTTGTCGCTGATGGTCGCGCCGTTCTTCAGCACGCCGTACAGCGCCATCGCGTGGCCGCGACCGACGTCGTGGTCGTCCTTGAGCCAGGCGCAGAACTCGGCGGCCTTCGTGGCCGGGGTGAACCCACGCAGGGCCGCCTCGTCGAGCAGCTGCTGCGGGGTCTTGTCGGTCTTCTTCTCGATCGCGTCGAGGTATGCCTGGTAGCTCATGTCCTGGACGCTAATCGGCCGCGAGGCCGCTTCCTTCTCCGAAACTGCTCGGGTTGCCGCGGGGCCGGGTCCAGGCCATCGAGAAGTGGGTCGGCACCCGAGTGAGGGCGGGGTGCGAGGCGCGGTAGGCCTTGGGTGACTCGCCCACGATGTCGCGGAAGGTGCGGCTGAAGGTGCCCAGGCTCGAGAAGCCGACGGACATGCAGACGTCGGTGATCGAGCGGTCGGTGGAGACGAGCAGCGCCATTGCGCGCTCGACCCGGCGCCGCTGGAGGTAGCGGTGCGGCGTCTCGCCGAACGTCGCCTTGAAGGTGCGGATGAAGTGCGCCTCGGACACGTGGGCGACCCGGGCCAGGGCCGGGATGTCGAGCGGCTCGGCGAACTCCCGGTCCATCGCGTCACGCGCCCGCAGCATCCGGCGGTTCTGCTGCTCGGACTCGCGGCTCACGCCCCCGATCCTGCCTCAGCAGCAGCGTGGCTCAGCGGCAGGTGCGCAGGATCGTCAGCACCAGCGCCTCGGTGACGGTCACCAACTCCTCCACCCGGACCGACTCGTCCGGTCCGTGGGCCAGCCGGACGTCCCCGGGGCCGTAGTGCAGCGTGGGGATGCCGGCCGCGGCGTAGAGCCGCAAGTCGCTGCCGTACGGCGCGCCGCGCTCCCGCGGCCGGGGGCCGCGGGTCACGTCGGCGTGCGCGGCGGCCACCGTGCCCAGCAGCGCGTCGGACTCCTCGGCGTAGCGCCCGCTGTGGAACTGGCCGCCGGGCCAGGTCAGCGTGGGCGGGTGGTCCCGCAGCCAGGGGTCGGCCGCGGCGGCCACCGCCAGCGCCTCCTCGAGCTCGGCGCGGGCCGCGGCCGGGTCCTCGTCCAGGGCGATGCCGAGCCGGCCCTCGGCCACCAGGAGGTCGGGCACGCTGCTGGCCCAGTCGCCGCAGGTCACCCGGCCCACCGAGAGCGGGTAGGCCACGGGGTACTCCGCCATGAGCGGGTCGACCGCACCGTTGCGCCGGGCCTGCAGCTCGCCCAGGGCGCGGTGCAGCGGGAGGAAGGCCTCGAAGGCGCTCACCCCGGCGTACGCCGTGCTGCCGTGCGTGGCCAGCCCCGGCACCGCGAGCTCGAAGGTGAGCGCGCCGGCAGCAGCGGTGATGACGGTGCCGCTGGTCGGCTCGGTGATCACGCAGGCCGCGCCGCGGTGGCCGCGGCGGAGGGTGGCGAAGGCGCCGAGGCCGCCGTCCTCCTCGCCCACCACCATGTGCAGCGCCACCGGCCGGGCCAGCTCGATGCCGGCCAGCTGGACCG
>CAZEPK010000073.1:3175-16534 GCA_964514085.1 uncultured Nocardioides sp.
CCCGCAGCGCGGCGATGTTGGCGACCACCCCGCCCTTCATGTCCACGGTGCCGCGCCCGTGCACCCGGTCGGCGTCGACGCGGGGCACGAACGGCTCGCCCGACCAGCGCGCCAGGTCACCGGGGGGCACGACGTCGACGTGGCCCTGGAGGACCAGGCCCGGCTCCTCGTCGACGGAGCTGCGGGTCACCAGTCCCCAGGCCTCGGTGCGGTCGGCCTCCCAGCCCGGGAAGTCGGGGTCGGAGGTCAGCGAATCGAGGTCGAGGGGCCACAGGTCGACGTCGACGTCCAGGGCGCGCTGCTGCTTGGCCAGCACGTGCTGCACCTCGCACTCCGCGTCGGTGCCGCTGACCGACGGGACGGCCAGCAGCTCGACCAGGTCGCGGACCAGCTCGCGGCCGTCGACGAAGGCCAGCGCCTTCAGCTCCAGGTCGCTGAGATCACGTGCCGACACCTACCGCCTCCTCCCCAGGGGTGAAGTGCACACCCTAGGGAGCAACGGGGCCGGGCGGATGACCCGTTCGAGGCATCCCGGGCGGATCACTTCTGACTAGGCGACGTCCCAGCCCTCGGGGGCCAGCGGGTGCAGGATCGCGTCGGTCCCGCCGTCGACGTAGAGGACCGAGCCGACGACCAGCGAGGCCGCGTCGGAGAGCAGGAACGCGATGGGGGCCGCGATCTCCTCGGCCCGGCCGTCCCGGCCCACGGCGCTCGGGTACGCCGCCGACAGCGGGCCGAAGACGGGGTCGGCCACCAGCTGCTCGGTCATCGCGGTGGCGACCTTGCCGGGGGCCACGGAGTTGAGCCGGATCCCGGCGCCGATCCACTCCTCGGTGACCCCGACCCGCCGGGCCCACCAGGCCAGCGCCGCCTTGCTGGCCGGGTAGACCATGACGGCCTCGTGCCGGGCGGCGACGTCCCGGGCCACCGACTCGTCGCCGTGCAGGCAGGCGTGGGCCACCTCGCCGGCCCAGCCGGGCTGGCCGGTGATGGAGTTGGAGGCGAGGAGCACCACGGCGGCGCCCTGTGCGGCAGCCATCAGGTCGTGCAGCCCCTCGACCAGGGCCACGGCGCCGAAGTAGTTGACGGAGACGACGAGGGCCGGGTCGGTGCCGGTGAATCCGCCGATGCCGGCCGCCGGCACCACGCCGTGCACCACGTCGGTGCGGGCCCGGACGCCGGCCACCGCCGCCGCCCGGCCGTCCGGTGTGGCCAGGTCGGCGGTCACGTCGGCGTCGCGGAGGTCCACGGTGAGCACGCGGTGGCCCTCCGCGCGCAGCAGCGCGGTGGTCGCCGCGCCGATGCCGGAGGCGGCGCCGCTGACGACGTAGGTGCGCGGGGTGCCGGTCACGGACGCACCCTAGTGTCGGCCGACGGCCTACGCTGCGGTCATGTCCAGCGGGACCACGACGCCCGCACCGGCCGCCCCGCTGGTGGGCCGGGCCGACGAGGTCGAGGACGTCCTCGGCCTCCTGGCCCGCGCCCGTCTGGTCACGCTGACCGGCCCACCCGGCGTGGGCAAGACCCGGCTGGCCCAGGCCGTCTGCGCGGCGCGCACGGAGGACCCGAGCGGCCCCCGCGTGGTGTGGGTGGACCTGGCCCCGCTGCGCGAGGTCCGGCAGGTGCACGCCGAGCTGGTGCGCGCCCTCGCGCCCGGCGAGTCCGGTGACCGCGACCGGCTCCTGGTCCTCGACAACTGCGAGCACCTGCTCGACACCGACCCCGACCTCGGCACCGAGGTGGTCGAGCTGCTCGCCTCGTCACCGCGCCTGCAGGTGCTGGCCACCAGCCGGGAGCGGCTGCGGCTGGCCGCCGAGCGGGAGTACGCCGTACCGCCCCTGCCCATGCCGTCTGCGGACGACGCCGACGACCCCGCTGCGCTGCGCGGGAACCCGGCCGTCGCCCTCCTGCTCGACCGGGCTCCGCCCGCCGTCCGCCTGGCGCCCGGCACCGCCCGGGCGCTGGCCGAGATCTGCATCGGCCTCGACGGACTGCCCCTGGCCATCGAGCTGGCCGCTGCGCGGCTGCGGGTCTTCACCCCCAGCGAGCTGGCCTTCCGGCTCAGCCGCCGGATGAGCGTCCTGACCAGCGGGCCGCGCGACGCCCCCGCCCGCCACCGCGACCTCCGGACGGCCATCGCCTGGAGCCACGACATGCTGCCCGACCGCGACCGCGCGGTCTTCCGCCGGCTGTCGGTCTTCCCCGGCGACTGGGACCTCCCCGGCGCCGAGGCGGTCTGCGCGGTGCCCGACTTCCTCGACGTGCTCGACTCGCTCGTGGACAAGAGCCTGGTCCGCCGGGCCGGCGAGGACGTCGACGGCAGGGCGCGGTTCACGATGCTGATGAGCCTGCGCGAGTACGCCGCCGAGCAGCTCGAGGAGCTCGACGAGGGCCGGGAGACGCGGGACCGGCACGCCCGGTGGTTCGCCGGCCGGGCGCGCGAGTGGGAGGCCACCATCGGCACGCCCGCCGAGACCGACACCGTGCCGCAGCTGACCACCTTCCGCGCCGACCTCGACGTGGCCCTGGGCCACGCGCGCGCCACGGACCAGGCCGAGCTGGTGGTCTGGCTGGCCGTGGCCCTGGCCTGGTTCGGCTACACCCGCGGGGTGCTGGCCGAGGCCGAGCTCCCGCTGGCCGAGCTCAGCGCCGCCGCCGACGACGACCGCGACGACCCCGAGGCCCGGCCCGCCGGGCGCCTGGCGGCGGGGGTGGCGGCCTACGGGCTGGGCCGGCTGGACCTGGTCGAGGAGCTGCTCGCGCCGTTCCGCGACGCCGCAGGCGGGCCCGAGGAGCGCCGGGGGGCCGTGGCGCGCGCCTTCCTCGGCCACCTGGCCCGCGGCCGCGGTGAGCTGGCCGAGGCAGCCGCGCTCTACTCGGCCGCGCGGGCCACGCACGTCCGGCTGGGCAATACCCGCGGCATCGCCTGGGCGGGTCACGACCTGGGGCTGCTGGCCCTCGACGAGGAGCGGTTCGAGGACGCCGAGCGGCTGCTCTCGGAGTCGCTGGAGCTCTTCGAGCAGCTCGACTTCGACTGGGCGGTCGCGGTGTGCGCCTGCCTGCTGGCCTCGGCCGTCGTGCGAGGCGGCGGGGCCGCCGACGTGGACCGCGCGGCCGGGCTGGTCGACCGGGCCCTGCGGCTGCACGACCGGGCCGGCGACCGGCGCGGGACCGCCCAGTGCTTGGAGGTGGCGGCCGAGGTGGCGCTGGCCCGGGGCGCGGCGGCCACGGCGGCGCGGCTGGTCGGCGCCGCGCACGCCCGACGGCAGCGGGCGGCCGCCCTGGCGACCGGGTCGGAGCTGCGCCGGCTGGGCGACCTCGACCAGCGCCTCGACCGCACCCTGGGCCGTGCCGGCGCCGAGCACGAGCGGCACGCGGGCCGGACGATGGCCCCGGCCGCCGTGCTGGAGCTGGCCACCCGCACCACCACCACGGGGACGGGTGGTCCGACCGCGGTGGAGCTGACCGCGCGGCAGCTCGAGGTGGCCGCCCTGGTCGCCGCCGGGCACACCAACCGGCAGATCGGCACGCTGCTGGGCATCAGCGAGAAGACGACCGAGGTGCACGTGCACAACCTGATGACCCGCCTCGAGACGCCGAGCCGGGCCGGCGTGGCCGCCTGGGCGGCGGCCCGCGGGCTGGCCGCACCGGCCCCGTAGGGGATTCCCCCTATCGCCCCGGCCGTCCACCACTCGTAGACACCTCCCAGGCCGCGACGACGCGGCCCGGACACCGGCCCGGAGGGGCCGGGGAGGGACACGACATGGACGAGGACAAGCTCAACGAGATGCTCGGGCGCTTCGTCGGCGACCTGGGCGCGACGATCACGGCCGGCGGTGTGGTGATCGGCCACCGGCTGGGGCTCTACCGCGCGCTGGCCGAGGGACCCGGCACGTCCGACGACCTGGCCCGGCGCACCGGCTGCGACCCGAGGTACGTCGCGGAGTGGCTGCGCGGCCAGGGCGCCGGCGGCTACGTGACGTACGACGCCGGGGCCGACACCTGGTCGATGACCGAGGAGCAGGCCTTCGTGCTCGCCAACCCCGACGGCGCGGTCTACGCCCCGGGGGCCTACGTGCTGGCGCTCGGCTCGCTCCAGGCGATCGACCGGATCGAGGAGGCCTACCGGACCGGTGCCGGCATGGGCTGGCACGAGCACGACGACGACGTGTTCGTCGGGTGCGAGCAGTTCTTCCGGCCCGGCTACCTGGCCAACCTGGTGCCGAGCTGGATCCCGGCCCTGGACGGGGTGCAGGCCAAGCTGGAGGCGGGGGCCAAGGTCGCCGACGTCGGCTGCGGCCTGGGGGCCTCGACCATCCTGCTCGCCGAGCAGTTCCCGCAGTCCCGGGTGCTCGGGTGCGACTACCACGACGAGTCCATCGAGCTGGCCCGCAAGCGGGCGGCCGACGCCGGCGTCGCGGACCGGATCGACTTCGAGGTGGCCAGCGCCCAGACCTTCGGGGGCACCGACTTCGACCTGGTCGCGACGTTCGACTGCCTGCACGACATGGGCGACCCGGTCGGCGCGGCCCGCCACATCCGGCAGTCCCTGGCCGACGACGGCACCTGGCTGATCGTGGAGCCGATCGCCGGCGACACGGTGGCCGACAACCTCAACCCGGTGGGCCGGGTCTACTACGGCTTCTCCGGCTTCCTGTGCGTGCCCAACGCGCTGTCCCAGGCCGGTGGCTACTCGCTCGGCGCGCAGGCCGGGGAGAAGGCGATCGGCGAGGTGGTCGCCCAGGCGGGCTTCACCCGCTTCCGCCGGGCCGCGGAGACCCCGTTCAACCTGGTCTTCGAAGCCCGGCCCTGATGCGCAGGACGGGCGCGCGCGGGACAGTGGGACCCGTGCGCGCCCGCGAGCCCGACCGCAGCGGCTTCGCCGTGCGCGACGGCGTCCGGCTGTACTTCGAGGTCACCGGCTCCGGGCCGGTCACCGTCCTGCTGGTGGCGCCCTGGTCGATCACGCACTCGCGGTGCTGGAAGCAGCAGGTGCCGTTCCTGGCCCGGCACGTCCGGGTGGTGACCCACGACGCGCGCGGCAACGGCCGGTCCGACCGGCCGGCAGGCCCCGCGGCGTACGCGGACGCAGAGCTGCTCGGCGACGCGGTGGCGGTGCTCGACGAGGTCGGGGCCGACGCGGTGGTGGGGGTCGGTCTGTCGATGGGCGGCCGCACGCTGCTGCAGCTGGCCGCGGAGCACCCGGACCGGGTGCGTGGGGCGATGTTCGTGGCTCCGGCCCTCGTGCTCGAGGAGAGGCCGTCCGTGCTCGACTTCGACGCCGTCCGCGAGACCTACCGCGGCTGGGAGAAGTGGAACCGCCACTACTGGCGCCGGGACCTGCCCGGCTTCGCCCACCACTTCTTCAGCGAGGTCTTCCCGGAGGCGCACTCGACCCGCCAGGTCGAGGAGAGCGTGGCCTGGACGCTCCAGACCAGCGCCGACACGCTCGTCGACAGCATCGACCCCGGGCTGCGGCCGGCGCTGACGCTCGAGCAGACCCGCGAGCTGGCCGGGCGGGTCCGGTGTCCGAGCGTGGTCGTCCACGGCACCGACGACCGGATCGTCCCGGTCGCGACGGGCCAGCTCCTCGCGAGACTGATCGGGTGCCCGATCGAGCTGGTCGAGGGTGGCGGCCACTGCGTCCAGGCCAGGCACCCCGTCTGGTTCAACCACCGGGTGCGCCGGTTCGTCGAGCAGGTGACGGCCTGATGCGGGCCCGGGAGCCCGACCTGGCCGGCTCGGTCGAGCGCGAGGACGGGGTGGTGATCCACTACGAGGTCTTCGGCAGCGGCCCCACCACCGTCTTCCTGATGCCGACCTTCCCCATCGTGGACAGCCAGATGTGGAAGGGCCAGGTGGCCTTCCTCGCGCGCCACTTCCGCGTGGTGACCGCCGATCCCCGGGGCAACGGGCGGTCGGCGCGTCCGCGCGGCCCCGCGGCGTACAGCGACGACCTCAACGCCGAGGACGCGCTGGCCGTCCTCGACGCGACGCAGACCGACTCGGCGTTCCTCGTGGCGCTGTGCTCCGGGGTGCGCTGGGCGCTGGTGCTCCACGAGCTGGCGCCGGAGCGGGTGCGCGGCCTGGTGGCGATGGCGCCGAACCTGGGTCCGTTCGCCCCGCACCCCGACCCGTTCGAGATGGTCTTCGAGGAGCAGTGGCGCGGCCGGTACGACGAGTGGGCCGCCTACCACTCCGGGCTGATGGTGCCCGAGCCGTTCTCCAGCAAGGTCTACGACGACATGCTCGACTGGGCGCTGCAGACCGACGCCGAGGTGATCGTCGACCGGCTCCGCACCACCGAGCGCGGGCGCGACCTCCAGGACGCGGTGGCGCTGGTGGAGGGGCTCCGCTGCCCGGTCCTGGTGCTGCACGGCACCGAGGACCGCTGCCAGCCGCTGGAGCGAGGGCGCCGCTTCGCCGAGCTCAGCGGGGGACGGCTGGTGGTGCTGGAGGGCGCCGGCCACATCGCGATGGGGCGCCACCCGGTGCTGGTGAACACCCAGATCAAGGAGTTCGTGGACATGCACACCCCGACGGCCACGGCCGGCACCCCCTGGCTCTTCGCACGCGAGCGCAAGCGCCGCGCGCTCTGGGTCTGCTCCCCGATCGGCCTGGGCCACGTGCTCCGCGACCTCACCGTCGCCCGGGCGCTGCGCGAGCGGGTGCCCGACCTGCAGATCGAGTGGCTGGCGCAGTCGCCGGTGACCGAGGTGCTGCGGGCCCACGGCGAGGTCATCCACCCCGCGAGCGCCGAGCTGGCCTCGGAGTCGGCCCACTGGGAGAGCGAGGCGGCGGCGCACGACCTGCACGCCTTCCACGCCTTCCGGCGGATGGACGAGATCTTCTGCGCCAACTACATGCTCTTCGACGACGTGGTGCGCGAGACGACGTACGACCTGTGGGTGGGGGACGAGGCCTGGGACGTCGACCACTTCCTGCACGAGAACCCGGAGCGCAAGATCGCGCCGTACGCCTTCCTCACCGACGTGGTCGGCTTCCTGCCGGTGGATCCGGAGGGCGACCAGCGCGAGGTCGACCTCTGCGCGGACTACAACGCCGAGATGATCGAGCACCGCGAGCGGTTCCCCCACGTGCGGGACCGCTCGGTCTTCATCGGCGGGTTCGCCGAGCTGCCGGAGGCCTCGCTCGGCGCGGGCTTGCCCACGGTCCGCGACTGGAGCGAGCGGTGGTTCACCAGCGTCCCCTACGTCGTGCCGTTCGACCCCGGCGACTACCGCCGGCCGCACGCGCTGCGGCGCCGGCTCGGCTACGGCACCGGCCACCCGCTCTACGTCGCCGCGGTCGGCGGCACCGCGGTCGGGCGCGACCTGCTCGAGCTCACCGCGGAGGCGTTCTCGCTGGTCCGCCGGCAGGAGCCCGACGCCCGGATGGTGATGGTGACCGGCCCCCGGCTCGACCCCGGCCTGCTGCCCGACGTGGAGGGCATGGACAAGGTCGGCTACGTCGACTCGCTCTTCGAGCACCTGGCCTGCGCCGACCTCGCGGTCGTGCAGGGCGGGCTCTCGACCACCATGGAGCTGGTCGCGGCCCGCCGGCCGTTCGTGTACTTCCCGCTGGCCCACCACTGGGAGCAGCAGCACTTCGTGGCCCACCGCCTGGACCACTACGGCGCCGGCACCCGGATGGACTACGCGGTCACCAGCCCGCGCGACCTGGCCGAGGCGATGATGGCGGGCCGCGTGGCCAGGCCGGCGTACCGCCCGGTGCGCCGCGGCGGCGCCGACCGGGCCGCGGCCCTGCTGGCCGACGTGCTGGTCGGAGCGCGGACCTGAGGGCGGAGGCCTAGGAGCGGGGGGCCTGGCGGTGGCCGGGGTGCACGTCGTCGTCGAGCCCCTGCTCGTGCGCGACCCGGTCGAGCAGCTCGAGGAGGGACTTCTTCTCGGCGGAGGTCAGTCCGCGGGTGAGCTCCGCGTCGTGGTCACCCACCGTGGACAGCACGGCACCCAGCTGCTCGCGGGCACCGGCAGCGACGTACAGCTCGTAGGTGCGCCGGTCGGTGTCGCTGCGCCGGCGCTCGACGAGCCCGCGGTCGCCGAGCTCGTCGACCAGCTTGACGATCCTCGACGGCAGGGCGCCCAGCCGCGCCGCGAGCGCCTGCTGGCTCAGCCCCGGCTGCTGGCCCACGATCCTGAGGACCCCCACGTGCTCCGGGGCCAGGTCGAGCTCGGCCAGCCGCGCGGCGAAGCGGGCCGAGGCGTGGGCCCCCAGCTGCGAGAGGCGGAAGGCGATGCCGGACGGGCGGGGCACGGGAGGAGTCTGGCAGACGCCGCGAACGGTTGCTGCACAGAATCGTTCGTAATACGAATGGTTTCGTGAATGAACGAGTGGCGCTGGTCGTGGCCCTGCTGACCGGGGCCGCCGGCATCGGCGTGCTGTGGGCCGCGGGGGTGGACTTCCCGGTGGCGGTGCCGCCGGGACTGGTCGTCCTCGGACTCGGTGCCGTCCTCGTCGCGGTGGTCCGGCGCCGCTGGGCGGACGGGGTCGGTGGCCTCCTCGGACTGTTCGTGCTCGTCGGGTTCGTGGTGAGCGGGTTCGCCGGCGACGGCTTCGAGAACATCTCGGGCCAGCACGGTGCCGCCGTGGCTGCGGGACAGGTCGTGCAGCTGCTGGGGGTCCTCGCCGCCGCGGTCACCGGAGCGGTGCTGGTGCGCCGCGGTGCGTGACCGACGCACCTCCCTGCTCCTGGCGCTCAGCGCCCTGTTGGTGCTGTCCGGGCTGTTCCACCTCGTCGTCTTCGCGGTCGACGACCGGCCGTGGACTGGCCCGGTCTCCTGGCGCAAGCCGTTCGACTTCGGGCTGTCCTTCGGCGTCACGCTGGCCTCCGTGGTCTGGGTGACGTCCTACCTGCGGATGGCGGAGCGCACCCGCACCCTGCTGCTGGTGGTCTTCGCCGTCGACTGCGTCGTGGAGGTCGGCGGCATCACCCTGCAGGCCTGGCGCGGGGTGCCGTCGCACCTGAACCGGTCCACGCCGTTCGACACCGTCGTGGCGGTGGTCCTGGCCGTGGGCGGCGCGGTGCTGGTGGTGGTGCTGGGCCGGTTCGCGGTGGCTGCTGTCGCGGGTCGCACCGACGCGCCGCCGAGCATGCGGCTGGCCCTGCGCAGCGGTTTCGTCCTGCTGCTCCTCGGCCTGGTGTCGGGAGCCGCCATGATCGCCCGCGGGACGGTGGCGATGAACAACGGGACGGCCGCGCACGCCTACGCCGTCACCGGCTTCCTCAAGGAGTTCCACGGGGTGACGCTCCACGGGGTCCTGGTCCTCCCGGCGCTGGCCTGGCTGGTGGCCCGGCGGACGTGGAGCGAGGCGCGCCGGGTGCAGGTGGTGGCCGGCGGCGTGGCGGCGTACGCCGTGGCGGTGGTGGCCGTGCTGGTGCTCGAGCTGGCCTGAGGGCGCTCGTGGAACAGGTCGGCGCCGGGCCGGGTTCTGCCGTCATGGCCGAGCTGATCCCGCTGCTGCGCGACCGCCGCAGCATCCGCGCCTACGACGTCGGGCACGCGCTCGCCGACGACGAGCTGGCGGTGCTGCTCGAGGCCGCCCGGTGGTCGCCGTCGGCGGGCAACTCCCAGCCCTGGGCCTTCCTCGTCGGGCGGCGCGGCGACGAGGCGCACACGGGCTTCGTCGAGCTGCTCGCGCCCTCGGTGCGGCGCTGGGCGCCGGCTGCGTCGGCCCTGGTGTTCACGCTGAACCAGGTGGCCTCCGGTCCCGAGGGCGACGCGCTCGGATACTCCGACTACGCGCAGTACGACCTGGGCCAGGCCGTCGCCCACCTCACCGTGCAGGCCTCCGCCCTGGGCCTGGGGGTGCACCAGTTCGCGGCCTTCGACCACGACGGCCTGGCCGCGGCTGCCGGCGTGCCCGCGCACTGGCGGGTGACCACGGGGCTGGCGGTCGGGCTCCCGGTGGAGTCCGAGCTGGCGCCCCGCGGACGGCGTCCGCTGGAGGAGCTGGCCTTCGGGGCCCGCTTCGGCGAGCCGCTGCCGCTCCAGCCCTAGCGGGCGTGCCAGGCGGCCAGGAGCTCGCGCTCCCGGTCGAGGTTGATCCCGGTCACGACGGCGTCCGCGGTGGCCTCGAGCCAGGCCAGGGTGTCGCGGGTGGTGTCGGCCAGCGACCGCAGGGTCAGGCCCGCGTCGAGCGAGGGCCGGACGTCGTGCGCGCCCAGGCCGTCGTACTCCGGCCGGGGGAGCCACAGCGGGATCGAGCCCGGGCCGGCCCACGGCTCGACCTCCTGCGCCTGGAGGAACTCCTGGTCGACCCAGGTCCAGGACACGTCGGCGGGGACGCCCTCGGCGCACCCGGCGAGCAGGTCGGCCAGCGGCATGGACCGACCGACGCCGTCGAAGACCCCGGTGGTGCCCTGCTCGCACGCGGTCACCGTCCAGGTGGCCAGGTCGCGGACGTCGACCACCTGCATCGCGTCGTCCGGGGCACCCGGAGCCAGGACCTCGCCGCCGGCCGCGAGCCGGCGCGGCCAGTAGGTGAACCGGCCGGTGGGGTCGCCGGGACCGACGATCAGGCCCGGGCGCACCACCATCGCCGCGCGCACCCCGTCGAGCACGGCCCGCTCGCAGGCCACCTTCATCGGGCCGTAGGCCTCCGGCTGCTCCTTGAGGTCGACGTCCTCCTCGATCGCCTCGACCAGCGGGAGGTTGGCCGGCGTGCCTCCGGGCGTGGCGTCGTCGGCGTAGACGTTGACGGTGGAGACGAAGACCCAGTGGGCGTCGGGGTGCGCCGCGACCGCGCGCCGCACCCACGACGGGTGCCGCGCCACGTCGACGACCGCGTCGAACGCGCCGAGGTCGGGCAGTGGCCCGGTCCGGTCCACGCTGACCAGGCTCGCCCCCTCGGGCACCGCGCCGGAGGAGCCGCGGGCCGCGCAGGTCACCTCGTGACCGCGCGCCACGGCCTCGGCCGCCACCGCCCTCGACAAGAAGACCGTCCCACCCAGCACCAGGAGTCGCATGCCCTCACCCCACCTGCTCGACGCGGTCGGAGGCAAGGGGTTCAGCTTCAGGCAGAGCTGCCGGGAGCGGCAGCACGAAGGCGGCTACCAGCGCGACCGCGAACCCACCACCGTGCAGGTCGCTGCGCGCCAGCAGCACCCCGGCGACGAGCACCGCCGTGCCGGCGACCAGCCACCGCGTCCACCGCAGGTCGGAGAGCGGTCCGCCGACCAGCCCCGCGAGCAAGACGCCGACCAGGATCAGCGGGACCCAGACGATGGCGGCGAGCGCACCGGACCAGTAGACCGGCGCGGCCCGCACGAGGGGTGGGACGCCGGCCGGACGGCGGACCGCCACCGCCACGCAGACCGCGGCCAGCCCGCAGTTGGCCACCGAGTTGCCGCCGCCCACCGGCTGCCAGAGGTGGCCGAACACCTGCCCGACCAGCCCCGCCCCGACGTACGCCGCGAGCCAGGCCGGACGGCGCACGACCTGCTCCGCCGCGGCACCGAGGAGCACCAGCCCGACCAGGTTGGAGATCCCGCCGGCCCAGTGCGCGTCCTGCACCACCAGCGGGGTGAGCCACCGCCACCAGTCACCGTGCAGGGCCGCGGGGGTCCGCTCGAGGTGGGCCAGCGTGCCCGGCACCGACTCCTGCACGACGAGCACCGCCGCGGTCAGGACGGCGACGGCTCCGGTGAGCCACGGAGCGCGGAGCGGGACTGCGACCTCAGGCACGCGACGGCGAGGTCGGGCTGAGCAGCCAGTCCTCGAAGAAGGACCGCTCCACCCCGGTCCGGTCGACCAGCCAGCCGAGGTACTCCTCGCGGTCGGCGTTGGTCTCCGGCTCCCGGGCCGGCCAGTCGCGGACCACCTCCCAGAACGCGTCGTCGCCGATCCGCTGGCGCAGCTCGTGCCACATCAGGGCCGGGCCGTAGTAGATGTTGCCCTCGCCGAACTGGTCCGGGTCGTAGTCGGCCGGAGGGCCGGACTGGGCCCGCAGGTCGGGCTCGAAGGAGGCCCACTCGTCCATGACGGCGTCGACCGTCCGGCCGTCCTGCTCGGCCTGCCAGCACCCCTGGAGGTACATCGCCATGCCCTCGTTCATCCACACGTCGCGCCAGTCGTCCGGCGTGACCTCGTCGCCGTACCACTGGTGGGCCATCTCGTGGACCAGCACCGCGGCCGAGGTCGTGTAGTCGGTGACCCCGAGCGTGATCATGGTCTGGGTCTCCATGCCGCTCTGCGAGTCGACGAGCACGAAGCCGAGGCTCTGGAAGGGGTAGGGGCCGAGCCTGGCCTCCAGCCAGTCCAGCCCCGCGGCCGCCGACTCCAGGCCGCGGGCCAGGCCGGGCCGGTCGGCCGGCACCCAGTAGGAGATCTCCACGCCGCTGCGCGTGGTGTTGCTGGTGCGGGTGTACTCGCCCGTCGCCAGCGTCACGACGTACGACGACGCGGGCTCGGCCAGGTGCCACGACGTGGTGGTCAGCCCGTCCGCCTCGGTCTGGTGGGTCATCACGCCGTTGGCGATCCCCACCCAGGGCGAGGGGACGGTGACCGAGATGTCGTAGAAGGCCTTGTCGGAGGGCTGGTCGTTGACCGGGTACCACGTGAACGCGCCGTAGGGCTCCTGCATGGTCCAGGTCTCGCCGGTCGGGGTGATCGTCCAGCCCGAGGTGCTGAAGTCGCTGCGCGTGGTCGGCGCCGGCGTGGTCTCGGGGACGCCGGAGTAGCGCACCTCGAGCGCGTAGCGCTGGTCCTCGACCACCGGCGTCTCCACCACCAGGTCCTTGCCGGTGTGCTGGTAGTCGACGTCCGCCCCGTCGAGGGTCACCGCCTGCACCTCCAGGGCCTCCCCGAGGTCGAGCTGCAGGTGGTCGCCGTCCGCGGTGGAGCGGAGCTCGATGGTGGCGTCGCCCTGGAGCGTGCGGTCCTCGGGGGACCAGGCCAGGTCGAGGTCGTAGTGCAGCGAGTCCACGCTGGGGTCGCCGACGTCGGGGTAGACCGAGTCCTCGACCGGCTCGCTGAGCGCCGGGTCCAGGGCGGGGTCCTCGGGGTCGGTCGGGGCGTCGGTCGTGGCCGGGAGCGAGACCGAGCCTGACGGGGTGCTCGCGGCGGCCGGGCTCTCGGGCCGCTCCGCCGCCGGCGTCGCGTCGTCCCCGCTGCAGCCGGCCGTCAGACCCAGGGCCGCGGCCAGGAGCAGGGCCGCGAGCGCCGGGGCCGGCCTCACGACCCGTCTGCCAGCATCGGCCGGACCAGCTTCCGGCCGTGGTGGATCTGGGCCTTGATGGTGCCGAGCGGCGCGCCGACCAGCTGGGCGATCTCCTCGTAGGGCAGCCCGTAGACGTCGCGCAGCAGCAGCGGCTCGACGAACTGCGGGTGCTCGCGCTCC
>CAZEPK010000074.1:0-6674 GCA_964514085.1 uncultured Nocardioides sp.
GAACGTCGACGAGCTCGAGTACGCGACCGCCTCCGCGACCGACGAGTGCGACGAGGACTTCCTCTACAACTTGAAGCCGGTCTCCGTCTTCGGCATCTCCCAGTGGCAGGAGGACGGCGTGACCCACGCCGTCATCCGTCTGGCCACGGACTAGCGCGCGACGTCTGCGACGATCGCCCCGGTCACCTCGATGAGGTCGGCCGGGGCGATCTCCACGTCCAGGCCCCGGCGGCCGCCGGAGACGTAGACGGTGCCCCACAGCTCGACGGTCTCGTCCACCACGGTCGGGTGCGGTCGCTTCTGGCCGAACGGCGAGATCCCGCCCGCGACGTACCCGGTGGCGCGCTCGGCCTGCCGCACCTCGGCCATCGCCGCCCTGGACGCACCCGTCGCGCGCGCCAGCGCCTTGAGGTCCAGCCTCCCGCTGACCGGCACCACCGCCACCACCAGGTGGCCGTCGGCCTCGGCCAGCAGCGTCTTGTAGACCCGGTCCGGGTCGAGCCCCAGCTCGGCGGCGGCCTCCAGCCCGAAGGAGTCGCTGCGCGGGTCGTGGGCGTACTCGTGCACGGTGAAGGCCACGCCCGCGGCCCGCAGCGCCAGCACGGCGGGGGTCATGCCGGGCGGTGCCTCAGTTGGGGCTCCACCGGGTGCGGGCCACGTCGGTGGCCGGCAGGGAGGGGATCACGTTCATGGCCCGCAGCTCGGTGCGGAGCAGGTCGGTGACCAGCCGCAGCCGGTCGCCGGTGTCCTCGGCCTCCAGCAGCGCCTGCCGCTCGTGCAGCGGCAGCGGCGCGCAGGCCGCCAGCGTCCAGGAGAGGTACGACGGGTCCTGGGGCAGGTTGCCGGTGTAGGGGTCGGCCCGGATCTCGGCCAGGGCGAAGCGGTAGGCCGTGAACACCTCGCGGGCCCGGTCGACCAGCTCCTCGTCGACGTGGCCGCCGCTCTCGGGCCGGTCGACCACCTGGCCCACCGGGAAGGTGCCCGTGGTGTCGAGCCGCTCGAGCTGGATCCGGTCCAGGCCCACGGCCACGATGGAGAAGGTGCCGTCGGGGTGCGACTCCACCTCGGTGAGCTGCACGCGGCAGCCCACCCGGAACAGCGACTGGGAGCCGTGGTCGCCGACCTCGTAGCCCTCGCGGATGCCGACGGAGCCGAACAGGCGCTGGGCCGGGTCCTCCACCCGCAGCAGGTGGTGGACCAGGGCGCGGTAGCGGTCCTCGAAGACCGTGAGGGGCACGCTCACGCCCGGGAAGACCACCGCGTTGAGCGGGAACATCGGGAGGGACGTGCTCACCTTCCCGAGACTAGCCGCGCTGTGTTCCGTTCAGGGGCGACCGGCCGGTCAGCCGCGCAGCCAGGCCAGGACGGCCAGGACCCGCCGGTGCTCGTCGGGGGTCTGGTGCAGGTCCAGCTTCGTCAGGATCCGGGCGATGTGGGTCTCGACGGTCTTCACGTCGATGACCAGCCGGTCCGCGATCGCCCGGTTGGACAGGCCCTGCGCCATCAGCTCGAGCACGCCGCGCTCGCGCGCCGACAGGCGGCCGAGCTGCTCGACCAGCTCGTTGCGCCCGAGGAGGTGGCTGACCACCTCGGGGTCGAGCACGGTGCCACCCGCGGCGACCGCGCCGAGCCCGTCGAGCAGCACCTGCACGTCGGTCACCCGGTCCTTGAGCAGGTAGCCGAAGCCGCGCGCGTGCTGGCGGGCCAGGTCGGTGACGTAGCGGCTCTCCAGCGACTGCGAGAGCAGGAGGATGCCGAGACCGGGCTGGCGGCGTCGCAGCTCGAGCGCCGCCTTGGCGCCCTCGTGGGTGTACGTCGGAGGCATCCGGATGTCGACGATCGCGACGTCCGGCTGGTGCTCGCCCACCATCGCGACCAGCTCGTCGGCGTCCGCGGCCCGGGCTGCCACCTCGACACCGGCTGCGGTGAGCAGGTTGGCCAGCGCGTCGCGGAGCAGCCCCGAGTCGTCGGCGATCACGACCCGCACGGCAGCACCGCCTCGACCGTCGTCCCCTCCGCGCCGCTGGTGACGACCAGCCGGCCCCGAGCCGCCTCCACCCGGTCGCGGAGGCCGCGCAGCCCCGGACCGTCGGGGTTGGCGCCGCCGCGTCCGTCGTCGTGCACCCGGAGCCGGAGGTCGCCGTTCTGCCGCTGCACCTCGACCTCGATGTCGTGCGCGGCCGCGTGCTTCTGGGCGTTGACCACCGCCTCGCCGATCACGGACCAGGCCGTGAACTCGGTGCCCGGGTCGAGCCGCCCGCTCGCCACCTGCACCCGGAGCGGCACGGGGGAGTGCCGGGCCATGTCGTCCAGCGCCGCCGCCAGCCCGCCGTCGGCGAGGGCCGCCGGGTGGAGCCCGTTGGCGAGGTCGCGCAGCTCGCGGACGGCGGCCTGGGCGGAGGCCACCCCGCGGGACAGGGCGAGGCGCATCTGGTCGGGGTCTCCGGTGACCTGGGCCGACTGGAGCTCGAAGGCCAGCGCCAGCAGCGACTGCTGGGCTCCGTCGTGCAGGTCCCGCTCGATGCGCCGCCGCTCGCGCCGCTGGGCACCGGCCAGCCGGGTGCGTGACGCGGCGATCTCCTCGACCTGCCGGGCGAGCTCCGCGCGCAGCCGTGCGTTGTCGAGCTCCACGGCCGCACTGGTCGCGGCCCGGCGGACCGTCCCGACGTCGGTGCGGGCGGGGTCGAACCCGATGCGGGCCACGACCCGCCCGTGCCGGTCCACGTCGACGTGACCACCCGTGACAGCAGGCGATCCGTCCCCCCGCACCCACTCGCCGGCCTGATCGGGGTAGGCCACGGTGAGCCGCGGGTCCCCGAGCGCGTCGCGGAGCACGGCCTCGATGTCGATGCCGGCGTCCTCCGCGGCCAGGGCCGCCCCGATGACGCGGCGGGCCTCGTACTGGCGGCGGTTGAAGCGGCGGTCGACCTGGGACTGGAGGGCCCGCCGCAGCGGGAGAGCGAGGCCGGCCGCCGCCACGGCGCCGAGCGTGGCGGCCAGGGTCGGCGAGACCGGACCGGACGAGGCGGCGCGGGCGCCCAGCCACACGACGAACGCGTAGGTCGCGACCACGACCGCGGAGAGCAGGGCCCAGGTGAGCGTGGCCGCGACGATGCGCTCCACGTCGTAGAGCCGGTAGCGCAGCACCGAGAGGCCGGCCGCGATCGGCACCAGCGTGATGAACCCGCCGCTGGCGATGATGGTGACCAGCCCCGCGCCGTCGTGGGAGCTGACGAAGGCCACGACAACGTAGAGCGGCAGGGGCGTCACCGCGAAGACCAGCCAGAGCAGCTGCCGGCGCTCGTCGCCGACCGCCCGGCGGAAGCGCAGGACGAGCGAGACGCCGCTGGCGATGAGGCCCAGCCCGATCGCGTAGACACAGACGGTGCCGAGCCGGTCCGCCCAGGGCTGGATGGCGGCGAGCTCCATCGGGTTGCGCAGGTCCTCGTACGGCGGGTCGAGCCGCTTCGCGGACGGGATGGCGAGCAGGAAGGCGGTGGACCCGGCCACCACCTGCACCCGGGCCACGACCCGCCAGCGGGGTGAGAGCGGGCGGCCGGTCGGCGTGAGGAGGAGCACCAGCGAGACCAGCGTGAACCACAGGATCCACGAGGCGTCGGCGAGCACGACCAAGGACCGGCTCCCGGGGAGGTCGCTCACCAGCCCCGGTCCGTACTGCACGTAGCCGTCGATGGGAGCCACGGCCAGGAGGACCAGGCCGAGCACCAGGAAGATCCAGCCCACGGGGTTGTCGCGACGGGCGAGCGCGACGACGGCACCCACGACAAGGTTCACCGAGAGCGCGACGACGACGACCACCACCAGGGCGACGTCGGCGGTCGAGTGCGGGACCTCACCGCCGAGGTGCTGGAACCACAGCGAGGCGCCGACCAGCGCGACCACCACCAGGCCGGTGCAGCAGACCAGCCACCGGCTGGTGCGAGCGCTCACAGGGGACATGCTGGCAGCGAATGAGGGGTTCGGCGTCAGGGCAGACCCCTATCAAGGACCCGTGTCGGCTCGGATGCGGGGCGGTGCCGCCGCGGTGGAGCGTGGCGGCATGACCACCACACTCGCTCCCGCACCGTCCACTGCCACGACCGCCTCGTCGGTCCCCGCCCGCCGCACCCTGGTCGGGCTCGCCCTCGGCTTCGTCGCGCTCTTCGCCTTCGGGTTCGCCACCTCCCAGGACCCGGAGGACTACGACTCCGCGGCCACGGTGATGAAGGACTTCGACCTCTCCCGACCCATGTTCACCCTGCTGATGGCCGGCGGCATCTTCACCGGTGCCGTCCTGGTGTTCTTCGGCGCGGCCCTCAAGGCCGCTCTCGAGCAGCGCACCCGCTCTTGGACCACCTGCGTGGTCGGCTACGGCTTCACGCTGGGCGGGGTGGCGATGCTGCTCTTCACCCTGGCCTCGGTGTGGCTCTACCACGCGGCCGACATCGGGGACGCCGCCGCCGTGCAGGCGATCACGATCATCGACGTGGGGGCCTTCCCGGCCCTGATGATGCTCTTCGCCACGGCCTACACCAGCGTCGGACTGGCGGCGTACGCCGGCCGGAGCCTGCCGACCTGGTTGTGCGCCGCATCGGTGCTGCTCGGCGTCGTCGCGCCCATCAGCGTCGGCGGCTACGCCTCGTTCACCCTCTTCCCGGTCTGGCTGGTCGTCGTGGCCGCGATGGTCAGGCTCGACCACGCGTCGCAGGAGTGACGCGGCGACCCGGACCGGAGGAGCCATGGACGCCGTCGCCACCCCCGTCCCCGTCGACCTGCGCCTGCCGCCCGAGGCCCCGTGGCCGCTGCGCCGCAAGCTCGAGGCGCTCGCCCAGTTCCACCTGGCGGGGGAGCGGCTGCGCGACGAGGTCGGTCACGTGGCCTACCTGGCCCTCGGCCCCGAGCGGCTGGGACCGTGGCTGGCGCCGCGCTTCGTCATGGTCAGCTCGCCCCGGGGCGCGCAAGACGTCCTGGCCGGCGCCGACGGCGCGGTCGACAAGTACGGCGCCTTCCACGAGGAGTTCCGCCGGCTGGGCACCAACATCTTCAACCTGGCCCACGACGAGTGGCTGCCGCGCAAGCGGGCCCTGCAGCCGGTGTTCACCAAGCCGCGGATGACGTCCTACGCCGGCGCGATGAGCGACGTGGCGGTCGAGACCGCGGCCGACTGGGCCACGGCCGGGCGGGTGGAGCTGCAGGGAGCGACCCGGGCGCTGACCACCGAGGTGCTCGGCCGCGCGCTGCTCGGGCTCCCCCTGGGGGACCGGGCCCCGCAGCTGGCCGCCGACTTCGACGTCTACAGCGGCTACGCCATGTCGCGGGCCCGGCGCCCGGTGCGGGCGCCGCTCTGGCTGCCCACGCCGGCGCGGGCGAGGTTCCGAGACGCCTGGGACGCGATGGCCTCCGTCGCCGCCGAGGCCATCGACCGGGTGCGCCTGGACCCCGGCCTCGACGCACCGCTGGTCCACCAGCTCCTGGCCGCCCGCGACCCGGAGACCGGCCGGGGCCTGGCGGAGGAGGACCTCGTGGCCGACCTGGTCACCTTCCTCCTGGCCGGGCACGACACCACCGCCACCACGCTGGCCTACGCCCTCTGGCAGCTCGGGCAGCACCCGGACCTCCAGGCCGCGGTGGCCGAGGAGGCCGAGGCCGTCGGCTCCCGCGTGCTCGCACCGGAGCACGTCCCCGCCCTGCCCCTCACGGTCCGGGTGCTGCACGAGGCGCTGCGCCTGTGCCCTCCGGCCGCGGGCGTGGGCCGGCAGGCGATGCGCGACGTCGCCGTCGACGGGCACCGGATCCCGGTCGGGTGGAACCTCGTCGTCAACATCTACGCGCTGCACCGCGACCCGTCCGCCTGGCCGGACCCCGAGCGCTTCGACCCCGACCGGTTCCTGCCCGAGCGCGCCGAGGGCCGCAGCCGCTGGCAGTTCCTGCCCTTCGGCGGCGGGCAGCGCAAGTGCATCGGCGACCACTTCGCCATGCTCGAGGCCACGGTGGCCCTGGCCACCCTGGTCCGCGACCTCGAGCTGTCCTCGGAAGGCGACTTCGAGATCGCCGTGGGCTTCACCACCCGTGCTGGCGGACCCGTGCCGGCGCGGGTGCGGTCGCGGCGACCGGCCGGGTCCGGTCCCAGCCCACGGCGGGCGTCGGGAGGGACGGGGCCGGGTTCGTAGAATCGGGGCATGATGCGCCGGATCGACCTGCGTGGCCAGCGTCCCGAGGACTACCGGGACGTGGTGCCGCGCGCCGACTTCGACGTGGAGGCGGCGGTCCCGGCGGTGCATGCCATCTGCGAGGCGGTCCGCACCCGCGGGCTGGAGGCGGTCCTCGAGATGTCGGCGCAGTACGACGGCGTGACCCAGACCGACATCCGGGTGCCGGCCGAGGCGATGCAGCAGGCCCTGGCCGACCTCGACCCCGACATCCGGGCCGGGCTCGAGGAGTCGATCCGCCGGCTGCGGGTGACCTGCACCGCCGAGCTCGAGCAGGACGCGACCAGCGAGCTCGGGCCCGGTGCCACGGTGACCCACCGCAAGGTGCCGGTGGACCGGGTCGGCCTCTACGTGCCCGGCGGCCTGGCGCCGCTCGTCTCCAGCGTGTTGATGAACGCCGTGCCGGCCCAGGTGGCCGGCGTGCGGTCGATCGCGCTCTCCTCCACCCCGCAGAAGGACCACGGC
>CAZEPK010000074.1:6684-16481 GCA_964514085.1 uncultured Nocardioides sp.
ACGGCGGGCTCCCGCACCCCACGATCCTCGCGGCCTGCGCGCTGCTCGGCGTCGAGGAGGTCTACGCCGTCGGCGGTGCCCAGGCCATCGCGATGTTCGCCTACGGCGTCGGCCCCTGCGCGCGGGTCGACCTGGTGACCGGCCCCGGCTCCATCTGGACCGTGACCGCCAAGCGGCTGCTCAAGGGACGCGTCGGCATCGACTCCGAGGCCGGACCGACCGAGATCCTGGTCCTGGCCGACCACAGCGCCGACCCCGCCTACGTCGCCGCCGACCTGGTCAGCCAGGCCGAGCACGACCCGCTGGCGGCCGCGGTCCTGGTCACCGACTCCGAGGAGCTGGCCGACCGGGTGGCGGTGGAGCTCGAGGCGCAGGTGCTGGCCACCAAGCACACCCAGCGGATTCAGACCTCCCTGGGCGGCGCCCAGTCCGCCGTGGTGCTCGTGGAGGACCTCGACCAGGGCGTCGACGTGGCCAACGCCTACGCCGCCGAGCACCTCGAGCTGCACACGGCCGACGCCGCGGGGGTGGCCGCCCGGATCCGCAACGCCGGCGCGATCTTCGTCGGCTCGCACACCCCGGTCTCGCTGGGCGACTACTGCGCGGGCTCCAACCACGTGCTGCCCACCGGCGGCTGCGCCTGCCACTCCTCGGGGCTGTCGGTCCGCGCGTTCACCCGCTCGGTGCACGTCGTCGACTACTCCCGTGAGGCGCTGGCCGAGGTGGCCGACCACGTGGTGACGCTGGCGGAGGCCGAGGACCTGCCCGGCCACGGCCAGGCGGTGCGCGTCCGCTTCGGAGGCTGAGGTGGCCGACTTCCCACCCCTGCGCGAGGAGCTCAGGGGGCTGCAGCCGTACGGCGCGCCGCAGCTCGACGTGCCCGTGCAGCTCAACGTCAACGAGAACCCCTACGGACCGTCCCCGGAGTGCGTCGCCGACATCGCGGCGGCGGTCGCGGCGGCGGCGGGGACGCTCAACCGCTACCCCGACCGCGAGTTCGCCGAGCTCCGCGCCGCCCTGGCGGCCTACCTGGCGCAGGACACGCCCCACGGCGTGGTGCCCGAGCAGGTCTGGGCGGCCAACGGGTCCAACGAGGTGATGCTGCAGCTGCTCCAGGCCTACGCCGGCCCCGGACGGACCGCGCTGAGCTTCGCGCCGACGTACTCGATGTACCCGGAGTACGCGCGCGACACGAACACCGAGTGGGTGGTCGGCCACCGCGAGGAGGACTTCTCCCTCGACCTGGACCACGCCGGGTCGCTCATCGAGCGGCACCGGCCGGCCGTGGTGCTGCTCCCGAGCCCCAACAACCCGACGGGGACCGCCCTCCCGCACGAGGCCATCAGCGGCCTGTGCGAGGCGGCCGGCGACGGCCTGGTCGTCCTCGACGAGGCCTACGGCGAGTTCCGCCGCGCGGGCGTGCCGAGCGCGCTGGAGCTGCTGCCCGAGCACCCCAACCTCGTCGTCACGCGGACCATGAGCAAGGCCTTCGCGCTGGCCGGCGCCCGCCTGGGCTACCTGGCCGCGGACCCGGCGATCTGCGACGGGATCCGCGTGGTCCGGCTGCCCTACCACCTCTCCGCGGTCACCCAGGCGGTGGCGCTGGCCGCCCTGCGGCACGAGAAGGAGCTGCTGGGCCGGGTCGACGAGCTGCGCGCCGAGCGCGACGCCACGGTCGAGTGGCTGCGGGAGCAGGGGCACCGGGTCGCGGACAGCGACGCCAATTTCGTGTTGTTCGGCGTCTTCCGGGATCGTCGTGCTGTCTGGCAGGGGCTGCTCGACCGGGGCGTGATCGTGCGCGAGGTGGGCCCGGACGGGTGGCTGAGGGTGTCGATCGGCACTCCCGAGGAGATGGCGTCGTTCAGACTGGCCCTGAAGGAGTGCACGTGACCCAGGTGACGGAGGAGCAGCGATGAGCAGGACAGCGCGCATCGAGCGGCAGACCAGCGAGTCCAAGGTGCTGGTCGAGGTCGACCTCGACGGCTCGGGTCGCCACGACGTCTCGACCGGGGTCGGCTTCTACGACCACATGCTCATCTCCTTCGCCCGCCACTCCCTGGTCGACCTCACGGTGCAGAGCGAGGGCGACACCCACATCGACGCCCACCACACCGTCGAGGACACCGCGATCGTGCTCGGCCAGGCCCTGCGCGAGGCGCTGGGCGACAAGGCCGGGATCCGCCGCTTCGGCGACGCCACCGTGCCGCTCGACGAGGCGCTGGTCCAGGCCGTGGTGGACCTCTCCGGGCGCCCGTACTGCGTGCACACCGGCGAGCCCGAGGGCCAGCAGTACGTCACGCTCGGGGGCGACTACCTCGGCTCGCTGACCCGCCACGTCTTCGAGACCCTCGCCTTCCAGGCCCAGATCGCCCTGCACGTGCGGGTGCTGGCCGGCCGCGAGCCGCACCACATCGTGGAGACGCAGTTCAAGGCGTTCGCCCGGGCCTTCCGCGACGCGGTGGCCCTGGACCCGCGGGAGACCGGGGTCCCGTCCACCAAGGGACTGCTCTGACCAAGAACGTCGTCGTCCTGGACTACGGGTCGGGCAACCTCCGGTCCGCCGTCCGCGCTGTGGAGCGCGCCGGGGCCGAGGTCACCCTGACGGCCGACCGCCGGACCGCCGAGGACGCCGACGGGCTCCTGGTCCCCGGGGTGGGGGCGTACGCCGCCTGCATGGCCGGGCTGCGCGTGGTCGACGGCCCCCGGGCCATCGGTCGGCGGCTGGCGGGCGGGCGGCCGGTGCTCGGCATCTGCGTCGGCATGCAGGTGCTGTTCGCCCGCGGGATCGAGCACAGCGTCGAGACCGAGGGCTGCGACGAGTGGCCGGGCCTGGTGGAGCGGCTGGAGGCGCCGGTCGTGCCGCACATGGGCTGGAACACCGTCGAGGCTCCCGAGGGCACCCGCATGTTCGCCGGTGTCGAGGACGAGCGGTTCTACTTCGTGCACTCCTACGGCGTCCGGTCCTGGGAGCTCGAGACCAACGGCCGCACCACCCCGCCCCTGGTGACCTGGACGCAGACCGGGTCGGTCGAGGGCGAGGGCGACCGCTTCGTGGCCGCCGTGGAGAACGGTCCCCTCTGGGCCACCCAGTTCCACCCCGAGAAGTCGGGCGACGCCGGCGCGCAGCTGCTCCGCAACTGGGTGGAGACGCTGTGAGCGACCGGGTGCGCCGATGAGCAAGGAGCGCCAGCAGCGGCGGGCGGTCCGGGAGGCCGAGGTGGCCGCGGCCAACGCCCAGCGGGCCGCGGAGGCGGAGAAGCAAGCCCGTCGCGACGCCCGCAGGGACCGGCTGACCGGGTGGGTGCCGCAGGCGCCGGCCCGGCAGACGGGGCTCCTCGCGGAGAAGCGACGCCGGCAGGCCGGCGGGACCTTCGCCGTGCTGGTCGCCTTCAACCTGCTCGTCTTCGCCTTCACCCAGGACTTCTACGTCACCGGCTTCACGCTCGTGGCCAGCCTGCTGGGGGCACCGATCATCCACATGATGCTGTTCCGGAGGGGCTGACATGGACCAGGCTCACGCAGGCCGGCACCTCGAGCTCCTCCCCGCCGTCGACATCGCCGACGGCCAGGCCGTCCAGCTGGTCCAGGGCGTGGCCGGCTCCGAGAAGCGCTTCGGCGACCCCGTGGAGGCGGCGCTGCGCTGGCAGGACGCCGGGGCGGAGTGGATCCACCTCGTCGACCTCGACGCGGCGTTCGGGCGCGGCCACAACCGCGAGCTCCAGGCGCGCATCGTGGGCGCCCTCGACATCCGGGTCGAGATGAGCGGCGGCATCCGCGACGACGAGTCGCTCGAGGCCGCGATGGCCACCGGCTGCCGCAGGGTCAACATCGGCACCGCCGCCCTGGAGCAGCCGGAGTGGTGCGCCCGCGCGATCGCGACGTACGGCGACCGGGTGGCGGTCGGCCTCGACGTCCGTGGCCGGACCCTCGCGGCGCGGGGCTGGACGCGGGAGGGCGGCGACCTCTACGAGGTGCTGGCCCGGCTCGACTCCGAGGGCTGCGCGCGCTACGTCGTCACCGACGTCAACAAGGACGGCATGCTCCAGGGGCCGAACCTCCAGCTCCTCTCCGACGTGTGTGCCGCGACCGACCGGCCGGTCGTCGCGTCTGGCGGGGTCACCACGCTCGACGACATCCGGGCGCTGATGGGCCTGGTCGAGCAGGGGGTCGAGGGCGCCATCGCCGGCACGGCGCTCTACGAGGGGCGCTTCTCCCTCGAGGACGCGCTGGCCCTGACCAGGAGCGGGTCGTGACGCTCGCCGTGCGGGTGATCCCGTGCCTGGACGTCGACGGCGGCCGGGTGGTCAAGGGGATCAACTTCCAGGAGCTCCGCGACGCCGGTGACCCGGTCGAGCTGGCCCGCACCTACGACGCCGAGGGCGCCGACGAGCTCACCTTCCTCGACATCTCCGCCTCCCACGAGGGCCGCGCGACCACCATGGAGGTGGTCTCGCGCTGCGCCGAGGAGGTGTTCATCCCCCTCACGGTAGGCGGGGGAGTGTCCTCGGTGGACGACGTCGACCGGCTCCTGCGCGCCGGCGCCGACAAGGTCGCGGTCAACACCGCCGCCCTCCACCGCCCCGAGCTGGTGGCCGAGATCGCGGACCGGTTCGGCAACCAGGTCCTCGTCCTCTCGGTCGACGCCCGCCGCGCGCCCGGCACCGACAGTGGCTTCGAGGTCACCACGCACGGCGGGCGGAAGTCGGCCGGCCTCGACGCGGTGGCCTGGGCCGCCCGCGCCGCCGAGCTCGGCGCCGGCGAGATCCTGCTCAACGCCATGGACGCCGACGGCACCCAGGACGGCTTCGACCTCGAGCTGATCCGGGCGGTGCGCCGCGAGGTCACCATCCCGGTCATCGCCTCGGGCGGAGCCGGCCGGGTCGAGCACTTCGCACCCGCGGTGGGGGCCGGCGCCGACGCGGTGCTGGCCGCGACCGTCTTCCACTTCGGCACGCTGCGCATCGCCGAGGTGAAGAACTCGCTCGCGGAAGCGGGTCACCCGGTCCGATGATGGCGCGGTGCCCGACACCGACGACGACTACCGCACCCTGAACCGGGCCAGCTGGGACGAGCGCGCCCCGGCCCACGCCGCGTCCCCGGGCTACCGCCTGGACGCCTTCCGCAGCGACCCGGCGTACCTCTCCGACGTGGTGCGCTTCGACCTGCCGCTGATCGGTGACGTGCGCGGGCTGCGCGGCGTCCACCTGCAGTGCCACATCGGCACCGACACGATCTCGCTGGCCCGGCTGGGTGCCCGGATGACGGGGCTGGACTTCAGCCCGGCGGCGGTGTCACAGGCGAACGCGCTGAGCCAGGAGCTCGGCGCCGGCGTCGACTTCGTCGAGGCCGACGTCTACGACGCGGCCGACGTGCTGCCGCGCGGCGGGTTCGACCTGGTCTTCACCGGCATCGGCGCACTGTGCTGGATCCCCAGCGTGACCCGCTGGGCCGCGGTCGTGGAGCAGCTGCTGGCGCCCGGCGGCCGCCTCTTCCTGCGCGAGGGCCACCCCGTCCTGTGGGCCCTGGCGGACCCGCTGCCCGACGGGCGGCTGGAGCTCGAGCACCCCTACGTCGAGCGCGAGGAGCCGATGGTGTGGGACGAGGGCGGCACCTACGTCGAGACCGACGTCGAGTTCGAGCACAACCGCACGCTGGAGTGGAACCACGGGCTGGGCGAGATCCTCACCGCGCTGCTGGACCAGGGGCTGGTGGTCGAGGCGTTCGTCGAGCACGACAGTGTGCCGTGGGACCCGTTCCCCGGCTTCACCGAGGAGCTGCCGGGCGGTGAGCACCGCCTCAGGGACCGGCCGTGGCGGCTCCCGCACAGCTACACCATCAGGGCGCGGAAGCCGGGCTGAGCGGTCGATCCCCGCTGCGGGCCTAGGCTGCCTGGGTGAGCACTCCGCGGACCCTGGCCCGTCTGGTCCTCGGCGCCGTGATGACCGGCGCGGGGATCACCCACCTGACCCTGGCCCGCGAGGAGTTCCGCGCGCAGGTGCCGCAGTGGTTCCCGGTCGACGCTGATGCGGTGGTGCTGGTCTCCGGGGTGGCGGAGGTGGCCCTCGGGGCGTCGTTCGTCGCGCTCCCGAGGCACCAGCGGAACGTCGGCGCCCTGCTGGCTGCGTTCTACGTCGTGATCTTCCCGGGCAACATCGCGCAGTACGTCGAGCACACCGACGCCTTCGGGCTCGACACGGACACCAAGCGGTTCGTGCGGCTGTTCTTCCAGCCGGTGCTGGTCGCCTGGGCGCTGTACGCCGGCGGGGTGCGCGGCCGCCGGCGCGCCGCGGATCACATGTCCCGGTAGCGCTGGGCCCCGGCCAGTCGCTGCTGGAGCACGGCCAGCCCCACGGGCCGGGACCTCTCCGGCGTGAACTCACCCGCGTCGTCGTTGGCGTAGGGCGCGACGTACGCCGGGGTGTCGCGCTGGAAGCGCCAGCCCTCGGAGAGCGGGCCGACGTCGTGGGCGTCGTACCCCACGTCGTCCAGGAACCGGACCACGGCTGCCTTGGCATGGTCGTCGTCCCCGGCGATCGGGAGCACGCTGCGCTCGGGGTCGCCGTGCGGTCGGGGCAACCGGCGGAGCGACTCGAAGTAGATGCTGTTGAAGGCCTTCACCACCGAGGCGCCGGCCAGGTGGTCCTGGACCAGCTCCGAGGTCGTGGTCGACTCCTCGTCGAGCTCGGCGAGAGACCCGTCGCGGTCCGGGTAGTAGTTGAGGGTGTCGATGACGACCTTGCCGCGCAGCGGCTCGACCGGCAGGTCGCGGTACCCCTTGAGCGGGATGGTGACCACCACCAGGTCGCCGGCCACCGCGGCCTCCTGCGGGGTCGCGGCTCGGGCGTGGTCGCCCAGCTCGTCGACCAGGTCGGCCAGGGTCTCGGGGCCCCGGCTGTTGCTCAGCACGACGTCGTAGCCGGCGTCGACCGCCAGCCGCGCGAGAGTGCTCCCGATGTGGCCACTGCCGATGAGTCCCAGGGTCGTCATCCCCATCGGTAACCCGGGCGCGGAGGCCCACGCCTGAGGGGCGGTCATCGGCCGATCACCGCCCAGGGGCCGCTCCGCACCCGCGCCGGCCCCCTCCGCGGGAGCAGGGCTAGAGGATCGGCCGTCCGCCGGTCACCGCCACCCGCGCACCGGAGACGTAGCTGGCCTCGTCGGAGGCGAGCAGGACGTAGACCGGGGCGAGCTCCGCGGGCTGGCCGGGCCGCCCGAGCGGGACGTCGCTGCCGAACTGCTCGACCTTCTCCGGAGGCATGGTCGCCGGGATCAGCGGCGTCCAGATGGGTCCGGGTGCCACGCTGTTGACCCGGATGCCTCGCTCGCCGAGGAGCTGGGCCAGGCTGGCGCAGAGGTTGGCGATCGCGGCCTTGGTGGCGGCGTACGGCGCCAGGGTCGGGCTGGGGCTGTCGGAGTTGACCGACGAGCTGCCGATGATCGAGGCACCGGGGCCCATGTGGGGCAGGGCCGCCTTGCAGAGGTGGAACATCGCGGACAGGTTGGTCGCGATCGTGTGGTCCCACTCCTCGTCGGGGATCTCCTCGACCGACTCGTGGCTCATCTGGAACGCCGCGTTGTTGACCAGGACGTCGATCCGCCCGAACTCCTCGACCGCCCGCGCGACCACGTCGCGGCAGTGCTGCGGGTCGGAGAGGTCGCCGGCCACGAGAACCGCACGCTGCCCGGCGCGCTCGACGTGGCCGGCGGTGTCCTGGGCGTCCTCGTGCTCCTCGAGGTAGGAGATGAGGACGTCGGCGCCCTCGCGGGCGTAGGCGATCGCCACCGCGCGGCCGATGCCGCTGTCGGCGCCCGTGATCACCGCGACCTTGCCCGCCAGGCGGCCGTGACCCTCGTAGCTCTCCTCGCCGCAGTCGGGGACCGGGTCCATCTCGGACTGGACCCCGGGCGGCTGCTGCTGCTGGCTGGGCTGGTTCATGGCCCTCTGTGCCCAGCACGGCCCGGCTCATGCGGGGTAGGGGGCACCGGTGGGATTCGGCCCGCAGTGGATACCGGAGCCGGGACGACGACCGCCGACCTGACGTCCGAGGGAGGTCCCCGCCATGTCCTCGACCTGGCTGGCCCTGGCGCCCCTGGTGGTGGTGACCGTCGCCGTGGTGGTGCTGATCCTCCTGTTCGAGCGCAAGCGCGCCGAGCAGATCGAGGCCGACCGCCACCGGAACCGCGTGCGGCCCGACGAGCCGCCCGGCGGTGCCCCGGGCGGCGAACCCGGCCGGCGGCCCTGAGCCGGGCGCGCGTCAGGGCCGGAGGCGCCGGCGGTCGTCGGCCAGGCGCACGGTCCGACCGGTGCGGTCGAGGTGGGTGAGCAGCGGGAGGATCGTGCGGCGGTTGGTCCCCAGCGCCTGGCGGGCCGCACTCGTGCTGAACGGCGACGCCAGGTCGGCCAGGAGCCCGACCGCCCGGGCGTCGGCACCGGGCAGGAGGACGATGCCCGGCGCCAGGCGGAGCAGCAGGCCGGCGCGGTGCAGCCGGACCGCCGCGGGGTCGTCGAGCCCGACGTCGTGGAGGGCGGGCGCGCTGGGTGCGGTGAGGGACTGCTCGTCCAGCAGGTCCCGGAGCGCGGTCAGTGCCGCCCGGTCCTCCTGGGTCACGACCGGGGCGTCGGGGACAGCCGCTTCCGCTGGAGGCGGCGCGCCGGCCGGCTCGTCGGCCGGCTCACCGGCCAGCACGCCGGCCCGGCGTGCGGCGGCCCCGCGCCGGTCCAGCGCCGGGGGAGTGGTGTCGAGGACCTCCGCCCCCCACACCTGCCGGCTGCCCGGGTCGCGCAGGATCGCGCGGTCACCGGCTCGGAGGGGGAGAGGCGCCGGCAGCCGGAGCCGGACGTACGGGCCGGCCAGGGGCCGCAGCCACACCTGGGCCGACGCGGACCCCACGTGCAGGACCGGCTGGGCGGGCGGGTCCCCGTCCCCCCGGAGCAGGACGTCCACGAGCGCCGTGCCGGCGAAGGTGCCCGGCGTGGTCAGCGCCTGCCCGCGCCCCAGACCGGCGGGCGCCCGGCCGCCCAGGTCGAGCGCGACGCGTGCGGCGCCGCTGATGCGCTCGCGGCGCACCTCCAGCGACTCGATGCCCCGCACCCGCACCGTGCCATCGCCGGTCCAGAGGTGGTCGCCCGCGGTGATGGTGCCCTCGGGCAGCGTGCCCGTGACCACCGTGCCGACCCCCTTGACGTGGAAGGCGCGGTCGACCCACAGGCGCACGTGGGCCTCGGGGTCCGGGGCCGCGGTGCCGCTCACCACGCCGGCCAGGACGCTGCGGAGCCGGTCCAGGCCCGCGCCGGTCCGGCCGCTCACCACCACGTCGGGGATCCCGGCCAGGGTGGTCCCGGCCAGCCGGGCCCGCGCCGCGGCCAGCGTGGGGCCCGGGTCCGCCAGGTCCGACCGGGTCACGACGAGGACGCCGTGCGAGACCTGGAGGGCGTCCAGCGCCGCCAGGTGCTCCGAGGCCTGCGGCATCCACGGGTCGTCGGCGGCCACCACCAGGACGACCACGGGCACCGGTCCGATGCCGGCCAGGGCCGTGCTGATGAAGCGCTGGTGGCCGGGGACGTCGACGAACGCGACCTCGCCCGCCCCGTCCAGCTCGGTCCAGGCGTAGCCCAGCTCGATGGACAGCCCGCGCCGCCGTTCCTCGTCCAAGCGGTCCGGCTCGCGACCGGTGAGGGCCCGCACCAGCGTCGACTTGCCGTGGTCCACGTGCCCCGCGGTCGCGACCACGTGCATCAGCGTGGCTCGCCCGCCACCGAGCGGACGGCGGCCAGGATCCTCGCGTCGTCCTCCGGC
>CAZEPK010000075.1:0-16432 GCA_964514085.1 uncultured Nocardioides sp.
CCATGTCTTCATAGGCACGCAAAGCAGTTCCACCTCCTGTGGGCTCAGCGGCCACGGTCTCTCCGTGGCAGGAGGGCTAGTGCGTCTGTCCCTCCGGCGTCTGGCCGAGAAGGACAGGACAGGCTAACAGCGGGGCGGGCACCCCTCCCAATCCTGTGGAGAGCGGCCGACGCGGGGGCCCGGCGGTCGCTACGGTCCGCGGAGTGCCGCGCCGCCCGCCTCCTGTCGCCGGGCGCTACGTGCTGCTCGAGGAGCTCGGCCGGGGCGGGCACGCGGTGGTGCATCGGGCGCTGGACCTGCGCACCCGCCAGCACGTCGCGGCCAAGGTGGTGCGCGGCCGCGACCCCGAGGCGCTGGCCCGGCTGGTGTGCGAGCAGGAGCACCGCGTCGCCCACCCGCACGTCCTGGCGCCGCTGGGCTGGGCGGCCGAGGACGACGTGGCGCTGATCGCGATGGAGCTGGTGCTAGGCGGCTCGGTCCGCGACCTGCTCGCCGCCCGTGGGCGCCAGCCCGAGGCGGTGGTGGCCGCACTGCTCGACCAGCTCCTCGACGCGCTGGCCGCCGTCCACGCGAGCGGCGTGGTCCACGGCGACGTGAAGCCGTCCAACCTGCTGCTCCGGGCAGGCGCCTCGCCGCACCTGCTGCTGGCCGACTTCGGCGTGGCCGCACCGGCCGGCCGCCCCTCGCCCGTGTCGGGCACGCCGGCGTTCCTGCCGCCCGAGCGGCGCGACGGGGCGCCGCCGCACCCCAGCCAGGACCTGTACGCCGCGGGGCTGGTGGCCCGGCGGGCGCTGGCAGGCGCCTCGCCGCTGCTCACGCTGTGCGACTCGATGACCCGGGCCGACCCGGACCGGCGGCCCTCGGCCGACGCCGCCCGCCGCCGGCTGCGGGAGCTCAGGTCGCGCTGCTGAACTCCTCGGTGCCGACGACCCGCAGCAGCGCCAGGGCCTCGGCCTCGTGCGTGCCCGGGGCGGCGGAGTAGACGAGGAGGCTCTGGTCGGAGTCGGGCAGGTGCAGCGTGTCGCACTCCAGCACCAGCTCGCCGAGCGTCGGGTGCAGCACCGACTTGGTGTGGCTGCGCCAGCCGCCGGCGTCCGCGGTGGCCCACAGGTGGCGGAAGGCCGGCGAACCGGCCCGCAGGTCCTCGAGCAGCCTGGCCAGGCCCGGGTCGTCGGGGTAGCGGGCGGCCACCGAGCGCAGGCTGCCCACGGTCTGGGCCGCCGTGGCGGCGAGCTCCTCGGGGCGGCCGCCCACCACGCTGCGGGGCGGGTCGGTGGGGTCCTCCAGGAACCGCAGCCGCGCGTGGTTGCGCCGCTCGGGCCGCAGGGCGGACCAGTCGCCGTGCAGCGCCGAGGACATCGCGTTCCAGGCCAGCACGTCGCCCTTGGCACTGACCACCAGCGCGGGCAGGTCGCTGAACCGGTCGATGAGGCGCAGCACGCTCGGCCGCACGTGCAGGTCGATCAGGCCGCTGTGCGGCGGCGCGGTGCCCGCGAGGTGGAAGATCTCGTCGCGCTCGCCCACCTCGAGCCGGAGCGCACGGCACAGGGCGGTGAGCACCTGCTCCGAGGGGTGCGGACCGCGGGCCTGCTCGAGGCGGACGACGTAGTCGACGCTGATCCCGGCCAGCATCGCGAGCTCCTCGCGCCGCAGCCCCGGCACCCGGCGGTGCTGGCCCGCGGGGAGGCCCACGTCCTGCGGCCGGATCCGGCCCCGGGCGCGCTTGATCGCCCGGGCCAGCTCTGCACGGTTCGCCTTCACGCCTCCAGCATGGCTCGCCGCCCGGCCGCCCGGGTAGGACTGCCGGTCCCACGATCGACCGGTCCTGTTCGGCCCGCCCCGTCCGACGCACCGTGGAGGCATGACCACGAACCGATCCACCACCGTCCTGATCACCGGCGCCAACAAGGGCCTCGGCGCCGAGACCGCACGCCGCCTGGCCGCCCTGGGCTGGACCGTCTGGCTGGCCGCCCGCGACGAGAGCGCCGCCGAGCGGGCCGCCGCCACCATCCGGGTCGCGCAGCCCGACGCCGACCTGCGGGTGGTGCAGCTGGACGTGACGAGCGACGAGTCCGTCGCCGCGGCGTACGCCGTGGTGGCCGCGAGCGGCACCGGCCTCGACGTGCTGGTCAACAACGCCGGCATCGCCACCGGACCACACGACACCCTGGCCACCGTCCCGGCCGACTTCCTGCCGGTCTACGGCGTGAACGTGCTCGGCCCGGTGCGGGTCACCCACGCCTTCCTGCCCCTGCTGACCGCCTCGCCGCAGGCCCGGCTGGTGATGGTCTCCAGCGGCCTGGGGACCATCGCCCACGTGCTCGACGCCGACCGGGTGGAGTCGCAGGTGCCGGGCATGGTCTACCAGTCCTCGAAGTCCGCGCTGGACATGATCGCCACGCAGTACGCCAAGGCCCTGCCGGCGGTCCGCGTCAGCGTCGTGGACCCCGGCTGGACCGCCACCGACCTCAACGCCCACAGCGGTCCCCAGACGGTGACCGAGGGCACTGACGCGATCGTGGCCGCCGCCTCGGCGGACGAGGTGCCGGCCCACAAGTTCGAGCGCGCCGACCTGGAGCTGCCTGTCGCCGCCCACTCCTAGAGTGGACGCCATGGACATCGGTGCCCACGTCGAGCAGACCGACCCGATCGCGGAGGCGCAGGCGCGCCAGGCGCCGCTGGTGCAGTTCTTCCTCGGTGACCCGCAGAGCTACAAGGGCCCGGTGGTGAAGTACGCCGGCGGCGCGGCGGGGCTCAAGGCGGACGCCGAGGCGGCCGGGGTGGACCTCTACGTGCACGCGCCGTACCTGATCAACGTGGCCACGACCAACAACCGCCAGCGCATCCCGAGCCGCAAGCTGCTCCAGCAGCACATGGACGCCGCGGCCGAGGTCGGGGCCAAGGGGCTGATCGTGCACGGGGGCCACGTCACCGACGAGGACGACCCGGCCAAGGGCTTCGACAACTGGCGCAAGGCGATCGAGGCCACCGACCTCAAGATCCCGCTGCTGATCGAGAACACCGCCGGCGGCACCAACGCGATGACCCGCTACCTGGACCGCATCGCCGGGGTCTGGGAGGCGATCTCGTCCGCCGAGGGTTTCGACCGGGTCGGCTTCTGCCTCGACACCTGCCACGCCCACGCCGGCGGCAACCCGCTGGAGACGGTGGTCGAGGACGTCCTCAAGATCACCGGGCGGATCGACCTCGTGCACTGCAACGACAGCCGCGACGACTTCGACTCCGGCGCCGACCGGCACGCCAACTTCGGCGCCGGCCGGATCGACCCCGACCTGCTGGCCGCGGTGGTGCGCGACGCCGGCGCGCCGGTGGTCTGCGAGACCCCGGGCGGTGCCGACGAGCACACCGCCGACTTCGCCTGGCTGCGCGAGCGGCTCTAGCCCCACCGTGGCTGAGCCCCACGGTGGCTGAGGTGCGAGGCCGTCCGCGGCCGAGCCTCGAAGCCAGGTGAGCCGAGGCCGAGACCGTCCCAGCACCAGGTCACCAGGCTTCGAGGCTCGTCGCTGGCGCTCCTCGCACCTCAGCCACCGTCGCCTTGCCGCGAGCGGCGCTGAGCAGCCCCACGGTGGCTGAGGTGCGAGGCCGTCCGCGGCCGAGCCTCGAAGCCAGGTGAGCCGAGGCCGAGACCGTCCCAGCACCAGGTCACCAGGCTTCGAGGCTCGTCGCTGGCGCTCCTCGCACCTCAGCCACCGTGGCCCACCGCGCCTTGCGGCTCACAGGTGGCCCACAGAGCGACCACACCGCAGGGCCACCCGCGGCCCGCACGGTGGCTGCATGAGCCTGTTGACCGCGACCCGACCCGCGTCGCCCCCTGACTCCGCCGTCGCCGCCCCCGCCGGACCTGTCCGCGCCCGTTGGGAGTGGCCCGCGCTGCTGGTGCTCCTCGGCGGCACGGCCGTCCTCTACCTGTGGGGGCTCGGCGCCTCTGGCTGGGCCAACAGCTTCTACGCCGCCGCCGCGCAGGCCGGGTCGGAGTCGTGGAAGGCGTTCTTCTTCGGCTCCTCCGACGCCGCCAACGCGATCACCGTGGACAAGACGCCGCTCTCGCTCTGGCCGATGGCGCTGTCCATCCGGGTCTTCGGCCTCTCCTCCTGGAGCCTCCTGGTCCCCCAGGCGCTGGAGGGCGTGGCGGCGGTCGGTCTGCTGTACGCCACGGTCCGGCGTACGACGGGCTCGGCGGCGGCCGGCCTCCTGGCCGGCGCGGTGCTGGCCACCACGCCGGTGGCGGTGCTGATGTTCCGCTTCGACAACCCCGACGCCCTGCTCACGCTGCTGCTCGTGGGGTCGGCGTACGCCACGCTGCGCGCGGTCGAGTCGGGCCTCCACCCGGTCCGCTGGCTGGCGCTGGCCGGCACGCTGGTCGGGCTGGCCTTCCTGACCAAGATGCTGCAGGCCTTCCTGGTGGTGCCGGCGCTCGGCCTGGTCTACCTCCTCTTCGCCCACACCTCGCTGCCCAAGCGCCTGGGCCACCTCGCGGTCGGGCTGGGCGCGATGGTCGCCTCCGCCGGCTGGTGGGTGGCGATCGTCTCGCTGTGGCCGGCGGACAGCCGCCCCTACATCGGCGGCAGCCAGGAGAACTCGATCCTGGAGCTGACCCTGGGCTACAACGGCTTCGGCCGGCTCACCGGTGACGAGACGGGCTCCGTGGGCGGCGGCGGGGCGGGCGGTGGCATGTGGGGCCAGACCGGCCTGGGGCGGCTGCTCAGCGAGGAGATCGGCGGGCAGGTCGGCTGGCTGCTGCCGACCGCGCTCCTGCTCCTCGTGGCCGGCGTGTGGTTCACCCGGCGCGCCGCCGGGACCGCGGTGCCGCGCCGTGCGGTGCGGGCCGGCCTGGTGGTCTGGGGCGGCTGGCTGGTGGTCACGGCCGCGACCTTCAGCTTCATGGCCGGGATCTTTCACGCCTACTACACCGTGGCGCTGGCGCCCGCGATCGGCGCCCTGGTCGGCACCGGCGCGTGGCTGCTGTGGCAGCACCGCACCTCGCTCGTCGCGGCCTTCGTGGCCTCCGCGAGCGTCTCGATGACCACGGTGCTGGCCTTCGTCCTGCTGGGCCGCGCCGCCGACTTCGTGCCGTGGCTGCGCTGGGTGGTGCTGGTCGGCGGGCTGGCGTCGGCGCTGGCCGTCGTGGGTCTGGGCCGGCTGCCCCGCCGGGCCGCGGGGGCCGTGGCTGCCGTGGCGCTGGTCCTGTCGCTGGCCGGACCCGCGGCGTACGCCGTCGAGACCGCGGCCACCGCGCACACCGGCTCGATCCCCAGCGCCGGACCGGCCGGCGCCGGCGGGCCCGGTGCCGGGTTCGGCGGTGGCGGTCCGGGCGGCGCGACACCCCCGACCGGGACGCCGCCGGCCACCCAGCAGGGCACCGGCACCACCACCGGCCCGACGGGTGGCGGGGCCGGCGGGCTGCTCGACGGCAGCGAGCCGACCGACGCGATCACCGAGCTGCTGGTGAGCGACGCCGACGACTACACCTGGGTGGCCGCTGCCGTCGGCTCCAACGCGGCCTCGGGCTACCAGCTGGCCAGCGAGGAGCCGGTGATGGCCATCGGCGGCTTCAACGGCTCCGACCCCTCGCCGACGCTCGCGGAGTTCCAGGCCCACGTCGCCGCCGGCGACATCCACTGGTTCATCGGCGGCGGTGGGTTCGGTGGCGCGCAGATAGGCGGCAGCAGCGCCAGCAGCGACATCGCGAGCTGGGTCGCGGCGAACTTCACCGCGACCACCGTCGACGGGGTCACCCTCTACGACCTGACCACCGGCACCGGCAGCAGCACCGGCACGGGTGGGACCGCCTCGTGACCGCGCACGCGCCGCAGCCGCTGGCCGAGGCCGTCACGACCACCACCCTCGACGTGGTGATCCCGGTCTACAACGAGGAGGCCGACCTCGAGGCCTCGGTGCTCCGGGTGCTCGAGCAGCTGGCCGGGCTGCCGTGGAGCCACCGCGTGACCATCGCGGACAACGCGAGCACCGACGGCACGGCGGTGCTGGCCCGCCGGCTGGCCCACGCCCACGACGGCGTCCGGGTGGTCCACCTCGCGGAGAAGGGCCGGGGCCGGGCGCTGAAGAAGGTGTGGTCCGGCTCCGACGCGGAGGTCCTGGTCTACATGGACGTCGACCTGTCCACGGACCTGAACGCCCTGCTGCCGCTGGTGGCCCCGCTGATCTCGGGCCACTCCGACCTGGCCATCGGTAGCCGCCTGCGGCACGACTCGCGGGTGGTCCGGGGCCCGAAGCGCGAGCTGATCTCGCGCGGTTACAACCTCCTGGTGCGCGGCACGCTGCGGACCCGCTTCTCCGACGCGCAGTGCGGGTTCAAGGCGATCCGCGGCGAGGTGGCTCGTGCGCTGCTGCCGCTGGTCGAGGACGACGCGTGGTTCTTCGACACCGAGCTGCTGGTCATCGCCGAGCGGGCCGGCCTGCGGATCCACGAGGTGCCGGTCGACTGGGTCGACGACCCCGACAGCCGCGTCGACCTGGTGCGGACGGCGTACGACGACGTGCGCGGGATCGCGCGCCTGGCCCGCAGCCTGGTGACCGGGCGGCTCCCGCTGGCGGAGGTCTCCGAGCGGCTGGGCCGCGCGTCGGCCGACGCGGGGTCCGGTCGGCTCGGGATGCAGGTGGCGATCTTCGCGCTCATCGGCATCGCATCGACCGTGGCCTACGCCGTCCTCTACCTGCTGCTGCGCGGGTCCACCGGCGCCTGGACGGCCAACGCCCTGGCCCTGCTGCTCACCGCGCTGGGCAACACCGCCGCCAACCGTCGGCTCACCTTCGGGGTGCGGGGCCGGCGGCACGCGCTGCGTCACCAGGCGCAGGGGCTGCTGGTCCTGGGGATCGGGCTGGTGGTCACCAGCGGGGCCCTGTGGGTCCTGCACGCCGCCGGCAGCAGCCACCACGGCGCCGAGGTCGCGGTGCTCACCGTGGCGAACCTCGTGGTCACCGTCATGCGGTTCGTGGCGATGCGGACCTGGATGTTCGTCCGCGGCCGCGGCTGACCGGAGCGGCCACCGGCTCGCTGACCGGGACCACGAGCAGCTCGCACACCTCGTGCGACATCTCCCGGTCGGGGTGCCGGCGCTCGAAGCGCAGCGGCTCGGTGCCGTCCTCGGAGTCGAAGACGAGCAGCTGGAAGTCGTGGCCGCCGTCGGCGAGCACCAGCAGGTGGCCGGGCAGGCCCGCGACGTGCCACCGGCTCGGCCCGAGGCAGCGCCGGAACCGCACCGCGAGCTGGCTCCCGGGCGCGAGCTCCACGATCGTCCCCGGCCGCGGGTCGGTGACGACCACGTAGCGGTCGTCGGCGAACGTCGGGGCGGGGCTGGTCAGCGACATGGTCATGTCGTCTCCTGGGGATTCGCTGCGGACGAGGTGTCAGCGGTGAGGAGCGGGGTGCTGACTGTCAGATACGTCCGGTCGCGATTCGGTTCCCCCGCGGCCGGACCGTCTCAGCGGGTGGCTCAGCGGGTGGCTCAGCGGGTGGCTCAGCCGAAGACGAGGAACGGCGCGGGCGCGGCCTCCGCGGTGACCCCCGACACCGCGCCGGCCAGGGCGCTCGCGGGATCCGCACCGGCGGCCAGGGCACGGTGGACGCGGACCAGGACGTCGTGGGCGACCCCGTCGTTGACCGCCGCGGGGCTGGCCACCACGCACCGGGCACCTGCGTGCAGCCAGGCGGCGGTCATGCCGATCAGCTCCTCGCCCCACCGGACCGAGGAGCGCCCGACCTCGCAGGCCGAGAGCAGCACCACGTCGGGAACGGCCGGCAGCTGGTCGATGTCGTAGCCGAACCACGTCCCGTCGACCAGCTCCAGGCCGGAGAAGAGCGGGTTCTCCGCGGAGTGCCGGCCGTGGGCCGCCACGTGCAAGACGTCGACCCGGCCGGCCAGGGAGGAGACCGCTGCGGCGGTGGCCTCCTCGCCGCAGAGGAGCGGGGCGCCGGGCCAGGCCGCGGCCGCCGCGCGCACCTCGTCCTCGGCGCGCGCGACCCGCGGGCCGGCCACGAAGCCGGCCGAGCCGGTCCGCAGCGGCGTGGTCGCCCGGCTCAGCCAGGAGGTCGCGCTCTGGGCCACGGTGACCGGCCGCCCCACCAGGCCGGGCAGGAGCGTCCACGGGACGCCGGCCAGGACGCCGGACGGGGTCAGCACGACCCGGTCGTCCCCGAGGTCCTCGAGCAGCGGCGCCACGAGCAGCGCCGCCATCGCCTCGAGGCGCCGGGCCAGGGTGCCCCGCACCGAGCCGGCCAGCGCCGGCGGCAGCTCGGAGGCCGCCATGTCGAGGTCGGCCAGCACCCCGGCCAGCACGGCGTCGAGGGCCGCCCGGTCGCCGAGCTCGTGCCGCCGGGTCCCCGAAGGGGTCACCACCAGGGCCACGACCCTGCCGGCGGTGACGACGTAGGCGACCAGCGCGCACCCGGGACCGAGCCCCTCCTGCAGCCCGGCCAGCGCGACGGGGTCGGCCACCGCGCCCGAGCCCCGGTGCTGCCAGGCCTGCTCGCGGATCCGTCGCCGCAGCTCGGCCTCCCGCTCCGGCGCCGGTCCGGAGCGGAGCTCGGCCAAGTCGGCCGCGGTCTGCTGGTCCTGGGGGGCGCGCACCGGCTGGATCCTCGAGGCGAGCATCCGCGCGCGCTCCGACCACTCGAAGAGCACGCGGTCCGAGCGCGACTGCACCGCCAGGGCCAGGCCGCGGACCGCGAGCCGGACGCCGTGGCGCACGACGTTGGTCTGCAGGTCCAGGGAGCCGAAGGAGCTCTGCCACGCGTGCAGGTCGTCCAGGCCGGCCCGCACGTGCCCGAGCGCCTGGCCCGGTCGGGTGGCAGCGGCCGCGCGGACCTCGCGCTCGGTGAGGCGGACGGCGAGCGGCGCGGCGGCCGAGGTCCGGATCGCGCGCAGCCGCTCCCGCGCCTCGCGCGCCCGGCCGTCGTCCAGCAGGCCCCGCACCACCGTGAGCCGGACGGCCGTGGCGTTCCACCGCATGCGCTGCTGCTCCAGCTCGCGCGCCACCCGGTCCCCCCGCTCGGCCACGTCGCGGCGGCGCCCCAGGGCCACGTCGGCCGCGAGCTCCTCCGCGGCCGCGCGCGCGGCCCAGCGCGGTGAGCCGCTGCTGCGGAACCTCTCGGCGGCCCGCCGGGCCGCCGCGCGCGACTCCCGCGGGTCGCGGGCGTAGCGGGCCCGGGCCAGGTCGGCCTCCGCCTGGCGCTGGTGCAGCCGCCGGCGCGCGTACGCCGTCGCCGCGGCCCGCAGCGCGTCCACGCCCTCGTCGACCAGGCCCGCTGCGATCAACGCCTCCGCGCGGTCCTGCTCGACCATGGCGCGCATCACAGGCCCCTCCGAGGCCACGGTCTCGAAGGCCTCGTCCATCCGGCCCAGGGCCGCCACGATGTCCCCCGCCAGCAGGTGCACGTAGCCCAGGTTGTGCACCGCCTTGGCCGCGGCCAGGACGTCGTCGGCCTCGAGGAACGACTCCTGCGCCGCCGCGAAGTCCGCCCGCGCGACGTCGAGGTCCAGCCGCTGCAGGTGCACGTTGCCCCGGTTGAGGTGGATGTTCCCGCGCCCCACCGGGTCCTCGGTGAGGCCGATGGCGGCGCCGAACGCCGCGATGGCGGCCTCGCCCTCCCCCCGCAGCATCTCCACGAGCGCGATCTGCCGGTGCAGCACCCCGCGGGTCGTGGACCCGAGCCCGGACCAGGTCAGCGCCTCGTGGCAGAGCGCGAGCGCACCCTCGGGGTCGCCGGTCTCGGACAGGACGTAGGCCAGGCTCGCCTCGACCCGCGCGCGCAGGTCACCCGTCGAGAGCCCCGCGCGGGCCTCCTCCAGGTAGCGCCGCGCGACGGTGTGGCGCCCGCGGTTGAGCGCGCTGACGCCCCGTCGGTGCAGCTCCTCGGCCGTGGGCACGGCTCATTGTCGGTCTCAGCGCTGCGGGAAGCACGCCTTGACCGCGGCGTTCGCCACCGCCACCGCCTTGGTCGGCCCGTCGACCTTGCCGCTCGCGTCGACCTTGCCCACCAGCTTCGCCGCGACGAGCCCGGCGGCGATCGGGGCGGAGAAGGACGTCCCGCTCCAGATGCCGAAGCCGCCGGTGAAGTCGTCGGGGTCCAGGGACTCCCGCTTGCGCCCGTGCAGCCTGGTCCGGGCGAGCGGCTCGTAGCCGCCCTGGAACGGCGGCATGGTGCTCATCAGCGCGGCCCCGGGCTGGTAGGTCGAGACCCAGTCGCCCGCGTTGCTGAACAGCGCGTCGGTCTGGTTGGGGTTGAGGGCACCCACCGACACGATCGGGGTGGCCATCGACGTCTTGCTGAAGGCGGCCGGGTAGCACTTCCGGTCCGTGGCGTCGTTGCCGGCCGACGCCACCACCACCACGCCGTTGTCGGAGAGCTTATCGAGGATCCCCGTCATGACGGGATCGAAGGCGATGTCCAGCGGGGACTCGTGGTAGTAGCCCATCGACAGGTTGAGCACGTCGAGGGCGTGCCCGCCCTTCCCGGCGCGGTACAGCCGGGCCAGCTCGGCGATCTGGGTCAGGAAGGTCACCAGGTCCGACTCCACGATGGGTCCCTCGGAGGGGACGGCCCGCCAGGCCAGGATGTCGGCGTCGGGGCAGATCTGGTGGACCAGCCCCGCGATGAAGGTCCCGTGGCCGGAGAGCTGGTCGATGACCCCGTCGGCGGGGCCGACCTGGTCGCCGTGCAGCTCGGGCGCGGTCTTGGCCAGCGTGTAGCCGATCGCCTTGGTCCCCAGCTTCACGTCGGTCCGGACCGCGTCCTTGAGCCACGGGTGCTTGGTCCAGCAGCCGGTGTCGAGGATCCCGACCACGGGCCGCCGGCTCGTGAGCTCGCGGTCCGGGGTGCGGACCGGGGCCGGCCCGACGTAGGCGACCGGCTGGCGACCGCCGCGGCCGGCGTACACGTAGGACATCGCCGGATCCGAGTTGTGCAGGGGGTCCGAGTTGTGGAGCGGGTCGGAGTTGTGCAGCGGGTCGGAGTTGTGGAGCGGGTAGGGGTTCACGTCGGTCGCGTGCAGCACGTGGTCGAGTCCCACGGTGCCGAGGACCTCGGGGTCCTTGCTGCGCGCCCGCGCCTGCTGGAGGAGCAGGAACCCGTCCGGCGGGCGGACCGCACGGCCCCGCGCCACCCGGATACCCACCTTGATCACGCCGTAGTCGAGCTCCCGCGTCCGCGGGTCCTCCTTGGCCACCGTGATGGCCCAGCCCAGGTCGTCGGCCGCGGCCGCCAGCTCCTTCTCGATCGCGGCGGCGTCGGCGGTCTTGGGGAAGATCACCCGCGGGCCGACGTACGCCGTCGGCAGGGGCGGGTCCTCGTCGGAGGTCTGCGTCGCGGTCGCGGGGTCGAGCACCTTGACCGAGAACGGGTGCTGCTGGAAGTGGCGACCGTGGCTGGGCTTGCGACGGTTGGGAGCGTGCATGCGGTGGGGTCCTCAGATCTCGAAGGCGGGGGTGATGAACGGGGTGGAGCCGTCGGTGGGCTCCAGCCGGAGCCGGAGCATCCCCGGCGAGAGGTCGGGGACCTCGAAGCGGCCGGTGTCGCCGACCTCGAGCGCGACCAGGGTCTCCTCGCCGCGGAGGAGGACCACGCCCACCGGCGAGGGCGGCACCACCCAGCCGTCGATGCGGGGCGCGGCGCCGTCGGTGGAGACGCGCAGCAGCAGGTCGACGCCCTCGTGGGCGAAGCGCAGCGTGTACGCCGTGGTGGAGGCACCACGCGCGCCGGCCAGCTCCTCGGTCCGCTCGACGAGGAGCATCAGCTCCACGTCGAGGTCGGTGTCGGAGGCGGCCAGCGCGGCCACCGTCTGCAGTCGGGCCACCATCCCGGCGGGCACCGGGTCGGCACCCTCCCAGTACGCGCGGACCCCGGCGAGGAGCTCGTCGTCCCCCTGGTCGGACCTGGCAGCCTCAGACATCGTCGTCCCCGTTCTGGATGAGTGCACGCAGCTTCTGCAGGCAGCGGCCCCGGGTGGGGCCGATGCTGCCGACCGGCATGTCGAGGTCGGTGGCGATGCGGGTGTAGTCGGGCCGGTGCTCGAAGGCCACGATCCGCAGCAGGGCCTGGCACCGCTCCGAGAGCTGCTGGACGGCGTCCCAGAGGTGGCCCTCGGCGTCGCGGCGGACGACCTCGGCCTCGGCCGAGGCCTCCTCGGGCAGCCGCCGGGCCAGCTCGTCGTCCTCGACCGGGATGCCGCGCCCCGTGGCCTTCGCCACCCGCCACGCCTCGCGGCGGGCCGTGGTGGTCAGCCAGCCACCGACCGCGGCGGGCTCCTGGATCGAGGCGCGGGACCGGACCAGCGAGAGCCACGTGGTCTGCACGACGTCCTCGGCCACCTCGGTCGAGAGCCGGTAGGCCCGGACCACGTTCCAGAGCACCGGGGTCATCACCCGGACCAGCTCGTCGAGGGCCACGGCGTCGCCGCCGGACCAGCGCTCGAAGGCCGAGGCCGCCTGTCCCCACACCTCGCCCGGGCGCTCCGTCGCAGCGCCACCGATCATCACGCGGTCCTCCGGGAGCAGGCTGGAAGGGAAGGTCACGACGGTGATGAGCGGCGACGTCGGCGCCTGATACACCCCGCGACGGCTGGGTTGGTCCTCTCGAGGGCCCAGCGTGGCACCTTCTGCGCGGGACGGCGAGGGCCTGAGGGCCGCGACCCGCCCGATAACCTCGACGGGTGACTCCCACCGTGCGCACCATCAGCCCGGAGGACCACCTCGCCTTCCTGCGGTCCCAGCGCTCGGCCAGCTTCCTCCAGACCCCGGCCTGGGGCCGGGTGAAGTCGGAGTGGCGCCACGAGTCCCTCGGCTGGTTCGCCGGTCCCGGCGGCACCGAGCTGGTGGGCGCCGGGCTGGTGCTCTACCGCCGGCTGCCGCGGCTGCAGCGCTCCCTGGCCTACCTGCCCGAGGGCCCGGTGCTCGACTGGTCCACCGACCGGCTGGGCGACTGGCTGGCCCCGATGGCCGCGCACCTCGCGGACCAAGGGGCCTTCGGCGTCCGGATGGGCCCGCCGGTGGTGACGCGCCGCTGGAGTGCCGCCTCGGTCAAGGAGGGGCTGGCCGACGACGGGGTCCGCAAGCTCACCGACCTGCCACCCACCGAGCGCGACCCGGTGGGCGCCCGCGTGGTCTCCCAGCTCCGCTCGCTGGGCTGGCGCCCGCAGGGCACCGACGAGGGGTTCGCCCTGGGCCAGCCGCAGTACGTCTTCCAGGTCCCGCTGGCCGGCCGCACCGAGGCCGACGTCCTGGCCGGGATGAACCAGCTCTGGCGCCGCAACATCAAGAAGGCCGACAAGGCGGGCGTCGAGCTCACCACCAGCACCGGCCGCGGTGACGAGGAGGGCGACCTCAAGCTGTTCCACGACCTCTACGTCCACACCGCCGAGCGCGACCACTTCACCCCGCGCGGGCTGGCCTACTTCCGCGCCATGGCCGAGGCGCTCGGCGGGGAGGACCCCGACCGCTTCGTCCTGCACCTGGCCCGTCACGAGGGCGACCTGGTGGCCGCCACGATCATGGTCCGGGTCGGCGCCCACGCGTGGTACTCCTACGGCGCCTCGTCCACCGAGAAGCGCGACGTGCGCGGCTCCAACGCGGTGCAGTGGGCGATGCTCCGCTCCGCCCTCGCGGCCGGCGCCGACGTCTACGACCTGCGCGGCATCACGCCGACCCTCGACACCGACGACAGCCACGTCGGGCTGATCCAGTTCAAGGTGGGCACCGGCGGCGAGGCCGTGGAGTACGCCGGGGAGTGGGACCTCCCGCTGCCCGGCACCGTCAACCGGGCGCTCTACCGGGCCTTCGACCTCTACATGAGCCGGCGGTGACCTGAGGTGGCACTGACCCTGCACGTCGACGGCGAGCGCTGGCGCACGCACCTGCGCCGCCTGGCCGAGGAGACGCCCGGGCTGGTCCCGGTGGCCAAGGGCAACGGCTACGGCTTCACCCTGGGCCGGCTGGCCCGCAAGGCCGGCTGGCTCGGCGTCGACACCCTGGCCGTCGGCATGTACGAGGAGCTGCCCGAGGTGGCGAGCCGCTACGCCGGCGACCTGCTCGTCCTCACCCCGTGGCGCTCCTTCCACCCCGCGCCGGACCCCGACCTGGCCCGGCGGGTGGTGCACACGGTCAGCCGGCCGGAGGACCTGGCCGGCCTGCTCGCGGCCCAGCCCGGGGCCCGCTACGTGCTGGAGCTCGCGACCTCCATGCGCCGGCACGGGATGAGCGCCGCCGAGCTCTGGTCGTTGGCCGGGCCCGCGCGGGGCGGTCGCCTCGAGGGCGTGGCGCTCCACCTGCCGCTGGCCTCCGGCAGCCACCTGCCCGAGGTCGAGCGGCTGCTCACCGACGTGGTGGCAGCAGGGCTGCCCACGACCACCGTCTGGGTCAGCCACCTCACGCCCGACGAGCTGGCCACGCTGCGCGCGTCGTACGCCGACCTGACCATCCGACCCCGCACCGGCACCGCCCTGTGGCTCGGTGACCGCGGGGCGCTGCGGGTGAGCGCCGACGTGCTCGACGTGCACGCCCTGCGGCGCGGCGACGTCTTCGGCTACCGCGGCCGCGCCTTCCCGCGCGACGGCCGGCTGCTCGTGGTGAGCGGCGGCACGGCGCACGGCATCGGCCTGGAGGCGCCCAAGGGCGAGACCGGGCTGAAGGCCCGCGCCGCCGTCCTGGCGCGCGGCGGCATGGACGCGATGGGCCTGACCCGGTCGCCGTTCTGGGTCGGCGGCAAGCAGCGCCTGTTCGCCGAGCCGCCGCACATGCAGGCCTCGATGCTCTACCTGCCCTCCGACGCCGAGGTCCCCGCGGTCGGCGACGTGGCCGAGGTGCGGGTGCGCTACACCACCACGGCGTTCGACCGCGTCGTCGTCGGCTGAGGCTCGACCGGGCGGTCGCCGTCGTCGACGGGGTCGTAGCGCGGGAAGAGGACGTCGCGCGCCACGACGGCGACGAGGTAGAGCTCGCCGGCCATCCGCACGCCGATGGCGATCCAGTAGAAGCCGACGTCCTGGCCCGTGCCGGGCTGCAGGTCGCCGTCGAGGTACCACCAGACCGAGGCGAAGTAGACGACCTCGCAGGCCTGCCACACCAGCTGGTCGCGCCAGCGCGGCCGGGCCAGCACGGCCAGCGGCAGCAGCCACAGCACGTACTGCGGTGAGTAGACCTTGTTGACCAGCAGGAAGCCGGCCACCACCAGGAAGCCCAGCTGCGCGAGGCGCGGCGTGCTCGGGGCGCGGAAGCCGATGACCGCCACGCCCACGCACCACAGGCCGAAGAGCGCCCAGGACCAGTGGTTGACCGTGCTGGCGCTGATCGCGGTCTCGCGCACCTGCTGCAGCACCAGCCAGGCCGAGCCGAGGTCGGGCCCGCGCTCGGAGTTGAACGACCAGAAGCGCTTCCACTCCAGGCGCCCGCTGAGGTAGGCCGGTCCGTTGAGCAGCAGCCACGCGGCCCCGGAGGCCAGCACCGTGTCGACGAGGTCGCGGTAGCGCCGCTCACGCAGGCAGATGATCGCGATCGGGCCCAGGAGGAAGAGCGGGAAGAGCTTGGTCGCCGTGCCCAGCCCGACCAGGACGCCCGTGGCCAAGGGTCGCCCGCGGGCCCAGGTGAACAGAGCCCCGGCCACCATCGCCACCGCGAGCAGGTCCCAGTTGATGATGCCCGTGAGCAGCAGGGTCGGCGAGGCCGCGAAGGCCACCGCGTCCCAGGGACGCCGGCGGTTGACCCCGGCCAGGAGCCAGGCCGAGAGCATCGCCAGCGCCGCGAAGACCAGCGCGTTGACGACGACGAAGCCGCGCGTCTCCTTCTGCACCTGGGGGCTGGCCGCCACCTCCGCGGTGGGCTGGTCGGCGCGGGCGTGGACGTCGCCCGCGCCGCTCGCCTCCTGCGTCACCCAGGCCGCGGCGTAGGCGAAGTAGGAGATCCCGACGGGGTACTCCATGACCTCGTAGCGGTCCCGCACCTGCGGGTCGTCGCTGTAGGGCCAGTCCAGCTCGGCCAGTCCGCGCCCGGTGTAGAGGTAGGGCAGGTCGGAGTAGCACATGTGGGTGTAGCGGTCCTCGTTGGCCCAGTGGCCCTCGTAGCAGCCGCTCTTCTGCACCATGCCCAGCGCGAAGCAGATCGCCGCCAGCAGCAGGACCACCCGGGCCGGCGTCCACCACGGATGGCGCGCGGCACGCGGGCCGACCGGCCCGCCGAGCCCCTCGCTGAAGGCAGCCGCGACGGGGTCGTCCTGGGTGGGGTGGACGTGCCCGTCGGCCGCCGCGCGCGGGGCCCTCACGTCACCAGCGCATCCGCTGCCAGAGCGCCTGCACCATCGCCGCGCGGGCGAGGGCCGCCTTCGACGGCGTCGGCGTCGGGGTGGGCGTCGGGGTGGGCGTCGGCGTCGGCGTCGGCACCTCGGTGGTCGGCGGCGGCGGCGGGG
>CAZEPK010000076.1:0-16362 GCA_964514085.1 uncultured Nocardioides sp.
CTCACCCACCGGCGAGCGAAGGACCGCGGACGATCTTGAGGTTGAAGTCGTTGCCGCCCAGGGCCAGGTTGATGCGGATCCACAGCGGGAGCCACATCTCCGGCCCGCGGGCGGTCTCGATCCCGCCGAGGTCGATGACGTCGCCGTGGCCGAGCTGCTCGAGCAGCCCGGTGACGACGGCCTTGGCCTCCGCGTCGTCACCGGAGACGAAGACGGTGGTGTCCTGGCCCAGCCGCTGAGGAGCGACCATCAGCGAGTTGTTGAGCGTGTTGAGGCTCTTGACCACCCGGGCGCGGGGGTGGGCGCGCTGGATCATCTCGGCCAGCGAGTCGCCGTCCTTGACGAACAGGGTGGGCGGGAAGCCGGCCGAGCCGTCGAGCGGGTTGGAGATGTCCAGCAGCACCTTGCCGGCGAGGTTGTCGGCCCCGGCGCTGTCCAGGATGCCGAGGGCGACGTCGCCACCGGCGGCGTTGACCACCAGCTCGGCCGCCGAGGCCGCCTCGCTGAACCCCGCCAGGGCGACCTCGGAGTGCTCGGCGGCCCAGGCGGCGTACTCCTCGCGGCCGGCGGTGCCGGCCGGGTCGCGGGTCCCGATGGTGACGTCGTGGCCGACCCGGGCCAGGCCACCGGCGACGGCGCGGCCCACGGGTCCGGTGCCCAGCACCGCAATGCGGAGTGATCTCATGCGAGGGACGCTAGGACCTCGAGTGCTGTTGAGGTCAAGGTCCTGGGTCGAGGTGAGCGAGCGCAGCGAGGCGGGCAAGCGCAGCGAGCGCTCCCGCGATCGGCCCGTCGCTCGCGGGGTATCAAGACAGCGATAACCTGCGCGGGTGCCTGAGACCTCCCCTCTGCAGAAGGTCCTGATCGCGAACCGCGGCGAGATCGCGGTCCGGGTGATCCGCGCCTGCAAGGACGCCGGTATCGGCAGCGTGGCCGTGTACGCCGAGCCGGACCGCGACGCGCTGTTCGTCAGGCTCGCCGACGAGGCGCACGCACTGGGCGGGTCCACGCCGGCCGAGTCCTACCTCGACATCGCCAAGATCGTCGCCGTGGCCGAGAAGTCCGGCGCCGACTCGGTGCACCCGGGCTACGGCTTCCTGGCCGAGAACGCCGACTTCGCCCAGGCCGTGATCGACGCCGGGCTGACCTGGATCGGCCCGCCGCCCGCGGCCATCGAGGCGCTGGGCGACAAGGCCAGGGCCAAGCACATCGCGGTCAAGGCCAACGCCCCGCTCGCACCGGGGACCAAGGACGCGCTCAAGGACGCCGACGAAGCCGTGGCCTTCGCGGAGGAGCACGGCCTGCCCATCGCCATCAAGGCGGTCTTCGGCGGCGGCGGTCGCGGCCTGAAGGTCGCGCGCACGCTCGAGGAGATCCCGGACGCGTTCGAGTCGGCGGTCCGCGAGGCGGTCAGCGCCTTCGGGCGAGGCGAGTGCCTGGTCGAGAAGTTCCTCGACAAGCCGCGCCACGTCGAGACCCAGTGCCTGGCCGACCAGCACGGCAACGTGGTGGTGGTCTCCACCCGCGACTGCTCGCTGCAGCGGCGCAACCAGAAGCTGGTCGAGGAGGCGCCCGCGCCGTTCCTGAGCGAGGAGCAGCTGGCCGAGCTCTACGACTCCTCCAAGCGCATCCTGCGCGAAGCGGGCTACCACGGCGCCGGCACCTGCGAGTTCCTCGTGGCCCAGGACGGGTCCATCTCCTTCCTCGAGGTCAACACCCGCCTGCAGGTCGAGCACTGCGTCTCCGAGGAGGTCACCGGCATCGACCTGGTCCGCGAGATGTTCCGCATCGCGGCCGGCGAGGAGCTGGGCTACGACGACCCGGAGATCCGCGGCCACTCCATCGAGTACCGCATCAACGCCGAGGACGGCGGTGCGAACTTCATGCCCGCGCCCGGCACCCTGTCGGCCTGGAGCCCACCCAGCGGTCCGGGCGTCCGGCTCGACGGCGGTTACGAGAACGGCGAGACGATCCCCGGCTCGTTCGACTCCCTCATCGCCAAGCTGATCATCACCGGCCGCGACCGCACGCAGGCGCTGGAGCGCTCGCGCCGGGCGCTGGACGAGTTCGTGGTCGACGGCATGCCCACGGTGATCCCGTTCCACCGCGCGGTGGTGCGCGACCCGGCGTACGTCGGGCCGTCGAACCCCTCGGGCGAGGGGTCCTTCGACGTCTACACCCAGTGGATCGAGACCGACTTCGACAACCGGATCGCGCCGTACGCCGGCACCTCGGCCGAGGGTGAGGAACCCGCCGAGCGCCAGACCGTCGTGGTCGAGGTGGGCGGCAAGCGCCTCGAGGTCGTACTGCCCGGCGGTCTGGGCGCGCTCTCCGCGGGCGGCGGCGCAGGTGCCAAGAAGCCGAAGCGCGCGGTCGGCAAGCGGGCCGGAGCCGCCGCCAGCGGCGACGCGGTGACCTCGCCGATGCAGGGCACGATCGTCAAGGTCGTCGTCGAGGAGGGCCAGGAGGTCTCCGAGGGCGACACGGTGGTCGTGATCGAGGCCATGAAGATGGAGCAGCCGCTCAAGGCCCACAAGGCCGGCACCGTGACCGGGCTCCAGGCCGAGGTCGGCGCGACCGTCACCAACGGCGCGGTGATCTGCGAGATCAAGTGAGCAGCGGCGAGTGAGGAACGAGCTCGCCGCGTGGGCTCACGCAGGTTGAGCAAGCGTCGCGGCTGAGCTCGCGAAGCCGCGGCGGCGCGTCGAAACCACCGCAGCCCGCGCTGGAGCCGTCCCACGCCCGTACGCTCACCGATGATGAGCGCGTCCACCCCCTCCCTCCGCGAGCCGAGCCAGCGGGTCAGCCCGCGCGCGCGGCTGATGTGGACGCTGGAGGCGGCCGTCCAGGTGGCGATCCCCACGGCGGCGCTCATCGTGTTCAGCGGGCCGGTCGACGCCTTCGACGTCCCGTGGTGGGGGTGGTTGCTGCTCGTCGCGGTGCTGGTGCCCTACGTCGCGGTGGTGCCGAGCTGGCGCTACCTGGTGCACCGGTGGGAGGTCACCGACACGGCGGTCTACACCCAGACGGGCTGGTGGGCGCGCGAGCGGCGGATCGCGCCCATGTCGCGGATCCAGACCGTCGACCACGTCGAGGGCGCGATCTCGCGCCTGTTCGGGCTGGCCACGGTCACGGTGACCACCGCCTCCGCGGCGGGCGCGCTCGGGATCTCGGGCCTGGACAAGCAGGTCGCCCGCCGGCTGGTGGACGAGCTCACGATCAAGGCCGACGCCGTGGAGGGCGACGCCACGTGACCGGACGCCCGTGAGCGAGCTGGCCCGGGACGCCGCGTGGCAGCGGCTGGACCCGCGGATGCTGCTGGTGCACCCGATCCGCGAGGTGCTGCGCTTCCTCCCGGCCATCGTGGTCGTGACCCTGGGCAGCGCCGCCGCCGGCGGTGAGAAGTGGCAGCTGATCGGAGTCGCGATCCCCGTGGTGCTCGGACTGATGCGCTACCTGACCACCAGCTTCCGGATCTCGGGCGGGCGGATCGAGCTCAAGCGCGGGCTGCTCAACCGGCACGTGCTGTCCACGCCGGTGGACCGGGTCCGGACGGTCGACCTGACGTCCTCCCCCATCCACCGGTTGCTCGGGCTGACCAAGGTGCGGATCGGCACCGGGACGGCCTCGACCAGCGACGAGGACCTCATCGACCTCGACGGGCTGCCACTGGACCGCGCCCGGGCCCTGCGCACCGAGCTGCTGCAGACGTCGTCGGCCGACGACGAGGTGGCCGCCGAGCGGTCGCCGGAGCGCGACGTCGTGGTCTTCGACCCCACCTGGGTCCGCTTCGCGCCGCTGACCGGCAGCGGCATCGTCATCGGCGCCGCGGCGCTCGGTGCCGGCAGCCAGCTGCTGCAGACCGTGGGCTTCTGGGACCGCTTCGACCCGGGCGACGTCGACGTCCCCGGCGTACCGCTGGCCCTGCTGGTCCCCCTCCTGGTCCTCGGCCTGCTCGTCGTGGTCTCCCTGCTGTCGGTCGGGGGGTACGTCGTGACGAACTGGGGCTTCCGCCTCACCCGGACCCGCGGCGCCGCGACCTGGCACCTGACCCGCGGCCTGTTCACCACCCGCGAGACGACGCTGGACGACGAGCGCGTGGCCGGCGTCAACCTCAGCGAGCCGCTCGGCCTCCGGCTGGCCCAGGGCGCCCGGCTCTCGGCCATCGTCACCGGCCTGGACAAGGGCCAGCAGGGCAGCTCCGCGCTGGTCCCGCCCGCCCCCTGGGCCGTCGTGGCCCGGGTGGCCCGCGAGGTGCTGGACACGCCGGAGCCGGTCGACGCCCCGCTGCTGGGCCACGGGCCGCGGGCGATCCGCCGCCGCTGGACCCGGGCCCTCGTCCCCGCCCTGCTCGTCGCCGCAGCGGCCGTGGCCGCGGTCGTGGCGGACGCCCCGGTGTGGGTCCTGGCCGGGCTCCTCGCCGTCCCGGTCGGTGCGGCGCTGGCCCTGGACCGCTCTCGCTCCCTCGGCCACGCTCTCGTGGCGGGCCACCTGGTCGCCCGCTCCGGCTCCCTGGTCCGCCGCCGCCGCATCCTCGAGGTCGACCACGTGATCGGCTGGAACCTCCGCGCCACCTGGTTCCAGCGCCGCGCCGGCCTGACCACGCTGGTCGCCACGACGGCCGGCGGCAACCAGGCCGTCGCGGTCCTCGACGTCCCCGAGGCCGAGGCGGTCCGGGTCGCCCACGAGGCGCTCCCGGACCTGGTGGCGCAGTTCCGGGCCTGAGCGCTGCCGCCCCCGGGGGGCGGTGGGTGGGCAACGGTCCTCCACAGGGCGGCGGTGGGCCAGGAACCGTTGTCCCTGGGGACGACGGGTGCCTGGGCACCGCTCCCCGGACAGTTCCGACGAGTTCTGCCATTCGCCTGCGGACGCGGCCGGCGCTCCCTAGCCTGACCTCATGGTCGAGATCGTGAGCTGGATCGGCGTCGCCATCATCGCGCTGTTCGCCGTCGTCGGCTTCACCGGCGTGGTGGCCACCAGCGTGCTCACCGCCGTGCGGGCCGTGCAGGCGCTGCGCGGGCACGAGGTGCCGGTCGCCGCCGAGGCGCCGAGCTACGTCTCCGCCGCCTGACGCAGGCCATCGCCGTCACCGCGACGGCACGAGCTCCAGGATCCGGGCCACCGTCCGGAAGCCGCACCGCGCGTAGGTGCGCTCCGCCATCGGGGTCGCCTGCAGGGTCGCGGTGGTGCAGCCCCGGTCGAAGCCCTTCGCCAGCAGGTGGGCGGTGAGCGCCGTCGCGAGGCCGCGGCGCCGCGCCCGGTCGTGCGTGCCGACGTTGTAGATGCCGAGGTCCCCCTCGTGCGGGAGCCCGAGGGCCGCGGCCACCGGCTCCCCGTCGACCGACGCCGTCGCGACGAGGAAGGCGGTGGCGTCGACGCCGGCCAGGAGGCCGCCCTCGTGCTCGACGTACGCCGACCACGTGTCGGGTCCCGCGTCGTAGGGCAGGACCTCCGGCCGTACGGCGAGCTCGCGCACCATCGCGGCGGTGGAGGTGTCGAGGACGTAGCCCCGCGCCTCGAGCCGGGCCCGCGCGGCGTGGTCGTCGTCGGTCAGCCACACGGCGTACTGGTCGATGCCGGCGTAGGCCAGCTCGAGCTCGTCCAGCGCCGCCGCGAGCCGACCGCCAGGCAGACCTCGCTCCAGCACTGCGTTGTTGAGGTACGCCGCCTCGGGGCCCTCGGGGAACACCGAGGCGGTCCACCCCGACCCGCGCCGCACAGCGGCGCCGGGCGTGCCTGCGGCGTACAGCTCCCACGCGGCGAAGGCCGACCGCATCCCGACCAGGTGGGCGTCCCGGTCGTTCACAGGTCCATCCCGAACCACACCTGGTCGCGCAGCGGGATGCCGTCGATCTGGACGGGGTCGGGGTAGCCCGTCTCGGGCGTGAAGGCGTCGGGCACCACGCGCTCCATCCGGAAGCCGCAACGCTGGTAGAAGCGCAGGTTCGTCACGTCGGCTGCCGCCGTGGCGACCACGAGACGCCGGGCGCCGGCCACGCGGGCCCGGTCCGTGACGTGCGCCAGCAGCCGCCGGCCGACGCTCCGTCCCTGGCGGTCCTCGGCCACCGCGATGGTCAGCACCTCCCAGACCTCGCCGTCGACCACGACCTGGACGTGGCCGAGCACGGTGCCGGCCGGGTCCCGGGCCACCCAGACGGTGCCGCGGTCCAGGTAGGACGCCAGCACCTGCTCGGAGTCCTCGGCCAGCCGGAAGGACCAGAGCAGCTCGCTCCGCGCGCCGTCGTACTGCTCCACCTCCACCCCGGTACGTCGCGCGGCGGCGCGCCGGCGTTACGGGCGGTTGTCCACGGAGCGTCACGAGGGCTGACCGCAGGGGCGCCGCGCTTGTAACGTTCAAACGTGTTCAGCAAGGTGCTCGTGGCCAACCGTGGCGAGATCGCGATCCGGGCGTTCCGCGCCGCCTACGAGGTGGGCGCGCGCACGGTGGCGGTCTTCCCGCACGAGGACCGGGGGTCCGAGCACCGGCTCAAGGCCGACGAGGCCTACGAGATCGGCGAGCGCGGCCACCCGGTGCGGGCCTACCTCGACCCCGACGCGATCGTCGCGGTGGCCGTCCGCGCCGGCGCCGACGCGGTCTACCCCGGCTACGGCTTCCTGAGCGAGAACCCGGCCCTGGCCGAGGCCTGCGCCAACGCCGGCATCACCTTCGTGGGGCCGACCAGCGAGGTGCTGACCCTCACCGGCAACAAGGCCCGCGCCATCGCGGCCGCCAAGAAGGCCGGCGTGCCGACCCTGGCCAGCGTCGACCCCGGCACCGACCCCGACGCACTGGTGGCCTCCGCGCAGGACCTGCCCTACCCGCTGTTCGTCAAGGCGGTCGCCGGCGGTGGCGGCCGGGGCATGCGCAGGGTCGACGACCCCCGCGACCTGCGCGACGCCGTCGAGACCTGCATGCGGGAGGCCGAGGGCGCCTTCGGGGACCCGACCGTCTTCATCGAGCAGGCCGTGGTCGAGCCGCGCCACATCGAGGTCCAGATCCTGGCCGACGGCGAGGGCAACGTCATCCACCTCTACGAGCGCGACTGCTCGGTGCAGCGGCGCCACCAGAAGGTGGTGGAGATCGCGCCCGCGCCGCACCTGGACCCCGACCTCCGGGCCCGGATGTGCGCGGACGCCGTCCGCTTCGCCACCGAGATCGGCTACCGGAACGCCGGCACGGTCGAGTTCCTGCTCGACCCGGACGGCAACTACGTCTTCATCGAGATGAACCCGCGCATCCAGGTGGAGCACACGGTCACCGAGGAGATCACCGACGTGGACCTGGTGCAGGCCCAGCTGCGGATCGCCTCCGGGGAGAACCTGGCCGACCTCGGCCTGAGCCAGGACCGCATCCAGGTGCGCGGCGCCGCCCTCCAGTGCCGGATCACCACCGAGGACCCGGCCAACAGCTTCCGCCCCGACACCGGCGTGATCACCACCTACCGCTCCCCCGGCGGTGGCGGCGTCCGCCTCGACGGCGGTACGACGTACACCGGCGCCGAGATCTCCGCGCACTTCGACTCGCTGCTGTCCAAGCTCACCTGCCGCGGGCGCACCTTCGAGGACGCCGTGGCCAAGGCCCGCCGGGCGGTCGCGGAGTTCCGCATCCGGGGCGTCACGACCAACATCGCCTTCCTCCAGGCGGTCCTCGACGACCCCGACTTCCGCGCCGGGCGGGTCACCACCAGCTTCATCGAGACCCACCCGCAGCTGCTCAAGGCCCGCTCCAGCGGCGACCGCGGCTCCAAGCTGATGACCTACCTCGCCGACGTGACCGTCAACCGGCCCTACGGCGCGGCGCCGGTGACGCTCGACCCGGCGGACAAGCTGCCCCGTGGCCCGGGCGGCACCGACCTCGCCGTGCCCGCGCCCGACGGCTCCCGCCAGCTCCTGCTGGCGCTGGGCCCGGAGGCGTTCGCGCGCCGGCTGCGCGACCAGGACCAGGTCGCGGTCACCGACACCACCTTCCGCGACGCCCACCAGTCCCTGTTGGCCACCCGGGTCCGCAGCACCGACCTGCTGGCGGTGGCGCCCTACGTGGCCCGCAGCACCCCGCAGCTCTGGTCGCTCGAGTGCTGGGGCGGCGCGACGTACGACGTGGCCCTGCGCTTCCTGTCCGAGGACCCGTGGGAGCGACTGGCCGCCCTGCGCCAGGCGGTCCCCAACGTCTGCCTCCAGATGCTGCTGCGCGGGCGCAACACCGTGGGCTACACGCCCTACCCGACCGAGGTGACCACCGCCTTCGTGAAGGAGGCGGCTGCCACCGGCCTGGACGTGTTCCGCATCTTCGACGCGCTCAACGACGTGGAGCAGATGCGCCCGGCCATCGAGGCGGTGCGCGAGACCGGGACCACGGTGGCCGAGGTGGCGCTCTGCTACACCGGCGACCTCTCCAGCCCCGACGAGCACCTCTACACCCTCGACTACTACCTCCGGCTGGCCGAGCGGATCGTGGCGGCCGGCGCCCACGTGCTCGCCATCAAGGACATGGCCGGGCTGCTGCGCGCGCCGGCGGCGCGCACCCTGGTCACCGCGCTGCGCGAGCGGTTCGACCTCCCCGTGCACCTCCACACCCACGACACCCCGGGCGGCCAGCTCGGGACGCTGCTGGCCGCGATCGACGCCGGCGTCGACGCGGTCGACGCGGCCTGCGCCTCGATGGCCGGCACCACCTCGCAGCCGGCGCTGTCCGCGCTGGTCTCCGCGACCGACCACTCCGCGCGCGAGACGGGGCTGTCGCTGGCCGCGGTCAACGCCCTGGAGCCGTACTGGGAGGCGGTCCGGCGGGTCTACGCGCCGTTCGAGTCGGGGCTGCCCTCACCGACCGGGCGGGTCTACCGCCACGAGATCCCGGGCGGCCAGCTCTCCAACCTGCGCCAGCAGGCGATCGCCCTGGGGCTGGGCGAGAAGTTCGAGCAGGTCGAGGACATGTACGCCGCGGCCAACGACGTGCTCGGCCACATCCCGAAGGTCACCCCGTCGTCCAAGGTCGTGGGTGACCTGGCCCTGGCCCTGGTGGGCCTGGGCGCGGACCCGGCCGAGTTCGCCGAGAACCCCTCGAAGTTCGACATCCCGGACTCGGTCATCGGCTTCCTCAACGGCGAGCTCGGAGACCCGCCGGGCGGCTGGCCCGAACCGTTCAGGACCAAGGCGCTCGAGGGCCGCACCTGGAAGCCACCGGCCAGCGAGCTCACCGCCGAGCAGGCCGAGGCCCTCGACCAGGACCAGACGGCGAGCTCGCGGCAGCGCCGGGAGACCCTCAACCAGCTGCTCTTCCCCGGGCCGACCAAGGAGTTCCTCGAGGCCCGGGAGACCTACGGCGACCTCTCGGTGCTGCCCACGATCGACTACCTCTACGGCCTGCGCCACGGCGAGGAGCACGAGGTCACCCTGGAGGAGGGCAAGACGATCATCCTGGGGCTCCAGGCGATCAGCGAGCCCGACGAGCGCGGCTACCGCTCCGTGATGGCCACCATCAACGGCCAGCTCCGGCCCATCAGCGTCCGCGACCGCGCCGTCGCCTCGGAGGTGGCGGCCGCCGAGAAGGCCGACACCTCCCAGCCCGGGCACGTCGCCGCGCCGTTCCAGGGCGCCGTGACCACCGTCGTCGCCGTGGGCGACCGGGTGAGCGCCGGCGACGTCGTGGCCACGATCGAGGCCATGAAGATGGAGGCCTCGATCACCGCCCCGGTCGACGGCACCGTCGAGCGGCTCGCGCTGTCGGGCACCCAGGCGGTCGACGGCGGTGACCTGGTGCTGGTCCTCAGCCAGCCGCAGTGAGCCGGAACCACGTGGAGCGGCCGGCGTCGCCCATCAGGTAGCGCAGGTCGTCGCCGGTCACGGTGACCGAGCCGTCCGAGCCGGTGAGGACCGCCCCGGTCACCCGACCGCCGAGGTCGCCGTGCCCGTCGCGGGTCAGCGAGATGGTGGTCAGGGTGCCGACCTGCGGCCACGTCCGCTCCAGCTGCCGGCTGCTCAGCGTCGCGGTCCAGCTGGCGTAGGGGTTGCCCGACGCCGCTTCGTAGGGGTCCTGCTGCGCCACCAGGTAGGGCTGGGAGCCCGCGGAGCTCCAGCCGCCGTTGCTGGAGGAGAACTGGGTGAAGGCCGGCCCCCCGGCGTAGGTCACCACCCGGCCGCTCGTGGCCCGCACCGCGGCGTCGGCGGCCGGGTCCTCGGCGTCGGCGCCGCCGTAGACCTGGCAGGAGGTGGTGTCGCACAGGTCGTAGTACGTCGTGGAGCCGGCCCGCTCGAAGGCGGCGTAGGTGCGGGCCGCGACGGCCTGGGCCCGGATGGCGTCGGCCGGCCACGAGGTGGGCACCTCGCGCGGCACCACGCCGCGCACGTAGCGGTCGAGCGGCAGCACGTTGACGGTGTGCCCCTCGACCGAGCGCAGCGAGCCGCGGTAGGCCGCGGTGGCGTGGCCGGGGAGCCGCAGCGTCACCGGCCGGTTGCCCGCGGTGAACTCCGCTCCCCCGGTCACGGCCGTCCACGTCACCCAGCCGCCCGTGCGCGCCTTGAGCTGCACCACGCTCTTGCGGTGCCGGGGCACGATCCGCCAGCGCGTCGCCCGAGGCCGCACCTCCGCCAGCAGGAACGACTTCCGCCCGGCCAGCGGCCGCAGCCGGAGGCCGTCGCGGGCATCGACGGCCACGTCGCCGTCGTCGGCGCTGATGAGGACCTTCACCGCACCGCGGGCCCGGCCGAGCCCGGTGCCCGGGTAGTAGAAGTCGAGGATCTGCCTCCAGCCCACCCCTTGGGTGGCCGCCCCCTTGGCGCCGTACTGCGAGAGCCCGTGGCCGTGGCCCCAGCCGTGGCCCGTCACGGTGTACGTCGTGGGGCCGGTCACGGCGATCTCCTCGGCCGAGGCCGGCGCGGGCAGGCACAGCGCCAGCGCGGCGACGCCGAGGGCGAGCAGTCGCGAGCGGGTCATGGAGCACGAGGCTATGCGGGCCGGGCAAGCCTGGCTCGCCGCAGCGTCGGAGCCCCCGGGTCTGACCCGGTCGGGCCCCGCGCGATGACCCGGCCGGGTCATGGCGCGCTGCGGGCCGCGGAGGCAGGCTCCTGGGATGGCGGCCGACGCGTTCGGGACCGTGCGCCGGGTGGCGGACGAGGACGTCTGCGCCCTGACCGCCGTGGCCCCCGGGTGCCTGACCGTGCTGGCCGCCCGCGCGGCGCTGGCCGCGGCCACCACGGCCGAGGACGTCATCGCCCTCGAGCACCTCGTGGTGGCCGCGTGGTGCGAGCTGCGGCTGCAGGTGGCCGAGGACCGCATGGTCCGGATCGACGGCCACCTGGTCCCGTGGGACGACCTGGGCTGCTACCGCGGGGTGGTGGAGGCGGTCAGGCGCGGGTCGCGGTGAGGAGGAGGTACTCCCAGGCCATCGTGCCCTCGCGCAGCGCGTCGTCGCCCAGCGCCGCCAGGGCGGCGTCCAGCTCGGCGGCCCGCGCGGGGTCGTCGGCCAGCGACCGGTAGACGGCGATGGTCGGGCCGTAGGTCCGCTTGAAGAAGTCGCGGAACGCCGCCCCGTCTGCGAACACCTCGACGGCCAGCGGCCGGGTCTCGGCCACGACGTCGGTGACCCGGTCACCGAGCAGCGCGCGCACGTGGGCCTCGTCGCCCCACAGCGGGGGCGGCTGGGCGCCGGGGGGCGGCGGCGGGGCGAAGGGCTTCATGGTCGCGAACATCCGGCCGATGAAGCCGGCCGGCGTCCAGCTCAGCAGGCCGATGCGGCCGCCGGGCCGGACCACGCGCACGAGCTCGTCGGCCGCCTCCTGGTGGTGCGGGGCGAACATGATGCCGACGCAGGAGAGGGCGGCGTCGAACTCCGCGTCGGCGTACGGCAGGGCCTCGGCGTCGGCCACCTCCCACGTCAGGGAGACACCCGCCGCCTCGCCGGCCTGCCGACCGGTCTCGAGCAGGTCGGGGGTCAGGTCGCTGGCCACGACGGTGGCGCCGGCCCGGGCGGCCGGGATGGAGGCGTTGCCGGACCCGGCGGCGATGTCGAGCACGCGGTCGCCGGGCGCGAGGCCGGTGGCCTCCACCAGGGTCGGCCCCAGGGAGGCGATCACCTCGGTGGCCACGGCGGGGTAGTCGCCCATGGCCCACATCGCTGCGTGCTTGGCCTTGAGGGCGGCGTCGTCGGTCTGCTGCTGGGTCTGCTGGGTCTGGGTCTGCTGGGTCTGGGTCATGCCGACGACGCTAGGGAGCGCGAGCGCCCTCCCGCGTCGGTGCGACCACCCATCCCTGCGCCGGCGCGGAGCGCGACTACGTACGCGCGAGCGCGGCGGCGGCCGCCGCCCGGGCCGAGGGGCCGCGCACGCCGAGCTTCACGTAGACGTTCTGCAGGTGCCGCTCGACGGTGCGGACGCTCAGCACCAGCTCGGCGGCGATCTCGTCGTTGGTGCGCCCGGCCGCGACCAGCGTCAGGACCTCGCGCTCGCGCCCGGAGATCGCGCTCGTCGACGGGACGGCCACGGTCGGGCCCTCGGGCGCCAGGAAGCGGCGCACCTCCTCGACGAAGACCGGCCAGGCGGGCTCGTCGCCCAGCACGATGTGGTTGCGGGTCTCCAGCGGGACCAGGCGCGCGCCGCGGATCCCCGCAGCGAGTGCCCGGCCGCACTCGAACCCGTTCATCTGGTCGTGCAGCCCGTGCAGGACCAGGGTGGGCAGGTCGAGCTGGTCCAGGAGCGGGAGGCAGTTGGCCCGGGCGCGCTGCTGGCGGGCCAGGTAGGCGGTGCTGGCCGAGGTGGCGACCCGCTGCAGCTCGTCGAGCCACCGCATCTGCTCCTCGGTGGCGCCCGGGATCATCATCGAGGTGAAGACCCGGCGGAACTCCGAGCCCGGGCGGCCGAAACCGACCTTGATCATCTGCTCGAAGGTCTCGAAGAGCTCGAGCTCCTCCGGCGTCGGGTCGGGCATCGCTGCGGCGTAGCTGCTGTAGAAGAGCAGCCGGGAGACCCGCTCGGGGTGGCGGTGCGTGTAGGCGATGGCCGGCGGGCCGCCCTGGGCCATCGCCATCAGGGCGAAGCGGTCGAGGCCCGCGTGGTCCGCGACGGCCTCGAGGTCGCCGATCCGGGCCTCGAGTCCGTGGTCCTCGACGTCCCAGTCGGAGAGGCCGTGACCGCGCTCGTCGTAGCGGATGAGCGTCGCGAACGACCCGAGGTCCTCCAGGAAGTGCCGCCAGACCGGGCTCTCCCAGTCGTGCTGGAGGTGGCTGAGCCAGCAGGTGGAGATGAGCATCGGCGGGCCGGTGCCGGAGACGGCGTAGGCGATCCGCACGCCGTCGGGTGCCTCGCAGAACCTGATCTGCTGCTGCGCACCCGGGCCGGACATCCTCCGAGGCTAGATCGCCGTGCCGACGGGCGGAATGGCCCGCTCGGGTCAGGCCCGGAAGTGGTGCAGGCGGCGCGCGGCCTCGGCGACCGAGCCCGACATCGACGGGTAGACGGTGAAGGCCTGGGCCAGCTGGTCGGCGGTCAGCGACTCCGCGACCGCGATGGAGACCGGGTGGATCAGCTCGCTGGCGCGCGGGCCGACCACGACGCCGCCGACGATGATGCCCGTGCCGGGACGGCAGAAGAGCTTCACGAAGCCGTCGTGGACGCCCTGCATCTTGGCCCTCGGGTTGCCGGAGAGCGGCAGCATGACGGCCTCGGCCTGCATCTCGCCGGAGTCGATGGCCTGCTGCGACCAGCCCACCGTGGCGATCTCGGGGGCGGTGAAGACGTTGGAGGAGACCTTCTTGAGGTCCAGCGGCGTGACCGCGTCGCCGAGGAAGTGCCACATCGCGATCCGGCCCTGCATGGCCGCCACGGAGGCCAGCATCAGCACGCCCGTGCAGTCGCCGGCGGCGTACACCCCGCGGGCCGAGGTGCGCGAGACGCGGTCGACGTTGACGAAGCCGCCGTCCTTGAGGACGACGCCGGCCTCCTCGAGGCCCATGTCGGCGGTGTTGGGCACCGACCCCAGCGCCAGGATGCAGTGCGAGCCCTGCACGGCGCGGCCGTCGGTGAGTGTGACCGTGACGACGTCGCCGGAGCGGGTCACCGACTCCATGCGGGACCGCGAGAGCACGGTCATGCCGCGCCGGGTCAGGACGTCCTCGAGCACCGCCGCGGCGTCGGCGTCCTCGCCGGGCAGCACGCGGTCGCGCGAGGAGACCAGGGTGACCGGGATCCCGAGGTTGAGGTAGGCGCTGGCGAACTCGGCGCCGGTGACGCCGGAGCCGACCACGATGAGCTCGCTCGGCACCTCGTCGAGGTCGTAGACCTGCTCCCAGGTGAGGATCCGCTCGCCGTCGGGCTGGGCGGTGGGCAGCGTGCGGGGCGCGGCACCGGTCGCGACCAGCACCGCGTCGGCCCGCAGGATCTGCTCGGACCCGTCGGCCATCTCGGCCACGACCCGGTCGGGGCCGGCCAGGCTGCCGCGGCCCTTGACCATCCTCACGCCGTCGCGCGCCAGCCGGCGCTCGATGTCGTCGGACTGGTCCCCCGCGAGCTTCTTGACCCGCTGGTTGACCCGGCCCAGGTCGACACGGACGCCGTCCTCGCCGATCATCACGCCGAGCTCGTTGGCCCCGCCGACGTCGGTCATCAGCTCGGCGGTGGCGATCAGGGTCTTGCTCGGCACGCAGTCGGTGAGCACGGCCGAGCCGCCCACGCCGTCGGTGTCGACGATCGACACCTCGGCGCCGAGCTGGGCCGCGACCAGGGCGGCCTCGTAGCCGCCCGGGCCGCCGCCGATGACGACGACGTGGTCAGGCACGGGTCCGCCTCAGAGGTTGATCATGTGGCCGGCGATGCCCTCAACCGCTTCCTTCATCGCCTCCGAGAGCGTCGGGTGCGCGAAGATGTTGCGGGCGACCTCGTCGGCGGTGAGGTCCCACTTCTGGGCCAGCGTGAGCGCGGGCAGGAGCTCGGTGACCTCGGGGCCGATCAGGTGGGCGCCGACGATCTCGTTGTGCTCGGCGTCGGCCACGATCTTCACGAAGCCGGCCGTCTCGGCCATCCCGCGTGCCTTGCCGTTGGCCGAGAACGGGAACTGCGCGACCTTGACGTCGTACCCCTTCTCCTTGGCCTGCGCCTCGGAGTAGCCGAACGACGCGATCTGCGGCTGGCAGAACGTCGCGCGCGGGATCATGTCGAAGTCGATCTCGATGGTCTCGGCGTCCGCGATCGCCTCACCGGCCACGATGCCCATGGCCTCGGCGGTGTGGGCCAGCATGAGCTTGCCGGTGACGTCGCCGATGGCGTAGATGCCCTGGACGTTGGTGCGGCCGCGCGCGTCGACGGCGATGGCGCCCCGGTCGCTCACCTCGACCCCGGCGGCCTCCAGGCCGTAGCCCTCGACCCGGGGGGCGAAGCCGAACGCCGCCAGCATCTTGTCGGCCTCGAGGACCTGCGAGTCGCCGCCGGCGGCCGGGCTGACGGTCACCTTGACGCCGCTGCCGGTGTCCTCGACGTTCTCGACCTTGGTGGAGAGCAGGACCTTCACGCCCAGCTTCTTGTACTGCTTGAGCAGCTCCTTGGACACGTCGGCGTCCTCGGTCGGCACCATCCGGTCCAGGAACTCCACGATGGTCACGTCCACGCCGAAGTTCTTCATCACGTAGGCGAACTCCACGCCGATCGCGCCGGAGCCGCCGATGATCACCGAGCCCGGCAGGTCGGCGTCGAGGATCTGCTCCTCGTAGGTGACGACGTTCTGGCTCACCGACATCCCGGGCAGCATCCGCACCTTCGCACCGGTGGCGATGATGACGTCGGTCGCGGTGTAGGACGAGGTGGCGCCGTCCTTGTCCACGCTGACGCCGTGCTTGCCGTCCCGGCTCCCGGTCAGGGTGCCCCAGCCGTCGATCTCGGTGATCTTGTTCTTCTTCATCAGGTAGTGCACGCCCTTGGCGCTGGCCTCGGCCACGCTGCGGCTGCGCTGGTGGGTCGGGCCGTAGGCCATCGTGGCGTCGCCCTCGATCCCGAACGTCTTCTTCTCGTGCGTGATGATGTGCGCCAGCTCGGCGTTGCGCAGCAGGGCCTTCGAGGGGATGCAGCCGACGTTGAGGCAGACCCCGCCCCAGTACTTCTCCTCCACGATCCCGACGCTCTTGCCGAGCTGGGCCGCGCGGATCGCCGCGACGTAGCCACCGGGGCCGGCGCCGAGGACCAGGACATCGAAGTGCGTATCGCTCACCCGTCCAGCCTAGTGCGGCCGGAACCGGTGTTCGCTGCCAGCGCAGCCGCACCGCGTGAACGCCCGGGCAGCGTGGCCCGCGAGGGGCACTACGCTCCCCGGGTGCCCCTGTACGCCGCCTACGGCTCCAACATGCATCCGCGCCGGATGCTCGAGCGCTGCCCGCACTCGCCGCG